>NZ_JBLUPX010000035.1:0-38346 GCF_048068235.1 Pseudomonas sp. NY15364 | reverse complement strand
TCCAACATCACGCGCCGCTCGGCGGTGGTGTACATGGGATTATCGGCATCCTGCCACGCAACCGCCTCCACCTCTTCCACAGCCGATCCAGCAGCCGGCAGGGAGGGGGCTGTAGTTCCGAAATTGCGCTTGTCCGCCAGCGCTTCGCAGGTTTCAGTCTTGCGGCAATACTTGCAGTTCCACGAATCTTCGTTGGTGCATTGAGCTGGCTCAGCCTTGACGGTTGGGGCGGCGGCGAGCATGGCGTGCCACAGTGCTTGTTTGGTCTCGATAGCCTGAACAGCAGCCTCTATCATCTCTGGCGTTGCTATAAGCGGAACCAGCACATAACCATCCGGCACACCAACCGGCAGGCTGGCGCGGGCTTGCCAAGCGTCCCACATCCTTCGAGTTGGAAGGTGCTCGTAAAATTCAGGGTGAAATTTATTACGATCAATTGAGGCCGACTCTTTTGCCCACACCTCAAACGCCGCCCGCTCCGCATCCATCTTCTTCTGCTCGCTCATGTCGTACTCCAGATATTCGGGTTGTTCCAGTCCGCCCAGGTGACGTGTTTCTCTCGGCGCTCCATGTCTTCCAGCTCGACGCCTACGCCCTCGATCAGCATCACGATTCGATACCGGTGATTCGTCGGTACGTGCAGCGCAACCGCGCACTGCGCATTGATGCGGCGCACAGCAGCGCTCTCGGTCATGCCGTTCATGCGTTCAGCTCCATATCTCGCTCATTCTAGCCAGCCAACCACCAGTAGCGGTACACGGGCTCCAGCAGACCGGGAGGGCATTTCGCTTGGCCAGCCTCACGCGCTGCGCGGCCGGCGTAGTAACAGGTCGGGTACATTGGGAAACTCCAGGCGGCGGGCGCCGCTGGTTAGCTAGAGGGTGTCGAGGAAGGCTGCGATGAACTGCGTCGCCGCTTCAGCGTTGAGGGCGTTTCCGATGGCATGCAGTCCACCCATTCGGAGGGAATAGCCATGGTCCACGCTGCGAACCAAGGGCTGAGGCCAACGATTACCGGGCTGCAGCGGAGAGTCGGTGATAGCGCGCAGATCCTCTTGGCCACGCCATCGCCCCGGTCCAGCCTGGCCAGTATCGAAGCCTGGCTGCAGTCCTTGTGCTCCCTTGCCGAGATGCTGGGCAGCAAAGTACACCCGCTCTCTCCTGATCGGCTCGCCGCATGAGGCAGCTGCAAAATGCACCGCCCCAAAGGCGTAATCCGTTGCTTCAAGGTTGTCTTGGACGAGATCAAACCAGCCGTACTTAAGCGCGTCAGGAGATTGTTCGCCAAGGATTCTTGCAGGGCGGCGCTCTCGGATGAGGTGGAACCATGCGGGCCAAAGGTGCCTTGGATCAGAAAGCCCTTCTCCTTTGCCTGCCTTGGAGTAAGGCTGACACGGGCAAGACCCGGTCCATCCAGGAAAGTCATCTGGCCATCCGGCCCTACGCATAGCGAGAGACCAGATTCCGATGCCGGCAAAGAAGTGGCATTGGGTGTAAGGCTTGAGGTCATCGGGGTGCACATCCTCAATTGATCGTTCGTCGACATCGCCCGGTGCGATGTGCCCCCCGGCGATCAGGTTGCGCAGCCACTGGGCGGCGTATGGGTCGATTTCGTTGTAGTAGGCGGCCACGGTTGCTCCTTGCGTAGCAGCGCGGTTATCTGGATGGCGGTTTGCACCTATGGCACCCACACGGCACGGGCGCCCAGGATGTGCGGCAGTAGATGGTCATTGCGCGATCCCGGTAGCCGCCATCTCTACGGCTCGGGCGTGTTCGCGTTCGAGGTTGTCCAGGGTCTTGTAGGCTCGGCGCTTGGTCGCCTCGTCCATCGTCGGGATGAGCTTTTCCAGGTCGCGAATGGCTGCAGTCAGGTGGCGCTGGTGTTCGTAGAGTTCGATGGGGGACATGGCGCACCTCAGAACGGCAAATCGTCATCAAAGCTGTCAGGTGCTTCCTGCTGCTGTTGCGGCGACTGGCGCTGCTGTTGGCGCGGTGCTCCCTGGCCGTCTGCCGGCTTTCCGCCCAGCAGCTGCATTGTGCCGCGCATGTCCACGATGATTTCCGTGGTGTAGCGCTTGATGCCGTCCTTCTCCCAGTCGCGGGTCTGCAGCTTGCCTTCGATATACACCTGGGAACCCTTGCGCAGGTACTCGCCAGCAATCTCGGCCACCTTCCCGAACAGCGCGACGCGGTGCCATTCGGTTTTTTCGACTTTCTGGCCGGTTTGCTTGTCCGTCCATTGCTCGCTGGTGGCCAGGCTCAGATTGGTAATTGCGGTACCGCCCGGCGTGTATCGCGTCTCCGGGTCTTGGCCACAGGTGCCAACCAGAATGACCTTGTTTACTCCGCGCGCCATCAGAGGCCACCCAGCAGCTGCTTGCTGTGCAGCGCAAAGTAAATACGGGCGCAGGCGATGGCATCAGGCATGGCCCGGTGCGCCTCGGTCAGATCCTCGCCAGTGAAGTGCCTGTAGGCTTCGGCCAGGGTTGGCAGCTTGCCCAGGCCGACCGCCTCCCGCGATTTCGAGCAGGTGCAAAACTTCTCGGTGCCATCCTTGAAGGCGTCGGCCGCCTCCTTGCTCATGTAGCGTGACATGGCGATGCGGATGATACGGTCATCGAAAGTGGCGTTATGGGCGGCCCGGATGCGGGCCTTGCCGCTCAGAGCCAGGAAGGCTTCAAGTGCATCAGCCTCTGGCACGCCCTCGTCCATTGCCTGCTCATGGCTGATGCCATGGATGGCAGTCATTTCTGGCGTTATTTCCCAGCCGCCTGGCTGGATGATGGCCTGATGACGCTCCAAGACGTTGCCCTGGTCGTCACACAGCAGCGCGGCGATTTCGACCATGTGAGGCTGGTGGTCAGCCTCGCTTGGGGCCTTCCAGTCAGGAAGGCCGGTGGTTTCGGTGTCGAATACGATAATCATGCGGCCTCCTGCTGGCAGCTCTTGGCGTTGGTGATGTGGCGCACCAGGGCGTCACAGATACGGGGGAAGTCGGTGGCCCGGTACAAGATTGCCGAGCGCTCACGGCCGACCGGATCGAAGCCGATGGCGGCGAGGAAGTCGGCGCTGACCGAGAAGCCGAGACGGGCGTTAATGTCGCCGAGCTTGATGCGCTGGCCGTCATCGACCGTCTGGTCGATGGACTTGGCTACCTGCACCAGTTCTGCTGCCAGTTCGACGGCCTGAGTATGCAGCGGGGTCGGCGCCGCTGAGGCAGCCTGGGCAGTCACGGTTTCGGTCGGCTCCGGCGAAGTCGTGGCGGCATAACGCGCCGCTTCATCTGCCTCGCGCTGCAGCTTTGCCTGCTCTTCAAGGCGGATCTGCTCGCGCTGAGCCTCCAGCTTCTTGGCCTGCTCAGCCTCATGCTCGCTGATGCGCGACTTGATCACCGCAATCAGGTCGTCATTGGCCTTGAGCACCAGCTGCTGGCGGTCACCAAACAGGAAGCGGTGGTTATCAGCCAGCTCGCGCAGCGTGGCCAGGTTGACCTCGATGACCTCGGCGATGGCGTTTGCCTCGATCTTGGCGCGTGCCAGTTCGGTGGCAATGGCATCGCGCATGTTGTCCAGCTTGCTTTTTCCCTTCATCACGCCGGCAAAGTCGGCGGCAATGGGAGGCAACTGCACGCTACCCAGGCGCTTGTTGATCGTGGCGATATGCTCAGCCAGTGCGGTTTCGCCGGCCTGCTTTATCTCGGTCTTGATCGACAGCTCCTGAGCCTTGACCAGTTTGTCCACCTTGAGGCGGGTTTCGCGGGCGTTGGCACTAATGCGATCCAGCGAGCGGAACAGCTCGTCGATGCTTTGCGTCTGGCTCAGGGCTTGCTTCTTGGCGGCGGCCACAGCTGCCTCCACGTCACCGCACCACTTCACAGCCTTCTTGGCGTCGGCAAAGTCCTGGTCGGTGGTCAGGTTGGTTTTCACCGCACCGATCACCGCCAGGGCTGATTCCTCGAAGGCCTTCAGGTTGCTGCCGGTTACCATGCCGGTCAGCTCAATGCGCAGTGCCGGCAGTTCGTCAGGCGCCTTTCCGATGACCATGGGCGCGCTTTCGGCCGGCACAAACTCGGCCAGGTCTTGCTCGAATTGCTTCCAGCCCGCCAGCAGTTGCTCGGCCCGGCCAGGCACCGGCCGGTACTCCATGCTGACGAAGTTGTCCCGAGTGCCATCGGAGCACACGAAGATTGCCTTCTCCGCGCCGCTGACCAGCAGTTGCTGCTCCAGCTGCCAGTAATAGTGCGGCTCCAAGTCGCCAGCGCGCACCTGGGCGGCCAGCGACTCGTTCCACAGCTTATGCTCGAAGATGGTGTCGCCAAGCATGGTGGCGCCATCCAGCGAGGCCAGAAGATTGCCCTCGGTGCAGACAATCGGGTACAGCTCTTCGCCGATCTGCTCTTCAGCGATTGGCCGCGCACCGGCCTCGGCGGCATGGCCTTTGTCGAAGATGAACTGTTGCGAACCGGTGACCTCCGGGGCGATGCCGGATTTCTTCGCAGCCAGCAGCTCGGTGCGGGTCTGGTACTTCGAGGCGCCCATCATTGCCGGCGCCTCGGATGCAGTGAAGTGGCCAGCGCGCAGGCTGTGCCATTCGCTTGAGCCCTGGGTTACGTTGTGAATTTTCATGCTTGCTCACCTTCAATAGGGGCCATGGCCTCGATCTGCTCGATCTGCTCGGCGCTGATGACGTACTTGCTGCGGATGTTGGCGATGATGTGGCCGGGCGATGTGCGCCCTGCGTCCATGGCCGCCTGCCACTTGGGCATGTTCTCGGCCAGCTGCTCGTCGGTGTAGGCGGGCAGGGCTTGCGGCTCGGCCTGGGCGCGCGGCTGACTGGGCGTCACGTCACGCTCGCCCATATCCATAACCTCTTCGGCAATCGGCATGCCGCGCAGCACGTCAGGGAAAACGTCGCGCAGGGCGAAGGCGCGGGCGCGCATCTGCAGCATGCGCTTTGGGTACTGCGTCCATGGGCCTGCCTTGCCAGACAAGCCGGCCGCCTTGGCGTCAGCCATGGAGAAGCTGCGCGACTGCTCTGGCTCGCCACGGCGCTTGACGCGGCAAGTGGCCGTGTCGCCGTCGATGCTCTCGATGATCGACTCGCACAGTGGCGAGCCGCGCACCAGGGCAATCACTGCGTCACCCCACAGCGAAGGACGCCCGTTAATGACTGCGATGTTTTGCATGGCCTGCATGGGCTGCAGGCCAAGCTCCATGCCCCACTGGATAGCAACCAGGATGTTGCCCGGATTGCCGTTAAAGTCTTTCGGCACAATGCTGGACTTGGCCAGCACGTCTGCGAACTTGAGAGCTTCATCCAGCGACTTAGGCGCCAGGCTGAACGAAGGTGCGTTGATGGTAAGGTCAGTCATGACTCTCTCCTGCCGCGCCTGGCGCAGCATGGTTGGGGTAATAGGTGGCTGGTTTAGCCGGCGATTCGATCAACAGCGCCCAATGCGCCGATGAGTACAGTGAAGAAGCAGATAAAGCTGAATACGCTGCCGTAGATGGCGTGGCGGCGTAGGCGGCGGGGACTCATATCCATATCGCCAGCAATAGGCCGATAGGGATTGCCGGCAAGGAAACCATGGCCAGTAGCACCATTAGCCCACCAAAGCGTCTGTTCTCTGGCGGCTTTCTCGCAATGCTGAACATCCAAATGGAGAAGAGGAAAACCACCAGCCCGGAAAAGGCAATCTTGAGTCCGATCATCAGCTCACCACCTCGGCCAAAGCCGACGCAAATACATAGATAGACCCCAGGAAGCAGGCCACAAAAAAGCCCGCTTTGATCATCTCGGCGGGCTTCGGTAGGCGGATGGTTATGGTCATGGTTTGGGCTCGGTCATGGCTTGATCAATCGTCTGATCCCACATCGACTGGAAAACGTGGTTCTCAAGTTCGACTATGAAGCCGTCATCACATCGTGATTTCAGATATTGATACCGCTTAGCATCAGCCTCGGCAGCGCGCATGCGGGCGATAAGGCCTGAAACAGCACTACTCTTAACCTTCAGCATTGACCCGCCAAACGACAGGAAGCGCTCCAGCTCCGCCAACTGCTCATCACTGATCGATTGCACCAATGGCGTGGTCATGCAGTCATCCTCCCAATCTCCTGCGCATCGCGCAGTCTCTGCCGCTGTTTGTTGGCGCAGTGGCGGGCAAGGCTCAGGAGTGAGTCGCGCACGCCCTCGCAATACTGCCGCTGATGGTGGCCGTCGTTGATGTAGCTGATAACTGCGCCGAGTTCGATCATCGGCGCAGAGCTGATGCCAAGCTTGCGTATTGCCGCACGGGCTTCGCGTTCGTGTTCAGTCATTGCGGGCCTCCAGCATGGCGTCAGCCACTGCGTATGCTTGAGTTGCGAGCATATCTAGGGTGCCCGCGCTGCTAGGATGGCGATCATCTGGGCCAAAACTTGAAAGCCAAGCCTGCATCGCCTTCGCCGCGAAGTAATCGCGCAACGATGCACCTTGGTAGCGGGTGGCAATGTCGCACGGAAAAGCCGGCCCGCCAGTTTTCTTGTCAGTCATGATTGGCTCCTTGCCTTGGAGAGGGCTTTCTCTGCGTAGTCAAGGCAGAGCCACATAGATGATTTCGCCATGTCGCGGTCATCATCTAGGTAGGCCTCTAGACGCATCTTGATCTTTCCTAGCACGTCCAGCAGCTCGGCATTGAGCGTGGCAAGGGATGACTCGGCGGCAACAAGCTGCTCAACGCGCTTTATCTCTGCGTTAGTCCAGCGTATCCCGTGGTCGCCTTCGTCGTTGTCTGGGAAAGTGCGTCGCTGAAGATCGCTCAGATAGCGACACAGAACGCCGTGCAGTTCCATGGAGTTACTCATGATCATCCTCCAAGCTATCCGCATAAACCTGAGCCAGTTGGCGCACCAGCTCTTCAGCCATGGCGAGCACTTCGTCTTTGGTGATCAGCAGGCGCAGTGCCGCGTTTGCCTTGTCGATATCGCCGGCCAGCACGTTGCGCAGAACCTGGCCTAGGGCGCCGTCGTAGTCGTGGCCTTCGTTGTATTTGTCCGTCACGTGGGTGGCGATCTTGTCTTCAAGCTGCGACACCTGATCGACAACGCGAGTGCTGTCGATGTACAGCGTGTCTTCGATCAGGTCATCGACTGCGCCAGTCAGCCAGTTCTGGCCATCGGTGGTTTCCAAGAAATGGTCAGGCTGGAGGTGGAACATGGGTTGGCGTAGAGCTGCGCTCATGAGGCACCTCGGGCTTTGCTTAGGGCTGCCTTCACCTTCTTTTCAACGACAGCCATATTCATGTTGGCGCCAGACAAAGCGGCATCCGCCAGTTCCAGCGCCTCCAGCATCAGCTTCGACGCAGCCAGCAAATGCGCGTCGGCCATGTCGTATTGGCCGCCGCCTGCTGTGCGCTCAATCACCGCAACGCCGGGCTCAATGAAGATGTAGTACTCCGACTTCTCGCCGGTAGCGTCCAGCTCGCTTACGTGCCAGTCACCTGGCGTATGAATCGCGGACATGATCAATCCTCGCTATGTGTGCGTGGAGAGGGGGAAGGGCTCTGCATTCGGCTGGCAACGAGGCGCAGCCACTCGGATGCAGGCGTAAAAAAGCCCCGTGGTTAGCGGGGCAATACCGTGGTAGCAAGCGATGCCCGAGGGCATCGGGGTGTGATCTGGCGAGGATTCGAACCTCAAAGACTTACGCTGATCAGGCCGGCGCCAGCCCTCACAGCCGCACTCCACCCAGAGCCCACCCTGATCCGCCGAGGGGAACTCCAGATCACACCCCGATAGCCTCGCAGCTATGGCCTCCCGTTTGCCGGGCTACCGGCGCCCCGCGAGAGGGCGGGGTGTTAGGCAAACATGCGCACCGTGATACAGCCGTTGCTGGCTCGCATCACGCCCCAGCGCTTGAGCAAAACGGCAGGGCCGAACTTCTTGCTGGCTGCGCGCTTCACCTGGTCGGCTACCGACTTGAGGCTTTCGCCTTCGTCTGCAATGGCCAGCCACTGGAGCTTCTTGCCGTCACTCAGGTGTGCGTCGATGTTGAACTGAGCCATCGTCATTCCTCCCGTTTGATTCCAGAGCACCCTGTCTCCAAGGTGCTCCAGCAATTCTTCGGTCTTGCTCGCCGCCCGCAGCTACTGGCGTGTTGGGCGGCGCTCTTCTTGTCAAAGAACTCTCTCTGTCTTCCAGAGCCGGTCGATCCCTCATCGGGGCCGGGGGAACATTTCGCTGAACCCGTGCTATCTGGCGTCTTCACCAGAGCTGTGTGGCTTTCGCCGTGCCAGTTGTTGCTGGCTTGGGTTCAAAGATAAGCCAATGCCTAATGCCTGTAAATAGCTAATGCCTAATTTATTTTGCAAGGATTGCCCATTGCCTAATCTAGATGGAGGAAAATACTGTACGAACATACAGATAAAGGAGTGGCACATGGCCAGGCACAAGAAGAATCAGCACCAGCCAAAGCAGGAGCTCACGGGCACCGAGCGACTAGGCCTGCGCGTGGCAGAGATGATCGGATCGCCAAAAGCGCAACTGGAGAGAAGGGCGGTGATTCACCGGCTGGACACCGATACCGACGAAGCGTGGGACGCGATTCTGGAGCTGCTGCAGGAGACCGATGGGTTGAAGCTGGAGCACCATGAGGACGGCACGGTGACGGTCAGCTGGGATGCGGCTACGGATGAGCGGATCGAGGATGAGGAGGGGGATTTGATGCGGGTGGAGGTGAACGAGGCGGTGACCGTTGCTCCGTTCTGAGGCTGGTAGAATGCTTCCTTAGCCTGAGCGATTTGCTTGGTGGTGCGGGGGATATAAAACGTGGAAATGTCTGCCGATGAACAAAGAATTCAGCAGAGGGCCATAGAGTTTGCGCGCGCGAACAAGAAGGCCATTGCTCGACGTATCGCCTGTAAAGAGAAGTACCCTCCTGAAGAAGCGCCTGTGTCGGTTTTCATGGCCGGATCTCCTGGGGCAGGGAAGACGGAGGCGTCTATCGAGTTGATCAACCTGTTCAACGATACACCGCCACTACGGATTGATCCGGACGAACTCCGGCACGAATTCGAGGACTATGATGGCGGTAATGCATGGCTGTTCCAGGCCGCAGTATCGATCTTGGTAGAGAAAATTATTGATCTGGCGCTGCAGAACAGGCAGTCGTTCATCCTCGACGGAACGCTTGCCAACCTAGACAAGGCTATCGCGAACACGGAGCGGTCCTTGAAAAGGGATCGTTTCGTCCAAATACTCTATGTGTACCAAGATCCGATGCTGGCTTGGGCGTTCGTACAAGCCCGGGAGGCGGCGGAGGGCAGGCGAATTCTGGTAGAGCACTTCGTCGAGCAGTATTTCGCAGCGCGTGACGTAGTGAACGCCCTTAAGCTAAAGTACGGTAAAGATGTGCACGTCGATCTACTATTGAAGCACGTAGACAATTCCAATCGCCTGTACAAGGCAGGGGTAGACAAAATCGACTATCACATACCAGAGCGCTACACGAGGGCCGATCTGCCGGCCAAGCTGGGTTGTCCACCTGGAGGAAGCTTATGATCAAACTGTTTGCAACGCGGAAGACCACCAAAAGCCCTTTCTCGGAGTTTATTCGCAACGCGAAATCCGATGAAAAGAAGCGCGTTTATAACTCGGTCATCACTGCTGCCACCAAGCGCCAGCAAGATGTGATGAATGCGTCAGTCGCCCTCAAGGGGTAAGCCGACGACAAAGAAAAAGCCCCGTATTACGGGGCTTTTTTGTTCAAGTGCAAACGATTGCACTGCCTCTCAAGCTTCGATTTCCCCAATCAAACCCGCTTCGCATTCCAGACCAGCAGTACTCGGGCCTGGATGTAGGTATCTTCGATGCTGATCTTCTGCGGCGGATAATCCGGGTTGGCTGATAGCATGTTGAAGTGATCGGCATCGAGCATCTGCAGGGTCTTGATGTAGAAGAGGCCCTGCCATATGAAGGCGTAGATACCGTCGCCGGTGAACTCGCGGACGCTTGCGTCGACGATCAGCGGGTCCTTGTCCTGGATTGTCGGCGCCATGGATTGGCCAGAACCGGTGATCAGCTTCAGGTGGGCGGGGTCTTTGTAGGTTATGCCCAGGTCGCGTAGGTGCTGCTGGCTCACGGTCACGTCGCGGAACATCTCGGGGAAGTCGTGCACCAGCTTCCCGTTACCCATAGCGCCCTGGACGTCGTAGTGGGCTATCCGAATCTCATCACCGACCAGCGGTCGGCGCGAGAAGTCCGCAACTATTACGTTGCCGCTCGTTCCGTTCGCAGGCTCATGCTCGCCTTGTGCTGCAGCCTCAATGATCTTCTGCCGGCTCTCGATCGAAAGGCTCTTGCCGTGTTTGTCCAGCATCTTCAGTACGGCATCTAGCGCTGTCGCGGCCTGGCTGGCGCTATCTTGAGGGGAGGACGCTACTTTAAGCAGGTCTGCATCATCAGGCGTTAAGCCCCAGTGCTCGGGGCCAACAACGTCCGAGAAGTAGCGAATCACCTCGAGCAACTTCGACTTTTCGATGCGACCGGTAGCAACCCATCCATTCACTGAGGGTGCAGAAATCCCGAACACCTTGGCCAAGGCGTTCTTCGGGATGTTCTTTTTGATGCGGGCTGCCTCAATGGCGGCACCGAGTTCTGATCCTGTAAGCATTGCCTAATATGGCCTTGGTTGATGCCGATTAGGCAATGGCTTGTCTATGATTAGCTAATGCCTTATATTGCTCTCACGAACAACCGGAGAGCGATGAAATGACGCCCACCGAAGCAATGGAAGAGGCCGTAAAAATCGTCGGCGGCCAATCATCCCTGGCCAGCAGGCTTGGCGTCCGAGCACCGACTGTTAACCAGTGGTGCTCTGGGTCTCGCCCTGTTCCTGCCGAGCGCGCACTGCAAATCGAAGAGCTCACCGCCGGAGCTATCCGGCGCGATGTTCTGTGCCCGTCGTTCCCCTGGAAGCAGGCTGCCGCTTAATCGCCAGCGAAGTGGCCACCTGATCAAACCCGTCCTGGCGAGCACCACGCTGGCACGGACGGACAAGCAACACGGCGGATTCCAGCTTGGCCCGGAAACGCAACTGAGATTGAAGAGGCTGCACCTCCATGAGGGCAGCGATGTGGCAGCGAAGGGCAAGCAGTTCGCCCTGGAGAGTTTCGATGGTCGGTTGCATGGGTTTTCACCTGTCGGCTGATCGAGTGATGACAGGTTGCCAACGCCAAGTCGATGGCGCCACGTAACAAAATGAGAGGTGTTACATGCAGGAACTCATGCGCGCCATCTACGACGTGGTTGACGAGCACGGCGCATCGAAGATTGCTCAGGGCGCCTCTTTCTCGTCGCGCACCTTGCTCTCGCAGAAAGCCAACCCGGATTACGACAGCCACAAGATGAATGTGGAGGAGCTGCACCGGATCATGGCTTTCACTCACGACTTTCGCCCGCTGATCGCCTGGGCTGACCTGTTCGGTTTCGATCTGACCGCGCGCGAGCGTCCGCAGGCCCGCGAGTTGACTGGGGCACTTGTGCACATGCACGCGGAAGTGGCTGATGTGACGCATGTGGTGTCCGAAGCCCTGAATAGCGCTCACGTCAACCAGCTGCAGCGCAAAGCTGCTGAGCGCGAAATCACCGAGGCCATTGCTTCCCTGCAGACGCTGCTTGAAAGCGTGAAGGCGGCCTGAGATGACCCGCCAGCGCCTGACTCCAGTCGACTACGCCGCCATGGCTGTGGCCGCAGATGAGCTGGCGCGTAGCAGCACGAATCCAGAAAGAGCCAGAAACAACAAAGCCCTGAGCGAGCGCTACAGGGCTTTGTCTTTGCGCCCAGCTGCAACTGAGCGCGCTTTCAATAACGCGACAGAGGAATCCTAACCCATGAACTACGGGTTTATCTACTGCCTGGGCAATGAAGCTATGCCCAGTATCTTCAAGATCGGGATGACGGAGCGGGCTCCATCGCAGCGAGTAATGGAGCTCTCCGGTTCAACCAGCGCCCCATTGCCATTTGATCTTCTGTGTTTCGGCGAGGTTGAAGACCCTCGCTCAACTGAAGCAAGCATCCATGCTCATTTCGCTAATCGCCGGGTTAACGCGAGCAGAGAGTTCTTCCGTGGTTGCTATTCGGACTTCGCAGAGATTATTGAGGAGTACGTGTCGACCTTTGCTCAGACCGCCGAGGGCGCAATTCAAGGCCACAAAGACTCGCTCTTCACCAAATACATTCACGCTGAAGGCGCGCAAGAACGCGCAATCGCCTTGATCGAAGCTGCAGCCTTCGAGGGTAAAAAGCTGTGGACGGACGGGAAGATCATTCATTCCACAGGCCCTATTTGCCGATATAGCTGGATCGGTTGCGCCATCTATTCGCTGCGCGAAGAGTTGCTGAATCGACTCCCCACCAGAAAACCGGAAAGCAATGTGGCACGTCTCCTTCGCGATATGGAAGGAGAAAAGGCATGAGCACCGTAATCATGTCCGCTTGCTGGCCCCTGCAAGGCATGAGCGCCGCTCAGAAGGCTGTTCTGATAAGCCTGGCAGACAACGCCAATGACGAGGGTGTTTGCTGGCCTTCCGTGGCCCGTATCTCTGAGCGAACCTGTCTTTCTGAGCGCGCTGTTCGCAACGCCATTCGCTGGCTGGAAGAAGTCGGCATTCTGTCCAGTACTCAGCGCTATGGGCGGTCCACTTATTACACCGTTACCCCGGCATCTTATGCCCCCGGCACCATGTGCCCCCCGGCACCAGATGCCGCCCCACCCCGGCACCACGTGCCGCCCACCCCGGCACCACGTGCCCCCAGAACCGTAATAGAACCGTCTTTTGAACCAGATTCGTCCCCGCAGGCTGCGGAGACGCAATCTGCGCCGGCAGGAATCCAGTACGAAAAAATCCGCGAACTGTACAACCAGATTCTCGGTGGACACCTGACACGCTGCATGGGTCTGACCGACAAGCACCGCAAGGGCATCAAGGCCTGCCACAACCTGAAGCTCGATGGGACATTCCCTGTTCGCGACGGTGGCCTGGAGTTCTGGGAAGGCCTGTTTAACGACGTTCTGGACTGCCCGTTCCTGCTCGGTACCGGCAAGCGCGCATGGCGAGCTGATTTTGAGTTCTTGACAACGGCGACCAAGCTGCAGCGCTTCATGGAGGGCAAATACGATGAACGCTGATCGCCCCCTGATCGCCATGGAAGCTGAGCAAGGCGTGCTCGGCGCCCTGATGAAGCAGCCTGACCTGTGCGAAACCGTTGGCGCGTTCCTGGCGCATAGCGACTTCAGCCACGAGGACAACGCCGCGCTGTACAACATGATCCTCGCCTGCCACTCCAAGAAGATCCAGCCGGACCCGCTCTCGCTGGCCGAGATTCGCGCAGAACTGCCGAGCGGTGACTTGACGCTGGTCTACGCCGGAGAGCTTTGGAGCAACGTGCCAAGCGCTGCCAACGGCGTGCACTACGCTCGCATTGTGGTCGAGCGCTCTAAGGCCCGCGCCCTGTACGAAACCGGACAAAGGCTGATGGAGATCGCCCAGGAGCGCGGCCGCATTCCTGAGCAGATCGCCCAAGCGCAAAGCCTGGTATTCGATCTGGTGGCCCAGGAAGAGCGCCCGGATGTCGTGACGCTGCGCGAAGCCATGCAGCCTGTCTTCGATGAGATGGAAATGCGCTGGACCGGCCAGAAAGCGGTAGGGCTTGAGTTCAACCTTCCAGACCTTGACGGCATCGTGAAGGGGTTGCGCCCGGGGAACTTGGCAATCATTGCCGGTCGTCCTGGTACCGGCAAGACCGTCCTCGGTGTCGGCCTGGCCGACGAGATTGCCGTACGCAAGTCTGGCGCCGCTCTGATCTTCTCGCTGGAAATGTCACAGGCCGAACTGGCCAAGCGCTCCCTGGCCGCGCTGTCTTCGGTATCCCAAGGCCTTATCGAGTCTGGCAAGGCGCTGGATGACGGAGAGGCCATCGTTCGCATGACTGCTGCAGTCGCCAAGGCCGCAGATGCTGATGTCCGTATCTGCGACAAGGGCGCACTGACCTTCAGCCGCATCTGTTCGATTGCCCGCTTCCAGCACCGCGCCAATCCGCTGGACGTGATTGTTATCGACTACCTGGGGCTGATCGCCCCCGAGCCGAACAGCAAGCACCAGAACCGCAACCAAGAGCTTGGCGCGATCAGCCGTGGTCTCAAGGCGCTGGCCAAGGAACTCGGCATTCCGATCATCGCCCTGGCCCAGCTGAACCGCAGCATCGAAACACGCGCCGATGCCAAGCCGAAAATGAGCGACCTGCGCGACTCAGGAGAGATCGAGCAAGACGCCGACGTGATCATCATGGCTCACCGGGACATGAACAGTCCGCAAGGCCAGAACGGAATTACTGAGCTTGACGTCGTGAAGTGCCGCCACGCCAAGCCAGGCTTTTGCCTCCTGCAGTTCCAGGGCGAATACGCACGCTTTGTCAGCTGCGCCCAGCAGCGTGAGGAAGAGCAGGTTCAGACGGCCAGTAAAGGCCGCCCATCTGCGCGCTCCATGGTCGCCGACTTCAAGCCGAGAGGTGCCCAGCAATGAAACGCAACTGGACCGTTTACGCCGCTGGCTGCCGTTTCAGCATGGGCGGCGAGTGGATGACCTATGACGAGGCCCTGGCCGTTGTCCGGTCGATCTGGCCTGAAGGGAGGATCGCCTGATGTTCGATCAACTCCTGCCAGGCGACAGCGCCTTGATAATCCACGCGATTGGCTCGCCCGAGCTTATTGGCCAGTGCTGCGAAGTGCTGGACGTGGTGATCGACAACCGTCGCGAGCACTACTACGCCGGTCGCGGATTTACGGGCATGGCTGACATGAGCCTGAGCGCCTTCATCGATGTGAACGGCCGCATCGAGTTCTTCGACTGCAAGCGGCTGATGAAACTGTGGGGCGAACTGGCCCCGGCAGCGCGCAGGGAGGTGGCTCATGCGTAAGTACCACGCCCTGCGGGCGCATATCGACAAGATGCTGGCAGAGGGCTGGAGCATTACCGGGCGCGATCCTGTGCGCCTGGAGCGCGGCCGGGTGGTCAAGGTGGTGCGCGGGAGGGCGTTGATCAATGGGTAATCAAAACGATATGGACGAGCTCCTGGCGCTCAGGGCCGAGCGCGACGCTGCTTTGGCTGAGCTTGAGGCGATCAAGGAAGTCGCCAGCCGTGCCGAATACTGGAAACAGCGAGCCAAGAGCGCAGAGGGCCACCTTTTCGCCAATGATGTCCGCGCCGCTGCAAGGGCGCTGCACGCTAACACCACGCAGAACGAAATCCCATTTGATGAGTTGAGCGAAGCTGATCGGCATCGCCGCTACCGTGGAGCGTGGACTGTTATCGCGTCGATTAATGCCGAGCGTGCTCGCCGGCTACCCCACGACAGTCGCGATGAATATGTCTGGTGCGGTTGCGGTGACGGCTATCCGGTGAACAGCTACGGCGCCGGCTTCATGGCTGCCAACAGCGGCGTATGCGAGAACTGCGCCGCCATGTCGCAGGAGGCCAGCCATGACTAACCCGAACTGCTCAATCTGCAAGGGCGAAGGCGTGTTCTATGAACACAGCACGGTTGAAACGTGCTGGTGCAGCCTACCGAGCCAAATCAAAGCAGAGCGCGACGTTCTGGCTGAGCTTGAGGCGTACAAGAGACAGCTGCAGGCGCTGATCCACATCTCGGATGCGACTGGCTGGGAGCGCCATACCTGCGGAGAGATCGCGAAGGCCAGGGCGCTGCTTGCGAAGGAGGCCCCCAATGCCTGACCTCTACGACTACGCCTTCCGCGCCCTGTGCTGGATATGGGCTATCGGTGCGTGTGGGTATCTGGAGTTCTGCGTAAGGGTTATGCGGGGTGAGTGCAATGGCTAACCCATCCTTCCCCCTGCGCAACGAGCAAGACCGCGCCCGCGCCATCCAGATCCTGCAGCGCATCGACCTGCAGGCCGGCAAGACCTGGTGCATCAAGGATGAAGTACGCACCGACGCTCAGAACCGCCGCATGTGGGCCATGTTGCGGGACATCAGCCGCCAGGTTGAGTGGTACGGCCAGAAGCTGGACGAGACCGACTGGAAGCACGTCTTCAGCGCATCGGTCGAGCAGCAGCGCGCTGTTCCGGGCCTCAATGGGGGCTTCGTAGTCCTCGGAATCTCCACCCGCAAGCAGAGCAAGCGGTGGTTCAACGACATGTTCCTGGTCATGGAGGCTTTCGCTGCTGAGCGCGGCGTGAAGTTCACCACGGCTGACTACTGGGGAATTGAGCGGGAGAACGCAGCATGAACCACCAACGCCTAGAAGGCCGCATGCACGCTATCGACTGCATCAAGGCCGTACTCGGAGCGCCGCGCGCGATGTTCGACGAGCGCGGCCCGCTGGCCACCGTACTCGACAACCTGGAAGCGACCGCCAAGCAGCAGCCGGCGCAGTACGCGCAAGGCGTTCTGGATGTTTGCAGGGAGGTGAGGGCGTGAGCGTCGTAAGGATTGCTGTCATCGGTAGCGGTTCTGGCCTGCTCGTCGCCGCCCTGAGAGCTCTGGAAGCATGCGATAGCAAAGCGTCTGATGGGGTTCGTGAGTTCAGGCGCCTAGTCGTACCGGAGCCTTTGCTGCTGGAGCAAACGCCTTTCTTGCCATCCATTGCGTCAGACGATGTTTTTCATGGCGGCGGACGCAGTAAGGGTGAGAAGAAACGGGCTGCTAAAGCTCGTCGTCAGCGGGGTGGCTACTGATGAAAGGCCGCACAGTCAGCGCCGACAAGCCAGCACGCCTCAAGGCATGCGCTAACCCGTCCTGCGCGGAGAAGTTCACACCTCAGCGCCTGGGGCAGAAGGTGTGCAGTCCGACCTGTGCAATCGCCGTAGCGCCGAGCAACCAAGAACGGGCACGCAAGGCCATAGCCCAGCGCGAGCGGAAAGAGATCAGGGAGCGCAAGGCCAGGCTCAAGAGTCGCGGCGACTACCTGCGCGAGGCTCAGCAGGCGTTCAACGAGTTCATCCGCTGGCGTGACCGTGTTGCCGGGCATCCGTGCATCTCCAGTGGCCGTCCCCTGGACTGGGCTGGCAATGCCGTGGACGCCGGGCACTACCGCAGCGTTGGCTCGGCTCCCCATCTGCGCTTTGACGAGCGCAACTGCCACGCACAGAGCAAGCAGGACAACCGCTATCTGTCCGGAAACGCCGTGGACTACCGCATTGGCCTGATTAACCGCATCGGCCTTGACGCTGTTGAGGCCCTGGAAAGGGACCAAGAGCCGCGCCGGTACACCATCGACGACCTGAAGGCTATCGCCGCCCACTACCGCGCCAAGGTGCGTGAACTCAAGAGGACTGCCGCATGAACAGCAAAGTGACCAGCCTCACTGACCGCCATGGGTTCCCGCCGAAGCTCAGCGCTGCCGGCGACCACCTGTGCGAAGAGGTGTGGGCGTCTATTGAGAAAGCATCTGAGGCAGGAGTACCCACGGCAATGATCGTGGGCTTCCTCGAAATGGCCAAGCACGAACTGCTGCTTGAGCTGGCCGGTTTCAATGATGGAGAGCAGGCATGAGTGCACTAGATACCCAAATCGGCGGCGGCCATTACAAGGGAATGAAGATCCAGCCTATGGAATACAGCATGGCGAACGGCCTGGATGCCTGTCAGCACACCGCTATCAAGTACATCTCTCGGTTTCGCCAGAAGGGCGGGATTCAGGATCTCGAAAAGGCAAAGCACTGCATCGACATGCTCATCGAGTTTGAGACCAAGGCGGCACAGGAGAGAGCCTGATGGCAGCGCGCAAGGCGACAGACGAAGAGATCATCCAGGCGCTGCAGGGGCGAACGGTAGTCGAGGCCGCTGCGTTCTTGGGCATGCATGAGCGGAACCTGTACACCCGCAAGGCACGGCTCGAGGCCTCCGGCGTGCAGTTCGGTAAGTCACTGCCTGAGGTAGAGGCCAGCGCGCAAACCTACGTCATCACCGCCGCCGTGAATGCCACGAAAGCGCACGGTCCATTCCTGCGCACACTGGAAAGGTACTGTGCAGCCCGTGGTGCTCAGCTGATCGTCATCCCGATGCGTTACCGGAACCCGACTAGGCGCGAAGAGGCGGGCGATGACGAATGGTGGGATGACCGACTGGCGCCATACCTGACGCACAGCCGCACGAAGATCGCCAAGAACCTGGTGGTTCTGGCCGACATCAAGGTGCAACCAACTGCGATCAACCCGCTGCAGGGCTGGCTGACAGTGAGCGGTACCGCATCTGCGATCCTTGGGCACACGAAGATCGCCTTGCGGTCGGTGGCCACCAAGGTAGGCGACCCGGCCAAGCTGGTGCTGACCACCGGCGCATGCACGCTCGAGCAATATAGCGACACCAATGCCGGCAAGAAGGGCGAGTTCCACCACACCTTGGGAGCGGTTGTGGTCGAGGTGGAAGGTACCGCCAACCACATCCGCCACATCTGCCCGATGAAGGACGGCAGCTTTATCGACCTGGCCAGCAAGTATTCCACCAAGGGAATAGAACCGGCGCCGCGGGCTGACATTCTGGTGATGGGTGACGTGCACGCCGAGATGGCAGACCCGCGTGTCCACGCCGCCACCAAGCAGCTTGCTGAGCTGATCAGGCCAAAGCACCTTGTGCTGCATGACGTGCTCAACTTTGGCAGCGCCTCGCACCACGCCAAGTACTTCGAGAAGTTCCGCCGTGTGGTCACCGGTACATCCAGCGTCCTCAAGGAACTGCAGGTCACCGCGGCGCACGTGGACGAGCTGGCTGGCCTGGCAGATCGCACCGTCATGGTTGGCAGCAACCACCACGATCACTTCACTCAGTGGCTGGAGAAGTCGGAGCATGCCAACGACTTGGAAAACGCTCTGGTCTACCACGAGACTAAGACCGCGATGCTCGACGCCATCCACCGCGGCGGCTACTGCGACCCGTTCCAGTACTGGATGGACAAGCTGATGAAGAACGGCGAGCGGCTGACCTGGCTGAAGCCTGGTGAGTCGTTCGCCAAGCACGGCATCGAGTATGGGTGGCACGGGCACAAGGGGCCGAACGGGGCCCGCGGCAGCACCAAGGGATTCGCCACCATAGGCGCCAAGGTGACCAAGGGTCATAGCCACGGCGCCGAGATCATCGACGGCGCGCACTCAGTCGGTACCAGTTCCAACCTGCGCATGGGTTACAACGAAGATTCGCCAAGCGCCTGGACGCACACGCACGACATCACCTATGCCAACGGCAAGCGCACCCTGGTGCACTGCATCGGTGGCCGGTTCTACCGAGAAGACCAGAAAGCAGCGAAGGGGGCAGCAGCATGATCTACACCAGTACTCTGGCCGCAATCGTGTCGGCACTGGCCGCAGAAGCCATTGACAACACCAGCAAGCAGGCCTGGCAGAAGCTTTACCGTCCCGGCTACCAAGACGGTTTTGACCTGGCTACGCTTTCTCGCTCAAGTAACCGCGAACTGTCTCGCATGGACGTTGACTGCTGGGTGCACGCCAGGCTGCACAGCCTGCTCAAGGGCCGTCACTGGGATGTGCTGGTGGCCAAGTACAGCACCCACAATGAGCGGCGCAAGGACGCGATACAGCAGCTGATCCCGATCATCGCCACCCCGGCGCCGAAGCAGTTCCTCGGCATGGCTGTGTACACCTGGGCGATACCCAAGATGAAGGGGCTCAAAGGCAAGCGCTCGAGCGATGTGCTGATGCTTGATGACTGGTTCTACGACATGAGCAACTGGGACGCAGAGGCGCGACCAGAGCAGACCAAGCGCCGCTGGAGGCAGGGCGTAAGGGCCGTGCTATACGAGATGGAAAAGGAGGCAATCGCAGCCGCTGAACAGATTTTGCAGGAGGAAGGATTGTTGCTCAGCGTAGCCGCATAAAGGTGTTGCATGCAGTGAGCGGATGAGCGATATTAATCCCATTCTGGCGCACTGCGCGCTGGAGAATACTTTCAGAAGCCCAGCCACCGCGCTGGGCTTTTTCGTTTCCGCCGTCCGGCAGGAGGCAGCATGCACAGACTCGCTCTGTTGTCCGTGCTGCTATCCGGTTGCGCTGCTCAGCCTGAGCCCTATCAGGTTGCCTTCAGCCGCCAAGCCTCAGAGCGTGTCATGCAGCGCATGGAGTACTGCGCCAAAGCAGTCGCCGATATCCCGCTGCCGCTCGACGACGAAGCCAAGAACGCCATTTACAGCGACTGCCTGATTCAGGTGGGCGCCACGATTTAGCCCGCCGACCAGCCGAATTCATCGAAAGGTTGAGC
The DNA here is from genome assembly GCF_048068235.1 of Pseudomonas sp. NY15364. Lineage (NCBI taxonomy): Bacteria > Pseudomonadati > Pseudomonadota > Gammaproteobacteria > Pseudomonadales > Pseudomonadaceae > Pseudomonas > Pseudomonas sp. NY15364. The sequence goes on along the minus strand of NZ_JBLUPX010000035.1, from coordinate 18,079 downwards.
CAACTGGCGGGCTTCCTATTCGGCACTTTGATGCCTTAAATGCTCGGATACCGGCGATAGACCGGCAATCTGATGCCGATTACCCGCCAAGCCTAGAACGCTGGTCGTACCGGTAGTGCTGGCCCGATAGGGCGATGCTCAAATCGTGCGGGTGCTTATTGCTCCGCTGCTCCCCAGCAGTCTTGCCGGCTTCGGTCGGCCTTTTATTCCTTGGCATGTAGCTCAGTTGGTAGAGCACCCGGCTGTTAACCGGGCGGTCGCAGGTTCGAGACCTGCCGTGCCAGCCATTCATTAGCAATCGGCCTGTAGGCCAGGAACGGAGCCATGAAAATGGATCACGACCCCAGCCTTTGGGCGGCATTTGTCGCGTGGGTGGCATCGCACCATCCACAGCTCTACGCCTTTGGGCTGTCAGTTGCGATTGCTGTTGTGCGTGTGATCTACGGAAACGGCGGGTGGCGCCAGATGGCGCTTGAGGGCGCTCTGTGTGGCCTGGCCACGCTGACCCTTGTTCCTCTGCTCGCATACTTCGGCCTGCCTGACTCGATGGCCACCTTTGTGGGTGGTGCTGTCGGCTTCATGGGCGTCGAGAAGCTGCGCGAGTACGCCGACCGCATCATCGGCAAGAAGATCGAGAAGGTGTGACATGTCAGCCAAAGATTTTGCTGAGTGGCTCAAGCGTCACTTCGAGCGGATGTTCCCAGGCTGCTGCCATCGGGTGGGTTTGGCATGAAGCGCGAAGAATACGACGGTATCTGACCATGGCCTGGATCGTCCCCGCACTCCTGTTCATCGCTGCGGCGGTGTTCTGGCGCCTGTCGTTTCGTACTGACGAATACATCGTTGCCTGGTGCCGGTTCACCCTGGCGCTGTTCCTGCTGTGCATTGCGCTGATCTATTCATTCGCCCTGATGCTGCATGGCAGCTAATCATGCCGGTCAGACCTCCAAAGGCATGTAGCGAGCCAGGGTGCAAAAGACTGACGGCCATAGGTCGCAACAGGTGTTCGCGTCACGCTGCTGAAGCAGATCTGAAAAGGGAGAGCGCAAGAAAGCAGTCTCACGCCTCATACAATGCAAGGCGAGATGCGTCCGACTCCTTTTACAAGACTGAACGCTGGAAGAAGCTGAGCGCCTACTACCGCAAGAAGCATCCCGTGTGCGAGCACTGCGATAACGCTGCCAGCGACATCACTGACCACATCAAGCCGGTGAAAACCAATCCTGAGCTCGCGCTGGAGTGGGACAACCTACGGGCACTGTGCCGTCCATGCCACAACAGCATCGGCGAGCGTGTTGGGTTGCTTGATGCGAGCGGTTCTCATTCTGCAAAGGGGGAGGGCGGGTCGAAACCTTGAGCGATTTGACTGCCCGAACGACGGGGGGAGCCAAATTTTCGCACGGTCAAAATTAGAAAACGGTTTTTGAGGTTCGAGATGAGAGGACGGAAGCCAACAGCTCCGCACCTCAAGGTTCTGGCAGGTACTGATCGCCCGGATCGCGAAGTGCCGGACGCCCCTGAATACGATCTGGTTGAGGATTTCCCAGAGGCTCCCCAGCACTTGAACCCTGACGGGGTTGAGATGTGGAGGAACCTTGGGCGCCAGCTGGTAAGCGCTCGAGTACTTCAGGTAGTGGATCTGTATTCGCTTGAGCAGTTGTGTTTTGCCTGGCAAAGATTCCGGCAGAAGGCCAAGGCCGGCATGGAGCTTACCGCCTCGGAAGATGGCGCTCTCAAGGCGCTCTTTTCCGAATTCGGAATGACTCCAGCGAGCCGAAGAAAGGTTTCGGCTGGAGGTGATAAGCCAGCGGGGAACAAGTTCGCCGACAACGGGCGACCCAAGAAGGCATAGAGTTATGGCAAATGGTCGCGACTATGTGCAGATCGCGACCTACTATGCCAAAGGTGCGATTGCTGACAAGAAGCGCAAGAAGCACGGCAAGCTGATCCGCCAGGCTGCGCAGCGGTTCCTGGATGATTTGAAGCGGGCGAAGCGCAAAGACTGTCCTTTCATCTTCGACCCCTGGCACGCCAATGATCCGTGCGACTTTATCGAGAAGCTGCCACACGTTGAGGGGAAGTGGGACAAGCCAGAGATCGTGATGCACCCGTCACACGTCTTTTTCGTGGTGCAGCTGTTCGGTTTCAGAAAGCGTGAGGGTTCCGAGATAGATGGCTGGGGCTACTTTAGGCCGCGCCGGTTCACCTCGGCTTTGTTTGCCGTTGCGCGGAAAAACGCCAAGTCTACGCTTTCATCTGGGATTCTTTTGTACTGCGAGTGCTGCGAGCCGGAAGAGGGCGCGCAGGTAATCAGTGCTGCGACTACATTTCCGCAGGCATCCATCATCTTCAACACTGCCAAGCGCATGGTTGAGAAGACGCCAGACTTGAGAGAAGCCTTCGGTCTTGAGGTGTGGGCTAAGGCCATAAGCCGTGCAGAGGCGGGCGCCACATTCAAGCCGATTCACGCAAAAGCCTCCACTCAGGACGGCCTGAACCCGTCTCATGTTGGCCTTGACGAGATCCATGCCCACAAGACGGCAGACCTTCTAAACGTCCTGACGTCTGCCGCTGGCGCCAGGGCAAACCCGCTCTGGCTGTATACGACGACCGAGGGTTACACCAACCCCGGCCCCTGGGCCGAAATCAGAATGTTCGCCAAGAAGCTGCTGGCGGGCCTGTTCGGCAACACTGCCGACCACTTCCTGGTGGTGTTCTACGCCGTAGACGATGAGGACAAGTCGCTCGGCATAAAGGCCGACGATGAATTTGACGAGCGCTGCTGGATCAAAGCCAACCCGCTCATGGATGTAAACCCGCACCTGCTAGCGGCAATCCGTAAGGAGGCCATCGAAGCCAAGCAGATGCCGTCGAAGCTCGCCGAGTTTCGGATAAAGCGCCTCAACCGGCCTGCATCGACCGCAGACGGATGGGTTGACCTGACCAAATGGCAGGCATGCGGCGGTGAGGTTGATCTTGATTGGCTGCGAGCTTACCCGTGCTGGGGCGGCCTTGACCTGGCCAGTACTGCTGACCTCTGTTCATTCCGGCTTGTCTGGCTGGTAGATGGGACTTACTACACCCATGCGTGGCGCTGGGCGCCTGAGAGCGCTGTTGCCTACAGGACCGAGCGCGGCACGGTGCCGTACCAGTCCTGGGTCGAGTCGGGGCTGCTGAAGGTCACCGAAGGCAACGTCACTGACTACGCGGTGATCGAGGCTGACGTTAAAGCGGTATGCCAGGACTTCAACGTCCAGCTGATTGCCTATGACCGATGGAATGCAAGCGACCTTGTGAACCGGTTAGTGGCTGCTGAGCTGCCAATGGTTGAGTTTATCCAGGGGCCGCGTTCGTACCACCCGGCCATGCAGGTGTTGGAGCGGGCGTACATCTCCGGCGCATTGGCGCACGGTGGCGACCCGATTCTGACTTGGTGTGCTTCCAACTTGATCGCACGCCGCGACGACAACCTGAACATGGCGCCCGACAAGAAGCGCAGCGCAGACAAGATCGACGATATGGCCGCTCTACTGATGGCTGTCGGAATATCCAATGTCGAGTCGGATCAAGGCGACGACGAAGACTTCATGAACGCCATACGGAATCCAATAATCGCATGAACGCATTCGTCGTCTTCCTCCTGGTCGGCTTGGCCGGCTTCGCCTTGCTATGCGCTGGCGTTTGGATGCTGGCCGGTACCGGCTGGGCGCTGATCGCTGGTGCGCTCTCGCTGTTCTGCATTGCCGGATTCATCCGCCGAGGAATTACCAATGGGTAAAAGCTTGATGCAGGCGCTGGTCACGTCCGCCCAGCGCCCAGCAGCCAGCCTCGGCGACTGGATGGGTAAGTCCATCCGCCTCAGCGATGGCGGTTTCTGGGGTGCCTACTTTGGCAGTCAGTCCAGCTCTGGCAAGACGGTCACCATCGATAACGCCATGCGCCTGTCTACCGTCTGGGCCTGCGTTCGCATCATCTCGATGTCCGTTGCGGGTTTGCCGCTGAACATCTACCGCCGTAAGGCTGACGGCAGCCGCGAGACGGCGCGCGACTTCGCGCTGTACGACGTGGTGCACACCAGCCCGAACGAGGACACCACGGCCTTTCACTTCTGGCAGTCCGTGGTTGCCTCGATGCTGCTGTGGGGTAATGCCTACTGCGAGATCCATCGTTCAGCTGGCCGAGTTATCGCCCTGGACTTTCTGATGCCAGGGCGCGTCAAGCCTGAGCAGGATGATGACGGCCGCTTGCGGTACTGGTTCCACCCCAAGAAAGGCGCGCCCCGCGAGATTCGCCGCGAGAACATGCTGCACATTCCCGCCTTCACCCTGGATGGGAAGATGGGGCTCTCCGCGATTCGCTACGGTGCCGACGTGTTCGGCTCTGCGATGTCGGCAGACGACGCAGCCAACAGCACGTTCAAGAACGGCATGATGCCGACCGTCGCATTCAAGATGGATCGGGTGCTGACTCCCGATCAGCGGACGGACTTCCGCGAGTACGCCAAGACCATCAGCGGGGCTATGAACGCCGGCAAGTCGCCCGTGCTGGAATACGGCATCACCCCCGAAGCAATCGGCATTAACCCTGCCGACGCGCAACTGCTGGAGTCTCGCGGCCACAGCGTCGAAGAGATTTGCCGCTGGTTCGGCGTGCCCACCTGGATGGTCATGAAGACCGACAAGGGCAGCAACTGGGGCACTGGCCTTGAGCAACAGCAACTCGCCTTCCTGACTTACTGCATCATGAGCTACACCGCGCCGATCGAGCAGTGCGTGGAGAAGAAGCTGCTCACCGCCGTGGATCGCATCACCTACTACGCCGAGTATTCGCTGGAAGCCTTCCTGCGCGCAGACAGCGCCGGCCGGGCGGCATACCTGAGCACCATGGCGCAGAACGGCTTTCTCACCCGCAATGAAGGCCGCCTGAAAGAGAACATGCCAGCCAAACCTGGTGGCGACATCCTCACCGTGCAATCCAACCTCGTGCCGCTTGACCAACTGGGCAAGCAGAACGAAAGCCAAACCGTTCGTGCCGCCCTGATGAACTGGCTCACCGCCGAACCCGCAAAGGAATAACCCATGAAACTGAAAATCCAGTCTCGCGGCCTGCGCAGCGAGATGAGCCCGCGCGCGCTCGAGAAATGGAACCCTGCTATCCAGGCGGCGGTGGAGAACACTTCCGACACCATCACTATCTACGGCGTGATCGGTGAAGACTGGTACGGCGAAGGCGTGACCCTGAAACGTATCGACGCCGCATTGCGTGCCATTGGCGAGCGCGACGTGACCGTCTACATCAACTCGCCGGGCGGCGACATGTTCGAAGGCATCGCAATCTACAACCGTCTGCGCGAGCACAGCCACAAGGTCACTACCAAGGTGCTCGGTATGGCTGCGAGTGCTGCCTCGGTGATCTACCTCGCCGGTGAAGAGCGCCAGGTTGCAAGCAGCGCCTTCCTGATGATCCACAACTGCTGGACCTTCCTCGCCGGCAACCGCCATTACCTGCGCGACGTGGCAGGCGACATGGAAGAGTTCGATGCCGCCATGGCCGACCTCTACGCGGAAACCAGCGGCCAGCCCGTGGAAAGCATGGCCGAGATGATGGACGACGAGACCTTCATTCGCGGCAAGCGTGCAGTCGAGTTGGGCCTGGCCACCGGGCTGCTCTCCGCCGACGAGATCACCGAGCGCACCACCAGCGAATCGAGCCAGAACAACGCTCTGAAGGCCATGGATATCGCACTGGCCAAAGCGGGCTTGCCGCGCTCTCAGCGCCGCGAGCTCTTCGCCAATTTCAAGTCCGGCATGCCTAGCGCTGCCGGCGGGGCCACGCAGAACGCTGGCCCGACCGATAAGCCTCGCGCTGTCGATGAGGAGGCGATTCCATATGGATTTGCCGCCAGCATTGCTAAAAGCCTTGTTCAAATCTAGGAGACGGCTAATGGAAAACTCGCCTGCCCCTTATTCGCCGAAAGATCATGCGGACTCTTGGAGAAAAAGAGCGAAGGCCGCGCTGCTAAGCAATTCATCTCTATCTGTACGCAAAAAGCGTTACGAGTACGCAATGAGTAAGGCGCTGGAAATAGAAGGCAAGGAGTTGAAATGAGCCCAGCAACTAAGGAACTCCACGAAACACTTATCCGGCTGATTAAAGGCTGTATCAGCGCCTGGGAAAAGTGGTTGAACAAACAGCAATAAACACACCGAATCGCCTCGCTAGTCGCAACGCTGAATAGCCGCACGACCAAGACGCCTCGCGAAAGCCGCCTCACGGCGGGAACTTTCCCGAGGAAAATGTCATGGTCGATACCGCAAAGCTCGAATCCGAGTACAAGCAAATCACTGCCAGCCTTGAAAAGGTTGGCGATCAACTTAAATCTCAAGCCGAAGCAACTCAGAAAGAGATCGCCCGCACCGGCGAGATGCACGCAGAGACCCGCGCCAAGGTCGACGAGATGCTGACCAAGCAGGGCGAGCTGCAGGCCCGCCTGCAGGAGGCCGAGCAGAAGCTGGTCAATGCCGATAAGCGCGGCAGCGCGCCTGAGCGTCCGAAATCAGCCGGTGAGCTTGTTGCCAGCTCCGAGGACATGGAAGGCGTCAACAGCTCCTTCCGTGGCTCGCGCCGTATCGCTGTGCCTCGCTCTGCGATCACCTCCGTGGATACCAATGGCGGCAACCTGGTTGGCAGCGAGCGTCGCCTGGGCGTTGTGCCGGCTCCCGAGCGCCGCCTGACCATCCGCGACCTGATCGCCCCCGGCACCACCGGCAGCAACAACGTCGAGTACGTGCGCGAAACCGGCTACACCAACAATGCCGCTGCGGTAACCGAGGGCGGTCAGAAGCCGTACTCGGATATCGAGTTCGAGCTCGACAACGCCCCGGTGCGCGTGATCGCCCACCTGCTCAAGGCCAGCCGCCAGATCCTGGACGACAACCAGGCGCTGCGCAGCTTCATCGACGCCCGCGCCGAGTACATGCTGAAACTGGCCGAGGAAGGCCAGTTGCTGTACGGCAACGGTAGCGGCGCCAACATCACCGGCCTCATCCCGCAGGCGCAGCAGTACGCCGCGCTGACCGGGGTCAGCGTTACCAAGGAACAGCGCATCGACCGCATTCGTCTGGCCATGCTGCAGGCGACTCTGGCCGAGTTCCCGGCGACCGGTATCGTGCTCAACCCGATTGACTGGGCGCTGATCGAAACCCTCAAGGACGAGAACGGCAACTACCTGATCGGGCGCCCGCAAGACGGCACCGCCCCGCGTCTGTGGGCGCTGCCGGTTGTGGAAACCACCGCCATCCAGGCGGACGAGTTCCTGGTCGGTGCGTTCGCTCTCGGCGCCCAAATCTACGACCGCATGGACGTAGAGATTCTGGTCTCCACCGAGAACGACAAGGATTTCGAGAAGAACATGGTCACCATCCGCGCTGAAGAGCGCCTGGCCCTGGCCGTGTATCGCCCCGAAGCCTTCGTCACCGGCTCGCTGACCGCGACCTGATCCACAACCCTCGAAACGGGCCGGCATGCCGGCCCGTTTCTGTTGAGGTGACCATGACTGATGTACAGATCAAACCGCTGCGCTCCTATCAGGACGGCGGACAGATTCGCACTGCGCGCAGCCCGGCCTATGTCGTGCCGCTGCGCCATGCAAAACAGCTCGAGGCGCGTGGCTTGTGCACCATTCTCGAACTGGAAGAAGAGGCCCCAAAGCCTGGGGCTGGCGCACCGTCGTCTGCATCGCCAGCGGCCCCAGCCTCACCGCAGACGACTGCGAGCGGGTCAGGCGCTGGCGCCAGGAAGCCACGCAAGAAGGTCGCCGAGTAGTCTGCGTCAACACCACGTTTCGCATGACGCCCTGGGCGGATGCTGTTTTCGCTATCGACCGCGATTGGTGGAAGCAGTACGGCGCCGAGGTTCAAGGCCTCGCCTGTGAGCGCCTGTCAATGCGGCTCAACCGCCACGGCGCCAAGCCTGCAGGTATCGGCGAGCACGGCAACTCCGGGGCTGGAGCTATATCGCTTGCTGCTCTGCGTGGCGCCACGCGCGTGATCCTGCTGGGCTACGACGTGCAGTACACCGGCGGCAATCGCCACTGGCACGGCGATCACCCGCGCAACCTTGGTAACGCCGGTTCCATCTCCCAATGGCCTGAGCACTTCGAGAAGGTGGCAAAGGCTCTGCCAGGCGTGGAAATCATCAATTGTTCACGCGAGACGGCGTTGCGCTGCTTCCCGCGCGAGAGGCTGGAGGTGGCGCTTTGTTCATCCTTGGCATGAAGGGGCTGGGCGACAACATCTATCAGCGCGCCTTCGTTCGACAGATCCGCCGGCCGGTCTTTCTCGAGACGCCATGGCCTGAGCTGTACCAGGACATGCCGCATGTGGAGTGCGTCAGGCCCTCAACCAAGCTGCGCACCCAGGCCAAGAACATCGCCAGGCAATCACGCTGGGCCAGGCCGCCAATGGGCGGTGCGCAGAAACATATTCGCTACGGCGCATCCGGCATCTACGCCGGCATGCGCCAATGTTTTCGCCTGGAGCCGGGCCTGCTTGACCTGCCCGACTTCGGCCCATCGCCGGTATCCGGCCGGTACGTTGTCGTACGGCCAGTAACAGTTCGAGAGGAATGGCGGGCGGATGCTCGCAACCCATTGCCGGAATACGTCGCCGCCGCTGCCGAGCATCTGCGCCGGCGCGGCTACCAGGTTGTTTCGGTGGCTGACCTGCAGCCCGGCAAGGAATGGGCGCTGGAGCCTCTGCCGGCCGCTGATATCCGCTACCACGCAGGCGAGCTGCCAGTTGATCAATTGCTGGCGCTGCTGCAGGGCGCTACCGCCGTTATCGGCGGCATCGGCTGGATCGTGCCGGCTAGCATCGCCGCCGGCGTGCCAGCCTGGATCGTATGCGGCGGGCAGGGCGGCTACAACGCGCCGGAACTGATCACCGATCCGGCTATGAACACCGAACACATCACCTTCGCGGTGCCCGACAACTTCTGCCGGTGCACCGAGCGTTCCCATACCTGCGACAAGAGAATTGCCAACTATGACCAGCGCTTTGCCGAATGGGCTGACCGACTGCCTGCTGTGGTCTGAAGAGTTGGGCATGGGCTTCCACCCGCGCCAACCTATCGACTACAGCGGCCCTTACTTCGAGAAGTACCAGGCGCTGGACGCTACGCCGATGGGCGAAGCGCTGACGCGCGCGCGCGTCGAAATGGTTGCGCGCCATTGCCAGTCTGGCGTGGTGGATATCGGTATCGGTGGTGGGCGTTTTGTGCTTGAGGCCGATTGCTGGGGTTACGACGTAAATGCCGAGGCAGTTGCTTGGCTTAAGTCCCGCAATCGCTACTTCGACATCTACGCCAACGCCACGGAAGCGATCTGCTGCTGGGACAGCCTCGAGCACATTCCCGAACCTGAGAAACTTCTGGCCCAGGTTGGCGAATGGGTTTTCGTCTCCATGCCCATCTATCTGAGCCAGTGGGATTGCCTGCGCAGCAAGCACTACAAACCCGGCGAGCACCTCTGGTACTGGACGCAAAGCGGGTTGATCGCCTGGTTCGCGCGCCAGGGCTTCGGCTGCGTCGAGGCCAACGAGAAGGAATCCGAACTCGGGCGCGAGGGCATCACCAGCTTCGCCTTCCGCCGTTACGGTGACCGGCCATGACTACTGAAGTGATCGGGTTGCCAAGCGTCGAAGACCTCAAGCGCCACCTGCGCATTCGTCACAGCCTGGATGATGCCGACCTCGAAGAGAAGCTGGGCGCCGCCGTTGACACCGCCAGCCAGTTCATCAACCGCCCAATCCCCTGGGAGGATGAAGAAGGAGAACCGGTCGCCGTGCCCAATAGCGTTCGCTTGGCCATCCTGATTATCGCAGCTGAGCTCTACGCCAACCGCGAGGAATCAGTGGTCGGTCTGACCTACAGCAAAATTCCCAAAGCCGAAAACATGCTGCACTTCTACCGCGTAGGGCTCGGCATATGAGAGCAGGACGCCTGGATATCCCCGCCGAGCTGCTGGAGCTTCAGCAGGATCTGACCGTGCGGTGCCTGGACTGGCTGTGGTTCAGCATCAACAGCAAGGAAAGCGCCGATGTTCCGGCCCATACGGGTCTGCGCTCACCTGCCAAGGTTGCTGTACGCGGATGGTGGGACGAACGCTTGCGTGCCGGTCGCTACCTGCGCAGCGATGCTCGGCTGTTCCTGATCGACGACGTGCGGGACTTTACCGGCCAGCGTGCCGAGGTGGCCATCACCTGCAGCGAGCTGGTCGGCCAGGCCGGGCATTACCTGCCCGCTGATGGCGTGCCGCGTTGCTGCCGGGTGCATCTGACGCATGAAGCGCCGTACCGCGATGAGCTGGGCCAGGTGGTCAGCTATATGACGCGGGCTGAGGTGGCGATTATCGAAGTGGGGCGGCCGCAGGCTGGCGACCAGCTGCGCGTCGAGGGCGATCTGTATGTGGTTGCCAATTACGCAGACGACACCGACGACGGCGTTGTGAGGGGCTTATGGCTGCAGCCGGTGGAGTGAACATGAATGTTCGCCTGGTTGGTCGTGAAATGGCCCAGGCGAGGCTGGCGGCCATCGGCCGCAGCGTTGAGCCGGTCGCGCGCGGTGCCGTCAACACCACTGCTACACGCACGCGCGCTGAGCGCTATGTGAAGCCGCTGGCCGGCACCATCGACGCGCCGCGCCTGCGCCGTGCGCTGCGGGTGAAGCGGGCGAACAGTCGGCGCATGGATGCCCGGATCATTCCTTCGAGCTCTGGCGTGCTGGTGGTGAACTACCGGCAGTGGGGCTTCGATGTCATCGACGCCACGCGCGCCCGGATCTGGGTAGCTGGGCCGGGCGGGAAGAAGGTTGCCGCCGGATTCGTGAACCCGTCCAGCCGCCAGCGGCTGCCGCTGAGCACACGCAGCGGCAAGACGGTGCAAACCAAAGCGGGTGGCCAGCGCACCTATGCCTACCAGCGCGCCCTGCAGCTGGCCCAGGGGCCGAGCGTGGCCTACTGGTTCCGGCAGTTCACGGACGCCGGGACGATCCGCTGGACCAACATCTTTCTGCAGCAGGAGTTCGAGCGCCGCATCCGGCGTGAGATCGCCAAATACAGCAGGTAACCCATGGCCCTTTTCCCCAACGTGGCCGCTGTGACAGCGGCGGCGCAGGAGCGGCTTGAGCTGATCAAGCCGAATTCAGGCTTTTACACCGACGTGCAAGCCGTGTTCGTCGCGCCTGGAGTGGCGAAAGACAGCGCGCCCTACATGCACGTGCTGCTGCGCGGCGGCAATGACCGGCTGATCGGCTGGGCACGTCCGCAGGCTATTCGCGTGCGGGAGTATGAAATCGAGGGCGTGTTCAAGAAGACGGCCACCGAGCAAGACCTGGCCAACTTCCACGTGGATGTGCTGCGCGCCTTCGGCATTGGCCAGGATCTGCCCGAGCGCAAGTTCCCGGGCCTGCTCGATGAGGAAGGCGACGAGGCGGAATACCGCTGGGCAGTGAAAGGCGAAACCACCCAAAGCATCACCATCCGTCTGGGCATCCAGTACGTCCAGACCTACAACTGACGGCCGCCGGCCAGGAGAAACCCATGCTGCATACCCAACTGTTCCGCGGCCCGACCAAGGTTGCGGCCTACCCGACTCGCGTCTTCGAAGAGCTGTTCAAGCTCCAGAACGTGACCGTGGAGCCGGAGACGACCGAGATCACCATCCAAGACCCGACCCGCATCGGCTTGCCCGAGCTGGACGGCGTGACCTCCACCACGGCGCTGAACTGCACCGGCGAGGCTGTCAACTTCACCCCGGCCGCTGCTGCGGTGATTCTCTACGGTTCCACCGAGCGCGTGCCGAGTGGAACCGTTTCCGCTGAAGAGCATGATGCCTACGTCGACCGCACCATCATGCTGGCGAACCTGCCGCTGGTGATCAGCTCGGTGACGGGCGAGGGCGGTACCCCGGTGTACGAGCGCGGCATCGATTACGCGGTAACGCCGGGCGGCATTCATGTGCTGCTGGGTGGCCAGCTGGCTGATGACATCAACGCCGAGGCGGCGCCCAGCGATGGCGGCCTCAAGCGCCTGCCGATCGAGGTCAATTACACCTACCCGACGGTGGATGTGATCAGCCCGTTCGTGACTGGCCGCAAGTTCTACCGCGTGCTCTGGGAGCAGGTGAACGAAGCCGGCGACGGCGAGAAGCGCCGCACCCTGGCGTACTACGTGCGCATCAGCCTGAACGGTGGCCTGCCGCTGAACCAAGGCGCGGAGTTCGGCGTGATCCCGGTGCAGCTGCGCATGCTGCCCGACCCGAACATCATCGATGTGGGCGAGGCCGCCATCTTCAAGATGGAAGTGCAGAACACTGACGTGGTGTGACTCACGAGCCAAGGATGGCGCTGCTAAAACGGTCGGGAAACCGACCGATTTATTCGATTCAACTCAAGCCCTGGCGGGCCAATCCGCTGGGGCTTTTTGTTTCCGGCTGCAGCTAGGGGGCACCCGAAAGCGCCTTCCCTGGGGCGTTGCTGCGGCCGATCAATTCCAGGGCTATTGCAGGGGATATGCCATGAACAACGTCATCCCATTTCACTATCAAGGACAGCCGGTTCGCTTCAATATCGATGGCTGGATCAGCGCCACGGATGTGGCCAAGCGATTTGACAAGAAGCCGGCCGAGTGGCTGCGTCTGCCGGACACGCTGAAATACATGGAAGCGCTGATGCGCCACTTAAATGTGGGGGAATCCCACCTTTTAGTGGCGACAACGAAAGGGCGCACCGGCGGCACCTGGCTACACCCAAAGCTGGCAGTAGCGTTCGCCCGCTGGCTCGACGTGGACTTTGCTGTCTGGTGCGACCTCCACATCGATGCCCTGCTGCGTGGCGAGCTCACCGAGAAGCAGCAGCTCGACCGTGCCTGCCGCGCGCTCGAGGATGGGCGCAAGGCCGCCAGTGCCAGTGGTCGCGCTTTGGCTCAGTGGAAGATGCGCAAGCCTGCGCTGGAATGCCAGGTTGACCACTGGCGTCACCAGTTGCAGCTGACGCTTGGGCTGGAACTGGTATGAGCCAGGGAGCCTTTACCGTTGCTGTGGTCATAGTGGCGTTCGGGATCTGTGCTTTTCTCGTGCTTGCTGGTGTGGCGCTTATCCTGGCTGCTCAGTGACGGGCCGGGTTTCGGTGCTGGTGCTGATCGGCTAGAGTCTCTGCCAGGTAACTGGGAGGGAATCTGATGCAATGCCCGGCATGTAACAACGATTACGAAGTGGCTGATTTTGGCGAGCCGGCGCGCTGCCCTGGCTGTGGTGTTTATTACGAGAAAGCCATGGCGCTGAAACAGCGGAGGCTGGCCGCGCAGGCTGAAGCCGAGAAAGCCGAGTCTAGCGCTGCACCTGATTCGCTTGGCAAGCTTGCTGGGGCGCTAAAGGGCGCAAAGTTAGCTGTCAGTGAAGGTCGCCGCGAGAGGGGGCTTGAGCAAAAGAGGATTGAGGAAGCTCATTCAGTTTCAGCTGCAAGGCCGGTCGTTGTCGTGGACATCAAAATGGGCTTCTGGTCCATGGTTGTTTTTATGGTCAAGTGGGCGTTCGCTGCTATTCCGGCAATGCTAATCATTGCCGTCATTGGTGCCATGCTCTTTGGATTCCTAATCGGATTCGTGGGTGGAGTTGGTGGTTTTGGTGGACGCGCGCCTGCTCTTTCCCCGCCAGTCCAAAGCCAAGGTCCAGCAAATTTCACTCCTGAGAAGATTGTCACGCCTGTGGATATGGCCGATTCGTTCTGGCTGCTAGGGTTGAGGGAGGACGGTGGAATAGTGCATATGACCGTGCGTACTGATGCCGCCAATGGCGGTAAGCTTTATTCTGAGTTCGCCGTCAACTGCAGTTCGGGACGTGGAATGATCGTGGCAGCAGGCGGTAGCGTTTCGACAATGCAGCCAGACCCAAGAGTCAAGGGTTTCGAACCCATCAATCCGAATACGCCGCGACAGACAATCGCGGCTAGAGGGTGTCGAGGAAAACCCGGCACTCACGAGATTCTCAAGTAACCCGCTTCGGCGGGTTTTTTATTACCCGAGGGAAACATGAGCGATCTGGAAATTCTGTATCCGAAACCTGTGATCGTGCGCGTAAACGGTCGCCGCGTCGCCATCAAGCCGGTGGAGTTCCGCCACTTTGAGGCCTTCGGCAAGGCTGCCGGCGAACTGCTGACGATGCTCAGCCAGGCCAGCCCGGAGCAGATTTACGCCTGGGCGCAGCGTAGCGGCGCGCTGCTGGATGTGCTGGGCGCTTGCACGTCGCTCAGTGCCTGGCGCATCAAGCGCATGCCATCGACTGTAGCTGTTCAGCTGATGCTGCAGGTGGTTGAGGTGAACAACGATTTTTTCGGCCAAGCCCTGGCCAAGGTGGCAAGCCGGTAGGTTGGGGCGCGGTCGCGCAGCGGCTGGTCACGGCTGGGCATTCGCTGGCGGCGATTGGTGGCTACACCCTGGCGCAGATCGAACTGTTTACGGCTGCACTGGAGCGTGAAGACAAGGCGCGGATGCGTGAGGGGCTGATCGTGGCCCGCGCTGCGCGTGGCAAGCCGGACAAGTTCCGGCAGATTTTACGGGAGTTGGGCGCATGAGCCGAGTTCGCACGCAACTGGTGATTGACGGCCAGAACAACACCAAGAAGGCGTTCGATGAGGTCGACGGCTCGCTCACCAAACTTAGCGGTATGGCCGTCAAGGCGGGTGCCGCGCTGGCCGGTGCTTTGTCGATTGGGGTGCTGGCCAACTGGGTGAAGGAAAGCGCCTTGGCTACTGCGCAGATGGCGCGCATGGCCGAACTTAGTGGTTCCACTGCTGAAGAGTTTCAGCGCTGGGCCTATGCCAGTCGCACGGTGGGCATCGAGCAGGACAAGTTGGGCGACATCTTCAAAGATGTGCAGGACAAGATCGGCGACTTCCTGCAGACCGGTGGCGGCCCGATGGCTGACTTCTTCGAGAACATCGCGCCGAAGGTTGGGGTGACTGCTGAGCAGTTCCGCAACCTATCCGGCCCCCAGGCCCTGCAGCTATACGTCAGCTCGCTGCAACAGGCCAATCTGTCGCAATCCGAGATGACCTTCTACATGGAGGCCATCGCCAACGATGCCACGCTGCTGTTGCCGCTGTTGGCGAACAACAGCGCGGCTTTCAGTGATCTAGCCAGGGAAGCGGAAGACCTGGGCCTAGTGCTGAGTAATGATGCGGCGGCTGGCGCGCTTGAGTTCGAGCGTGGCCTGAATACCCTGGGCGCTGTATCGGATGGCGCCGGCAAACAGATCTCTGCCGAGCTGGTGCCAACGCTTAACGTGCTGACGGGCTTATTGGCGGATAACGCGCGGGAGGGCGGTTACACCGCCGAAATCGCCAATGTACTGTCGTTCGGGCTTAAGGTGCTGGCATCCGCTGCCATCGTGGCCGGAAATGCCTTCGGCTCGCTGGGGCGCTTTATCGGCGGCGCTGCTGCGGCCGCTGCTGCTGCCGCCAGCGGCGAATTTGCCCAGGCCGCCGACATCATGCGCGCGGTCGGTGAAGACAATGCTCGCGAGACTGGCGCTGCCATCGAGCGCGTCAAGAACCTGTGGGATGGCACCTACGAACAGCAGGGGCGGCGTGCTCGTGAGGTATATGAGCAGCAGGTGCAGCTTAACGACCAACTGGTTACGAGCAGCAAAGGCACCACCGACCAACTGAAGGAACAGTACAAGTCGGTATCCGATGAAGCCAAAAAGCGCATCCGTGAAATAACCGCTGCCGAGCGGGAGGCCAACAGCGAAGTCGAGCGCCTGCGCAAAGAGCGGCTGGATATCGACAAACGCTACAACGATCTGCGAGCCAAAATTGCAGGCGGTGGTGCTGGTGACCCGAGCTACGGCCAGGCCAACCAACTGAAGGTGGCGGCGCGCGATGCGCTGCGCAACGGTGATTTAGAGAAGGCCAGGTCCAACGCCCAGGCTGCTGCCAAGATTCTGGGGGATTTGGCGGCCTCTGGACAGAACACCTATGGCCTACAAGGGTTTGCAAACGAGCTGCAGGCTATCGAGGCGCAAGCCAATGCCATTGAGCAAACAGCGGCTGACCAGAAGCTGGCCACGCTCAGCGCGCTGCTGAAGGACTTGAAGGACCAGGCAGACATCAAGATCACTGCTGACCTGAGCCCGGAAGAGATTGCCAAGGTTCAACAGCAGATTCAGGCGCTGGCCACTGACCTCAGTTCGAAGTTCATCATCACGCCGACCATCACGCTGGGGGATGTGAGCAGCACGAATGGCGGCGTGGCGCCTGCGACCCCTCCGGCTTTCGCAACAGGCGGCAAGGTCACCGGGCCGGGCACCGGCACCAGTGACAGCATCCTGGCGCGCCTTTCCAATGGTGAGTACGTGCTGCGCGCCGCCGCCGTCAGGCAATACGGCACCGCGCTGCTGGACCGTATGAACGGGTTGCACATGCCGGCCTTCGCCGATGGGGGGGTGGTGGAAACCGTTGCTGGCATGTCGCCGCAGTTCCCCAATCTGGGCCGCATGGTGCTTGAGAGCGGGGGGCAGGAAGTGTCCGTGTTCGTTGAGCAAACCCAAGCCCCAAACATGCGCCGCCTGGCCACCAAGTTCGGTGGCTCTTCCCGTCGTAAATAGGCCCTCGTTGGAGGGCCCAACTTTTTCTGGAGCACGCTATGACTGTGGCCGTGATGCTGGGTGGCATTGCGCTTGACAAGCACGCCGGCGCGCCAGAGCAGGCCGAGCAGCCAATCGGAGGCAGCCGCGTGCTGCGCATGAGCGATGGCGCAGCGGTAAAGCAAACGCACTGGCAGAAAACCAGCGGCACCCTGGCGGGCCGTGGTGTGTACCCGGCGGGGCTGGATGGGCTGGACTACACCAACCCGCTGGAGCTGCGGGTAACGCAGGTGATGAGCATGCAGAGCGCCGCCCTGGTGTTCGTGCTGCCCAGCACGCCGCGGCCGGACCGTGCGCCCTGGGCGCTTGCTCGCGTTGACGGCCAGTGGCGCCGCACGCCGAGCACGCTGAATGCTGGAACAAACACTGTAACCGTGACCGCAGTGGCCGGCGCCGACCAGTACCGGGTGGATTGGATGCCCGTTTATTCCGTGATGGCCGAGCGGCCCGCTCGTTCGCAGAACGGCTCGTTCGATTGGTCCATCACCTGGGAAGAGGTGTAACCCATGCTGATCGGAGCTCAGCCGCTGGCCAGCGGCCCGCTTGCTGTCGCCCTGGGTTCGACCTACGAGCCGGAGTATGTGGTGCGCGGGCAGGCATTCAACTGGCGCGTGCGCCTGCTAGTGGATGGGGTAGACCTCACCAGCCAGGTTACCGGCATGATCGACGTCGACCTGGAAGAGGGCGCCGCCGGCGTTGGCGGATTCGTGCTGTACCTGCCGCCTGGGCCGGTGGTGCCGGATGACTGGAAGGGCAGGCCGGTGCAGATCGATTACATCAGCCGCGACCGCGATGGCGTGGTGACTGAACAGCGCCTGTTCACCGGCAAGATCGAAATGCCCGAGTGGGACCCAACCTGGCGCCTGCTGGCGTGCGATTGCAGCGACCAGCTGCAGCAGCGCATCGAGGGCATGACCATCGAGGCCATTGACGCGTTGATCGGTGGCCACTGGTCTGCCGACCTGTTCGAGCCGGTAACCGGCCGCAGCCGCTGGGACTATGCGCAAGAGCGCATGGAGAGCCGGGCGGCCAGCCTGGATTGCTCGCCAACCGGCGCCGTGCGCGTGACCGACTGGGCAGCCGCTGCCGTGCCGCACTTCGTGTTTGGCCCCGGCACCACGCTGTTCGAGAGCGTGCAGATTGACCTGCAGCCGCTGGGCGCGGCCACCAACCGCCTGGAGCTGGAAGCCGGCTACCGCTTCCCGCGGCTCTGGCAGCACATCCAGGGCTTTGGCTGGACGCACCCGCACGCGAGCAGCACCGGCATCCCTGGCTTCTGCCAATGGCGCACATGGACCAGCGACCTGCCCACCACCGAGATGATCGAGGACGCCATCACTGGCGCGGGGCTGACGATGGTGGGCAGAGTCGGTGGCTTCAAG
>NZ_JBLUPX010000034.1:0-38723 GCF_048068235.1 Pseudomonas sp. NY15364 | reverse complement strand
CCAGTAGCGTCGAGGATTACGAAGCGCTGCTGCCGTGGAACTGCTCGCCAGCTTCTGCCTCTGCTTCCTGAAAAAAACCGTCCGCTAGGACGGGGTTTATGGAGCGGTTACATAGCTTCTGCCTACGCCACTACTTCCAAGCGCAATAACACCCCACCGCCAACCCACTGGCCAGCGACACATGGCGCCCCTGGGTCAGCGCATCGAGTACCGGCTCGACGAAGCTGTTGCTGGAGTTGCACACCAGCCCTTCGCTGTAAGGGCCGGCATAGGCCAGGTTGCCGTCGCGATCCCAGATCGCCAGAGCCGGGCTGGCCGGCAGCGACTCCATGCCCTCGATACCCGGCAGAGGCTTCATCCGCCCCCGCAGAAACGGCGCTATCTCGCCTGTGCTGCCACGCTTCTGCACGCTGTAGAACTCGACATCGGCATTGCGATGCAGGCCGATCAGGTAGCGCAGGTGCGCGTCGGTTTCCCCGTTGCAGGGGCAATCTGGGTCCCAGAAGTGCACCACACGAATGGGGCCAGGGCCAGCCAGCTCAGGCGGCAGCTTCAACTCGCCCTGACCGAAGATCACCGTCTGCTCGGCATAGGGCCGCAAATACGCCGCGCCGCTAAGCCACCAGATCAGCACCACGCTCCCCAGCGCCAGCACGCAGAAGCCCACCACCAGATGCTTGAAGCTCAGGCGTTGCAGCAGGTTCATGGCTGATGGCCGAACTTGCGCAGGAACTGCTTCTCCATCTCCTGGCAACTTTCCTCGGTGAAGCTGCGCTCGGTGGCCTGCGCGCTCTTCCAGCAGGCTTCGATGGCCGCGCGTTCACCCGCCTCGATCTCGCCATCCTGCGGGCGAGTCATGATGTAAATCAGCCCGGCGAAAATCAGTACGACAAAGGCCAGGCCGGCCAGAAACAGGCCCAGGCAGCCACGGCGCCCCAGCCCGGAATTATCTTCACTTGCGCTCATCTTTCTCGGTTTCCGCATTTATCAGTGGTTGGCTCGCCCCTGCACCGGGGCGAGCGCCGATCATCAACCTTCAACCAGCGTCCACTGCTTGCTCAGGCGCTTGTCCGACACCGCCATCTTCGTGCCCAGTTGCTGAGCGAACAGCGACACGCGGTATTCCTCCAGCATCCAGCGATACAGCGTGAGCTGCGGGTCGCGCTTGCCTTCCTGGGCATGTTTGCCAGTGCGCGCCTTGTACTGTTCCCAGTAGCCTGTGAGCTCGCCCGTCCACACGCGGTCGCGCTGCACCTGAGCGCCCACCTTGTCCAGGCGCTGCTCGATGGCCTTGAGATAGCGCGGGATCTCCTTGAGCCACTCGCCCGGCGTCTCGCGCACGAAGCCGGCATAGACCAGATTGGCCAACTGCTGCTTGATGTCGTTGAGCGCCATGGCCTGGGCCAGGTCGATCTTGCCCTTGAAGCGCTTCTGCAAGCCATGGTTGAGCTTGAGGATTTCCAACACCTGACGGGCGATGCGTTCGACATGCGCCGTCCAGTCACCACGCTTGCGCTCGGCCAGTTGCGCCAGTGCCGCGCCGTCGCGTGGCAGCGTGGCTTCGCCCTCAAGGATGCAGGCATCCAGGCTGGCCAGCAGAATGTCCTCGACCAACGCCTCGACACGGCCGATATCGCGATACAGCAGGCCCAACTCGGTCAGCCCCGGCAGCTTGCCACGGAGGAACTTGGCCTGCTCGGCCAGTTGCTGCAACAGCAAACGCTGCAATGCACGGCGGTGCTGGAAGTCGGCCTCGGCCTGGGTCGGGAAGCGCCCTTCCTTGACCACGCCAGCCTCCTCCACCAAGGCCGGGTAGACCGTCATGGAAAGCCCGGCGATCTTCTGCTGCGCCTTCTCGGCCACTTCGGCGAAGGCCTTGGCCTCCACCGCTTTCGGCTTGTCGCTCTGCTGCGGGATGGCCAACGCGGCCTGGCTGGCCTCGGCGAAACGTGCGGTCAGCTCGGCCAGGTCGCGGCCTTCACCGAGGAACTTGCCGCGCGCATCCACCACCTCGATATTCATCTTCAGGTGGTTTTCCAGGCTTTCAGCCGCTTCCGCCCAGGCCTCGTCGGATACCCGCGCGCCGGTCATGCGCAAGAGCTCCTGGCCGAGTGCCTGCGGCAACGAACCCTGGCCGAACACCAGCTTGCCCAGCGCCGCGCCGACGAAGTCCGGCACCGGCACGAAGTTCTTGCGCAGCGCCTTGGGCAGGCCGCGCACCAGGGCGATGCACTTGGCCTCCAGCAGCCCCGGCACCAACCATTCCAGGCGTTCGGGCGGCAGTTGCGGCAACAGCGGCGCCGGCACACGCAGGGTCACGCCGTCACGCGGGTGGTTTGGCTCGAAGTGATAGCTCAATGGCAGTTGCAGCTCGCCGATGCTCAAGGTGTCCGGGTACTGCGCGGCGGTGACTTCCTTGGCATCGCGGGCCAGGGCGTCCTCCTCGCGCATGATCAGCAGCTGCGGGTCGGCGGCGCTGCCCTTCTTGTACCAGCTCTCGAAACTCGCGGCCTGGTAGATGTCCTGCGGGACGCGCGCGTCGTAGTAGGCGAACAGGGTTTCCTCGTCGGCGAGAATATCGCGGCGGCGCGACTTGGCCTCCAGCTCGTCAAGGCGTTCGAGCAACTGGCGGTTGGCGGTCAGGCAGCGCACGCGGCTGTTGATATCACCGCGCACCAGGCCCTCGCGAATGAACATCTCGCGCGCCACAGGCGGGTCGATGGGGCCGTAATGCACCGGGCGGCGGCCGACGATGATCATGCCGTACAGGGTGACCTGCTCGTACGCCACCACCTGGCCGCGCTTCTTCTCCCAGTGCGGCTCCAGGTGGTTCTTCTTCACCAGATGCGCGGCCAAAGGCTCGATCCAGTCCGGCTCGATCTTCGCCACCATACGCGCGAACAGCTTGGTGGTTTCCACCAGCTCGGCGGCCATGATCCAGTTGGGCTTCTTGCGCCCGATCACGCTCGACGGATGAATCCAGAAACGCCGCTGGCGCGCGCCGAGGTAGTCGCCCTCCTCGGTCTTCTGGCCGATCTGGCTGAGCAGGCCGGCAAGAATCGCCTTGTGCACGGCGGCGTAATTCTTCGCCCGCACCGCTGCCTCGCTAGCCTCGGCCTGCTGCCGGGCAATGGCGTTGACGCGGGTGTCCTTGGTCGGCTGCGGCGTGTTCGCCGCTTGCTCGCCCTGCGCCTCCGAGCGGTTCTGGCTGCCTTTGCCCATCAATTGCAGATCACGGGCGATCAGCACCAGTTGCCGGTGCGCATCGCGCCATTCGCGCAGGCGCATGTAGTTAAGGAAGTTCTTCTTGCACCAGGTGCGCAGCGGGTTGCTGCCCAGCTCCTGGCGTTTTTCCTCGAAGCCGCGCCACAGGTTGATCAGCGCGGCGAAGTCCGAGTCCACATCCTTCCACTGCGCGTGCGCCTGGTCGGCGGCCTGCTGGCGATCCATCGGCCGCTCGCGCGGGTCCTGCACCGACAGCGCGGCAGCGACGATCAGGATTTCCTCCAGGCTGCCCTGCTTGGCGCCCTCCAGCACCATACGCCCCAGGCGCGGGTCGATGGGCAGGCGCGCCAGTTGCCGGCCGATGGGCGTGAGCTGGCTTTCGCGGTTGACCGCCGACAGCTCCTGCAACAGGTTGAAGCCGTCGCTGATGGCCTTGCCGTCTGGCGGCTCGATAAAGGGGAAGTCCTCGATGCTGCCCAGGCGCAGGTGCAGCATCTGCAGGATCACCGCCGCCAGGTTGGTACGCAGAATCTCCGGGTCGGTGAATTCAGGGCGACCGAGAAAATCTTCCTCGCTGTACAGACGAATGCAGATGCCCGGCTCGACCCGCCCGCAACGGCCCTTGCGCTGGTTGGCGCTGGCCTGCGACACCGGCTCGATGGGCAGGCGCTGCACCTTGGCGCGGTAGCTATAGCGGCTGATGCGCGCGGTGCCGCTGTCGATCACATAGCGGATGCCCGGCACGGTCAGCGAGGTTTCGGCAACGTTGGTGGCCAGCACGATCTTGCGCCCGGCCATGGGCGCGAAAATTTTCTGCTGCTCGGCCGGCGTCAGCCGTGCATACAGCGGCAGCACCTCGGTATGGCGCAGGTTGGCCTTGCGCAGCACCTCGGCCGCCTCGCGAATCTCGCGCTCACCGGGCAGGAACACCAGCACGTCGCCGGGTCGCTTGCCCACACTGCGTTCGTGCTCGGCGATCTCGTCCAGCGCGGCGAGGATGCCCTGGTCGATGGACAGGTCGTCGAGCAGACGCTCGCCTTCCTCGTCCACCTCGGCCGCCAGCGGGCGGTACCAGGTTTCCACCGGGTAGGTACGTCCGGACACCTCGATGATCGGCGCATCGTTGAAATGCTTGCTGAACCGCTCCAGATCGATGGTCGCCGAAGTGATGATCAGCTTGAGATCCGGGCGACGCGGCAGCAGGGTCTTCAGGTAGCCGAGCAGGAAGTCGATGTTCAGCGAACGTTCGTGCGCCTCGTCGACGATGAGGGTGTCGTACTTTTCCAGAAAGCGGTCGTGCTGGGTTTCGGCGAGCAGAATGCCGTCGGTCATTAGCTTGATCAGCGTGCCGTCCTTGCTCTGATCCTCGAAGCGCACCTGATATCCGACCAGCTCGCCCAGCGGCGTGCCGATCTCTTCCGCTACCCGAGTCGCCACACTGCGCGCCGCCAGCCGGCGTGGCTGGGTATGGCCGATCAGCCCATGCACACCCCGGCCGATCTCCAGACAGATCTTCGGCAACTGCGTGGTCTTGCCCGAACCGGTCTCACCGGCGATCACCACCACCTGGCTCTTTTCCAGCGCGGCCTTGATCTCGTCGCGCTTGGCGGCAATCGGCAGCGCATCGTCGTAACGCATCGCAGGGATGCTACTGCGCCGCGCCGCCACCTTGTCGCTGGAGGCCTGAAAACGCTCCAGCCACTGCGCCAGCTTGGCCTCGTCAGGGTGCTTCTGCAGCTCATGCAACTGCCGGCGCAAGCGATGGCGCTCGGCGATCATGACGTGGTCGAGGTTCTTCTGCAGCGTGGCGAGGTCAGTCATCTGGATCGAGGCAATCAGGGCAAAGGCGCGATTGTCGCAGATTCGAGCCCTGCCCGCTGCCGGGAGAGCGCGCGTAGGGTGGATCGGAACGCCGACCGCTCGTAGCGATAGCGAACAGCCCACCAGCTAGAACAAAAGGCGTACTGCTTCGCGAGTACGCCCTACATCATTGGTCAGCCGCCCCATCAATAAAGGCATGTCACCGGCATATCGCCGTCGCAGCAACACCTTTAGAGCGCCAGGCAAACCCCAGCACCATCAGCAGCCCCAGCCCGGCCATCGCTGCACCGGCCAGCGAGATCGCCGGATAGCCCAACCCCGCGTTGATCACCGCGCCACCCAGCGCTGCGCCAATCGCGTTACCGAGGTTGAAGGCGCCGATATTCACCGCCGAAGCCAGGTTGGGCGCTTCCTTGGCGGCTTCCATCACGCGCATCTGCAGCGGCGGCACGATGGCGAAGCTGGCGATGCCCCAGATCAGGATGGCCACGGCGGCTGGCAACGGCCAGCGCATCAATACGGTGAAGGCCAGCAAGACCAGGATCAGCGCACTCAGCGAGACGATCAGGGTGCGGTCGACGGAGCGATCTGCCGCCTTGCCACCCCACACATTGCCCAGCGTCAGGCCGATGCCGTACAGCACCAGCATGGCGGTGATGAAGGCGGTGGACGCCTGGGTCTCGCTGCTGAGGATCGGCGCGATATAGGTGAACACGGTGAACATCGCGCTGGAACCAATCACGGTCAGCGCCAGCGCCGCCAGCACCGGGCCCCGGCCCAGCACGCGAATTTCCGCCAGTACCCCATCGCTTTTCGGCAGCGGCACGTTGGGCAAGGCGAACCACAGCGCGAGCATGGCCAATACCCCCAGGCCGGTAATGCCCCAGAACGCCGTGCGCCAGCCAAACACTTCACCGAACCAGGCCGCCAGCGGCACGCCGCCGATGGTCGCCAATGTCAGGCCCATGAACATGGCCGCCACCGCCCCTGCGCGCTTGTCTGGCGCCACCACGCTGGCGGCGACGATGGAGCCGACGCCGAAGAAGGCGCCGTGGTTCAGCGAGGTCACCACCCGCGCAATCAACAGGCTGTAGTAGTCGGTCGCCAGGGCCGACATCAGGTTGCCCAAGGTGAAGATGGCCATCAGCCCGATCAGCAGGTAGCGCCGGGGAATCTTGCCGGTGGTCAGGGTCATCAGTGGTGCGCCGAGCAGCACGCCCAGCGCATAGGCGCTGACCAGCAGGCCGGCAGCAGGAATGGAAACGCCGAGATCGCTGGCGATACCCGGCAACATGCCCATGGGGGCGAACTCGGTAACGCCGATACCGAAGGCACCGATGGAGAGTGCAACAAGGGGTGGATTGATACGCATGGAAAGGCTCCTCATCTATGCCGCGAATGCTACGATCCAGCCTTTACCGGCGGTAGATGGCTTTTCTGGCAAACACCTTTGCTTACGGAGCACAAATGGATATAGGCGGCAGGTCAGGTGACATGGTGGTGTTCGCCACCGTGGCGGAGGAAGGCAGCCTGTCAGCCGCGGCACGCGCACTGGGGCTGACACCTTCGGCGGTCAGCCGCATCATCGCGCGCACCGAGCAACGCCTCGGCACCCGCCTGCTGCTGCGCACCACCCGCGCAATCACCTTTACTGCCGAGGGCGAGGCGTATCTGCGTGGCGCCCGGCGCATCCTCGCCGATATGGCGGAGGTCGAAGAAGCCATCGCCGACCAGGGCGTGCCACGGGGTCGCTTGCGCGTCAGTGCCGCGCTCGGCCATGGCCGAATGACCATCGTGCCGCTGGTGGCCGCGTTCAGCGCGCGTTACCCGAACATCACCGTCGACCTCAGTCTGGGCGACGAGGTGGTCGACATTCTCGGTGGCCAGGCTGATGTGGCCGTGCGCTTCGGCCATCTGCCGGACAGCCCGTTGACCGCCCGCAAGGTCGGCGAAACCGGCCAGGTGGTGGTGGCCTCCCCCGATTACCTGCAACGCCATGGCACGCCGCAGCAGCCGGAAGACCTGCTGCAGCACAACTGCCTGCGCTTTAATTTCCGCCGCGCAGAACCCAACTGGCCCTTTACCCGCGATGGCCAGGCGTTCTCGCTCAAGGTCTGCGGCAATATCGAATGCAGCAGCGGCGAAGCGCTGGCGCAATTTGCCCGGGTCGGCGCCGGCATCGCGCGCATCGGCGAATTCAGCGTGGCCGAAGACCTGCAGCGCGGTGATCTGGTGCCGCTGCTGCAAGCCTTCAACCCCGACGACCGGGAGCCGATTCATGCGGTATTCATCGGCGGCCCGGCAATGCCGGCGCGGGTGCGGGTGTTCGTGGATTTTCTGGTGGAACATCTCCGGATGTGAGCAGCGGCGGGGTCAACACTGATCCCAGATTTCGATGCCTAGCTCAGCATCGGGCGGACATGCATCAATCCGCTCTTGAAGCACTTCGGGCGTGAAGTAAAGCGCCGGGGACATTCTTCGGTTTGCCGGCAGCCTCGGCAGTATGTCGCTGGCCGAGCCCCTGTACAGGCTGGGGAAGTTGTCAGAGCGGGTCTGCGTGAGCTTCCCGGCTTCGGCCAGTTCATCGACCCACCGCGGCCACCCAGCCTCCCAGAGCGCCAGGGTGTTTTCCCCTCGAACCGACTCAACGTCGGGGTACATATAGATCCGCATCTGATAGCTCATTCAGCGTACTCCCTCGCGCTCAACCAACCCCGCCAACAACTTGCCATGCAATTCATGCAACGTGCGCTGCTCGTCAGCGGTCAATCCTGAAAGCACGCGCTGCAGGTTGGCCACATGGCCTTCGAGCATGCCGTCGATCAGTTCGAACCCAGCCGGCGTCAACGCCACCAGCACACCACGGCGGTCACTGGGGTGTTTGCGCCGTTCGATCAGCCCGGCCTTTTCCAGGCGGTCGATACGACTGGTCATGCCGCCCGAGGAAATCATCGCGCTCTCGTACAACGCTGTCGGCATCAACGCGTAGGGCTCACCCGAGCGACGCAGAGTAGCGAGCAAGTCGAACTCACCGGCCTGCAGCCCATGTTCGGCGAAGAACGGCAGCAGGTGATCGCGGCTGATCACCTGGTTCAGCTCAGCCAGACGGCCAATCACCGCCATGGAAAAACCATCCAGATCCGGGCGCTGTCGAAGCCATTGCTCGGCAGCCAATTGTGCGCGGTCTTGCATATCGCCCTCGATTTATCTTGATATCAAGATACTTTTTAAAAAGAATGTTTGCATCGTAACGCATCCATCCTCAGGAGACAGCTGCATGCCCGGCTCCCAATTTCGCCCTGTTCTCGCCTTGTCACTATTACTGACCATCGGCGCTCTGATGGGACTGACCAGCATTCTGGTGAAACTGGCCGGCAACGTTGGCTGGCCGGCCATGGCCTACCTGCTCTGGAGCCTGTTGGGCGGCGGCTTGCTGCTGTTGCTGTTCACCTGGATACGCGGCGAGCGCCCCGGCATCAGCCCAGGGTTGCTGGGTTACTACCTGGCCTCGGGGCTGCTCAGCATCGCGGTGCCGAATGGTTTGCTGTTCAGCTCCATCGGCCATGTCGGCGCCGGGTTCGCCTCGATGTGCCTGGCCTTCCCGCCTTTGATCACCTATCTGCTGGCCCTGGCTTTGCGCATGGAGGGACTGAGCCGCATTCGTCTGCTGGGCATCTGCATCGGTCTGGCTGGCAGCCTGCTATTGGCACTGGGCAAGCTCAACGCCGGTGACAGCCCCCTGCTGTGGGTACTGGCGGCGCTCTGCGTGCCGGTGTTTCTGGCGCTCGGCAACATCTACCGCGCCCGCTACTGGCCGCAGGGCGCCAGCCCGCTGTCCCTGGCACCCGGCATGCTGCTCGGCGGCGCTCTGCTGCTGGTGCCGCTGGGCCTGTTCGGCGTCGATCTCGCACCGCGTTTGCAAGGTACTGCGGCCGTGGGCCTGCTGGTCTTGCAAATGCTGCTGTTCGCGGCCGTTTATGCGCTGTTCTTCGTCCTGCAGAACCTGGCCGGCACGGTTTTTCTCAGCCAGATCGGTTCGGTCGCGGCGATCACTGGCGCGGCCATCGCCATCGGCCTGCTCGGCGAACAGGGCAGCCTGTCGATGCTGCTGGCGGCGCTGTGCATCGTCGGCGGCGTGCTGCTGGTGGCCTGGCGTGGCGCGAAGGAGGCACAAGCATGAAGCGCCAGCGTGTAGGGCGGATCGGGACGCCGACCGCTCGTAGCGGAGCGAATAGTCCGCCGATCAGCGCCCTCGCACGCATCAATCGTCATAAAGCCCTTCCTCCGTCTCCGGGCCTCCCGCCCAGTCCAGGGGATAGCGTCCACTCTCAACGTCTCGGTGAAAAGTGGAATAGGGCCAGTCACTTACCCGCTGCACCAAGCCATGCTTGAGCGGGTTGATGTGGATGTAATCGAGATGGCGGCAGAAATCCTCATCGTCACAAATCAGGTGCTCCCAGTAACGACGTTGCCAGATGCCACGCTCACGGCGGCGCAGCAGAATCTTCGAGCGCCATTCCTCAGCCGGCACATCACGGGAAAAGATCATCTTGATCAGGCGCCAGCGCAGTGCGAAATCAGCCTCGCCCTGCGGAAGCTCGATCAGGCAGTGGAGATGGTCGGGCAATACCACCCAGCCATGAATCTGGAACGGGTGGCTGCGCCGGACGATACGCACGGCCTCGCGCAAGACGCCGATATTGCGGACAAGCAGATCGTTACCATGGCGAACACGCAGGGCGTGCGTGAAGAAGTAGGTGCCACCCGGACACCAGACGCGGCGGTAGTTGGGCATGAGACGTCGTCCTTGACGGTCTTGGTGAGCAAGAGTCTAGACGACAGGTTGCCTAAATACCTCAACCTTTAACGGCGTACTGCTTCGCGACGACTGCATGGATGCAGGAGGTAGAGCGACGCAGGAAGCCAAAGCCGAGTACGCCCTACATCGCTGAAGGCCATAGCGCGTAGGGCGGACTCAGGAGCGAAGCGAACAGTCCGCCGGACCATGCCACGCCACGCACCACGACGCTCCAGCGAACCTCTGGCGGCGTAACGCTCCGCGACGACTGCATGGATGCAGGAGGTAGAGCGACGCAGGCAGCCAAAGC
Source organism: Pseudomonas sp. NY15364 (assembly GCF_048068235.1). Classification (NCBI taxonomy): domain Bacteria; kingdom Pseudomonadati; phylum Pseudomonadota; class Gammaproteobacteria; order Pseudomonadales; family Pseudomonadaceae; genus Pseudomonas; species Pseudomonas sp. NY15364. Next base: position 28,569 of record NZ_JBLUPX010000034.1, on the reverse strand, counting down.
CGAGTAGGCCCTACGGTCCAGCGCGTAGGGCGGACTCAGGAGCGAAGCGAACAGTCCGCCGGGCCACTCGGCGCACCCCACAGGCAGGTGACGCAATGAAAAACGCCACCCGAAGGTGGCGTTTTCATCAGCAGGGCCGAATCACTTCTTGCCCAGCTTCTTCAGCTCTTCGTCGCGCAGCTCGCGGCGCAGGATCTTGCCAACGTTGGTGGTCGGCAGCATGTCGCGGAACTCGACGGCCTTGGGCACCTTGTAGCCAGTGAGGTTGGCGCGCATGTGCTCCATCACCTGCTCCTTGGTCACGCTCTCGCCCGGTTTGACCACCACGAACACCTTGATCGCCTCGCCGGATTTCTCGTCCGGCACACCGATGGCGGCGCACTGCAGTACGCCCGGCAGAGTTGCCAGCACATCTTCCAGTTCGTTCGGGTAGACGTTGAAGCCGGACACCAGAATCATGTCCTTCTTGCGGTCGACGATGCGCAGGTAGCCATCTTCCTGGATCAGGCCGATATCGCCGGTCTTCAGCCAGCCTTCGGCGTCGAGGATTTCATCAGTGGCTTCCTGTCGCTGCCAGTAGCCCTTCATCACCTGCGGGCCTTTCACGCACAGCTCGCCGATTTCGCCGATGGCCAGCTCCTGGCCGTCGTCATTGATGATGCGGCACAGGGTCGATGGCACCGGAATGCCGATGGTGCCGAGCTGGATGGCGCTGAACGGGTTGACCGTGGCCACCGGGCTGGTCTCGGTCATGCCGAAGCCTTCGCAGATGGCGCAACCGGTGACTTCCTTCCAACGCTCGGCCGTGGCCAGCTGCAGGGCCATGCCGCCGGAGACGGTGAGTTTCAGGCTGGAGAAGTCCAGCTTGCGGAAGTCCTCGTTGTTGCACAGGGCAACGAACAGGGTATTGAGGCCGACGAAGCCGGTGAAGCGGTACTTAGCCAGGTCCTTGATCACCGACGGCAGGTCGCGCGGGTTGGTCAGCAGAATGTTGTGGCCGCCGATCAGCATCATCGCCATGCAGTGAAAGGTGAAGGCGTAGATGTGATAGAGCGGCAGCGGCGCGATCAGCACCTCGCAACCTTCATTGAGGTTGGCGCCCATCAGCTCCTTGACCTGCAGCATGTTGGCCACGAGGTTGCGATGGGTAAGCATCGCGCCCTTGGCCACGCCGGTGGTGCCACCGGTGTACTGCAGCACGGCGATATCGGCGTTGCTCGGGTTGGCTTCGCTGAAGCTCTGGCCGCGGCCCTTGGCCAGGGCGTCGTTGAGCTTGACGGCCTGCGGCAGGTTGTAGGCCGGCACCATCTTCTTCACGTGCTTGATCACGAAGTTGACCAGCAGACGCTTGAAGGTCGGCAGCATGTCGCCAACTTCGGTGACGATCACGGTCTTGACGCCGGTCTTGGGTACGACCTGCTCGGCCAGGTGGGCCATATTGGCCAGGCAGATCAGCGCCTTGGCGCCGGAGTCGTTGAACTGGTGCTCCATTTCCCGCGCTGTATACAGCGGGTTGGTGTTGACCACCACCAGGCCGGCGCGAATGGCACCGAAGACCACGACGGGGTATTGCAACACGTTGGGCAGTTGCACGGCGATGCGGTCGCCGGGCTTGAGATCGGTGTGATTTTGCAGGTAGGCAGCGAAGTCCCCGGAGAGTTTGTACATCTCGCCGTAGGTGAGCGTCTTGCCCAGGTTGCTGAAAGCAGGCTTGTCGGCGAAGCGTTGGCAGGACTCTTTCAGTACCGCAAGGATGTTCGGGTACTGGTCGGGATTGATTTCGGCAGCAACCCCAACGGGATACTTGTCCTTCCAGAAGTTTTCGGTCATGGAAGCCCACTCCTAAGCAACAGCTGATCTTCACCGCGCGAAGGCGGTTGTTTGTTGTGTGTATAGCTCGCTTTCCCGCTGACCCCAGGGCCCGGAAGCGCGCCGAGAGTAGCAGCTTTGCCAGAGGCCCACCAGCACCAAGCACGGCCCACGCAGTCGTAAAAGTGACCAAAAAAGACCAAAAAGTCACGACCTATATTTTCCGCCGATAATCCGCGAAAAGCCTCTAGCTCGCATATTGCAGCGTTTGGAGCCTAGCGCGTAAGTGTGACCGATGCAGTGCGGTAGCGCATGCAACAGGCTTTGGCGGTTACGAAATCACAACAATTGGACTGCCGATGGCAGCGGGAGGCGGGAAGCCCCTTCTCTACCGCGAGAAGGGGCTCTGGAGTCAGGCGATGTCGCGCAGCTCGCGACGCAGGATCTTGCCAACCGGGGTCATCGGCAGCGAGTCCTTGAACACGATGTGCTTGGGCACCTTGTAGCCGGTGAAGTTTTCCTTGCAGTAGGCCTTGAGCTCTTCCGCGGTGACACCGCCGTCACGCGGCACCACGAACAGTTTGACCGCCTCCCCGGACTTCTCGTCCGGCACACCGATAGCGGCGCAACTGGCGACCTTCGGGTGGGCCATGACCACATCTTCGATCTCGTTGGGATACACGTTGAAACCCGAGACGATGATCATGTCCTTCTTGCGATCGACGATGCGCACGAAACCGTCCGGGTCGATCACGGCAATGTCGCCGGTCTTGAACCAGCCTTCGGCATCGAGCACCTCGGCAGTGGCTTCTTCACGCAGCCAGTAACCCTTCATCACCTGCGGGCCCTTGATGCACAGTTCGCCGCGCTCGCCCGTGGGCAATTCATTGCCGTCGTCATCGATCACCTTGAACGCCGTGCCCGGCACCGGAATGCCGACCGTACCCAGGCGCGCCTTGTCACCGTAGGGGTTGGTACTGGCCACCGGCGAGGTTTCGGTCAGGCCATAGCCTTCGACCACGGTGCAACCGGTCATCTGCTGCCAGCGCTCGGCGGTGGCTTTGACCAACGCGGTACCACCGGAGTTGGTGACCTTGAGGTTGGAGAAGTCGAGGTTCTTGAACTCGGGGTTATCCATTAGCGCGACGAACAGGGTGTTCAGGCCCAGCAGCGCGGAGAACTTCCACTTGCCCAACTCCTTGACGAAGCCGGGGATGTCGCGCGGGTTGGTGATAAGTACGTTGTGGTTACCGTTGACCATCATGCACATGCAGTTCGCGGTGAATGCATAGATGTGGTACAGCGGCAGCGGCGCGATCATGATCTCCTGGCCCTGCTTCATCAGCGGCGTGCCGTCCAGGCCGAGCTGCGACAGGCAGGCATCGACCTGCAGCATGTTGGCCACCAGGTTGCCATGAGTGAGCATCGCGCCCTTGGCTACGCCGGTGGTGCCGCCGGTGTACTGCAGCACGGCGATGTCGTCGTGACTGGCCTTGACCGGCGCCAGTGCCTGGCCATGACCCTGCTTGAGCACCTGCTTGAAGGCAATGGCCTGGGGCAGATGGTAGTCCGGCACCATCTTCTTGACCTTCTTCACCACGGTGTTGACCAGCCAACCCTTGAGGGTCGGCAGCAGGTCGCCCATCTTGGCTTCGATCAGGTAGTCGATCTCGGTATCCGGCAGCACCTCCTGCACCAGCTTGCCGAACATGTTCAGGTACACCAGCGCACGCACACCGGCGTCCTTGAACTGGTGGCGCATCTCACGCGCGGTGTACAGCGGGTTGGTGTTGACCACGATCAGCCCGGCGCGCATGGCGCCGAATACCGCGATCGGATACTGCAGCACGTTGGGCATCTGCACCGCGATACGATCGCCCGGCTTGAGGTCAGTGTGCTTTTGCAGGTAGGCGGCGAAGGTCGCGGAGAGGCGATCCAGCTCGGCATAGGTCAGCGTAACGCCGAGATTGCTGAAGGCAGGACGGTCGGCAAAGCGCTTGCACGAGCGCTCGAACACTTCGATCACCGACTTGTAGCTGGACAGGTCGATATCGTTGGGCACGCCAGGGGCGCGTTTGTCGTTCCAGAAATCAGGTTGCATTGTTCTTGTCCTCTTCCCCTGAAGTGATCTGACTGCCCGGAAAGTAGCAGCTTAGGGCCGAGCCGCAAATAGCTCGAAGGCGTCATTGATGGGCTGAATTTCGCAATAAATGCAGTGATTCGTAACCGATCTTTACCGCTGCGAAGAAAACCGGGGAGCTATGCCTGTTGATGACCAAGGTGCACAATGCCGCCAACTTCCGGCACAAGGATTCGCCATGCGCCACAACGCCTTTCCCCTGGCCACCCAGGACGGTCTTCACCTGCACGTCAACCACTGGCACGGTGATCAGCCACCGCGCGCGGTGGTCATGCTGTCCCACGGCATGGCCGAACACAGCCTGCGCTATGCACGCCTGGCCGAGAGCCTGGTAGCCGCCGGCTTCGACCTCTATGCGCTGGACCAGCGCGGTCATGGCCAGAGCGCCGCTCAAGGCGTGCTCGGCCACTACGCCGACGAAGGCGGCTGGGACAAGGTGGTCGGCGACCTGGCCTCGCTCAATCACCATATCCGCCAGCGCTACCCGCAAGCACCGATCTTCCTGTTCGGCCATAGCATGGGCAGCTACATCGGCATGGCTTATCTGATGGGGCACAGTTGCAGCCTGCAGGGCGCCGTGCTGTCCGGCTCCAACTACCAGCCCGTGATGCTGTACAAGGCCGCCCGGCTGATCGCTGGCTTCGAACGCTGGCGTCTGGGCCCCAAAGGCCGCAGCAAAGTCATCGATTTTCTCTCCTTCGGCTCGTTCAACAAGGCCTTCAAGCCCAACCGCACGGCCTTCGACTGGCTCAGCCGCGACCCGGCGGAAGTGGACAAATACGTGACCGATCCGCTGTGCGGTTTCGTCTGCACCACGCAGCTGTGGTGTGACCTGCTCGACGGCCTGCAATACATCACCCCGGTCGAGAACCTGGCGCAGATCGATGCCGACCTGCCGCTGCTGGTGATCGGCGGCTCACGCGACCCGGTCAGCGACGGCAAGCGCCTGGGTGATCTGGCAGGCGCCCTGCGCGAGGCCGGCGTGCGCGACGTGCAACTGAAGATTTATCCCGAGGCCCGTCATGAGCTGCTCAACGAGAGCAATCGCGACGAGGTCACCACCCACCTGATCGACTGGCTGCAGCAGGCGCTGAGCCAGGAACGAAGCCCAATCAAGGAGTGCCCATGACCCAGGTAACCAACATCCCCTACGACGCCCTCGAAGTCGGCCAGCAGGCGAGCTTCGAGAAACAGGTCGAAGAGCGCGACGTGCAACTGTTCGCCGCCGTCTCCGGTGACAACAATCCGGTGCACCTGGACGCCGCCTTCGCCGCCGAGACCATGTTCAAGGAGCGCATCGCCCACGGCATGTTCACTGGCGCCCTGATCAGCGCCGCCATCGCCTGCAACCTCCCCGGCCCGGGCACCATCTACCTCGGCCAGCAGCTCAAGTTCACCCGCCCGGTGAAGCTCGGCGATACCCTTACCGTGAAGCTGGAAGTGCTGGAAAAACTGCCGAAGAACCGCGTGCGCATCGCCACCCGCGTGTTCAACCAGGACGGCAAGCAAGTGGTCGACGGCGAAGCCGAAGTGCTCGCCCCGAGCGCCGAGCAGACCGTGACCATGCCGCCGATGCCGCAGGTGACCGTAAACTGATGCGCTGCAAGCTGGTGCGCGACAGCTCTGGCGCGCACCACTTTTGTTCTATGCTCACAACGCAAATGTAGAAATGCGCTTCAAAAAGGCATTTCTTTGTGCAAACAGCACAAAGCTTTTTGACGAGCAGACCAAACCGAACGCACCTGCCACTCTGGCACGCCCCCTGCTATCGCCAAGGCCTCGACACCCACACCGGAGCCAGGTCCATGAGCCACGCCACCCCCGATAGCGATTACCCCCTCAGCGAGGTGCCCAACGGCGCACGTAAGGGGCTGTTCTCCACCGCCATCCTGCTGTTCGGCTTCACCTTCTTCACCGCCACCATGTTCGCCGGCGGCAAGATCGGCATGGCCTTCGACTTCACCACCCTGCTCTGGGCCGCGGTGATCGGTAACCTGCTGCTTGGCCTGTATGCCGCCGTGCTGGGCCTGATCGCCTGCCACAGCGGCCTGAACTCGGTGCTAATGGGCCGTTTCTGCTTCGGCGAGGTGGGCAGCAAGCTGTCCGACATGCTGCTCGGCTTCACCCAGATCGGCTGGTATGCCTGGGGCACGGCGACCATCGCCATCGTCCTGGTGAAGATCCTTGGCCTGTCCGAAAGCCTGACCATTCCGTTGATGGTGCTGTTCGGCTTCGGTTTCTGCCTCACCGCCTTCGTCGGCTACAAGGGTCTGGATCTGCTTTCGCGCGTCGCCGTGCCGGCCATGCTGGTGCTGCTGGTGGTGTCGCTGTGGATCGCTACCCGTGATATCGGCGGTCTGGCCGGCCTGCTGGCGGTCGAGCCCAAGGAGAGCATGAGCCTGAGCGTGGCCATTACCCTGGTGTTCGGCACCTTCGTCAGCGGCGCCACCCAGGCCACCAACTGGACGCGTTTCGCCAAGAGCGGCCGCGTCGCGGTACTGGCCAGCCTGTTCGGCTTCTTCATCGGCAACGGCCTGATGATCGTAGCCGGCGCCTATGGCGCCATCGTCTACCAGCAACCGGACGTAGTCGAAGTGCTGGTGCTGCAAGGGCTGTCCATGGCTGCCGTGGTCATGCTGTTCCTCAACCTGTGGACCACCCAGGACAACACCATCTACAACTTCGCCGCTGCCGGCTGCAACCTGCTGCGCACCGGCAAGCGCAAGACCGTCACCCTGGCAGGCGCCGGCATCGGCACCCTGCTGGCCATCGGTGGCATGTACGAGATGCTGATCCCCTTCCTGATCCTGCTCGGCTCGATCATCCCGCCGATTGGCGGCGTGATCATGGCCGACTTCTTCTACGGCCACCGCGCGCGCTATCCGAAACTGGCCGATGTACGTCTGCCGACGTTCAACTGGGTCGGCCTGGGCGCCTACCTGATCGGTGCACTCAGCGCCTACTTCTCGCCCTGGGTAGCCCCGCTGGTGGGCATCGCCGTGGCTGCCGTGGCCTACGTTGTGCTGTTCGAACTGAACAAGGCCCTGGTCGGCCGCCAACAGGTCGCCGGCGCGTGAGCCTGACCGTCGCCGATGTACTCGCCCTGCCCGACCTGGCCAGCATGCACCTGCGTGCCGGCCAGGCCGGGCGCGACAATGCCGTGCGCTGGCCCTACGTGGCCGAGAACGAAGGCATCGCCGACTGGGTGATGGGCGGCGAGCTGATCTTCGTCACCGGCATCAACCATCCGCGTGACGAAGCCAACCTGCTACGCCTGGTGCGCGAAGGCCATGAGCGCGTGGTGGCCGGCATGGTCATCCTCACCGGCGCCGAGTTCATCCAGGCCATCCCGCCCAGCGTCATCGCAGAAGCCGAGCGCCTGAACCTACCACTGATCGAGCAGCCCTACGCGCTGAAGATGGTGGTGGTCACCCAGGCCATCGGCACCGCGCTGGTGCAGGCGCAGCAGCTCGGCCGCTCACGCCAGCACGTGCTGGAGCAGGTGCTCGAGGGTGACTACCAGTCACTCGAGGTGCTGCTGCAACGCGGTGACAGCCTCGGCCTGGCACTGCATGTGCCGCGTCAGGTGGCACTGCTGCGCCTCGACGGCAGCGAGCAACTGTTCGGTGACCTGCCCGACGAAGACGCCGAACGCCAGCTACAGACTCGCCAACAACTGCTGCAACGGCGACTGGAGCAGAGCCTCGGCGAACTCGGTAATGCGCTGCCGCTGGTCAGCCAGGGCCGTCACTGGATCGCCCTGCTGCCCTGCCCCGATGCCCACGCCGAAGCGCGTAATCGTCAGGCCATGACCGTGCTGCTCGATGAACTACGCCCGCAACTCGGCCCACTACGGCTGTTCCTTGGCCTAGGCAGCGCCGGCTGCGAGGCGCCGCGTTTCGCCCAGGGCCTGGGTGAAGCACGCCAGGCACTGGCCGTGGCGCAGCGCTTTCCCGAGCGCCTGGGCCTGTGCAGTTTCAATGAATTGGGCGTGCTGGAGCTGCTCGGTGCGATCCGCGACCGCAGCCTGCTCGATCGCTTCGTCGAACGCGTGGTCGGCCCGCTGATCGGCGACGACTCGCGCCACCAACCGGTGCTGATGCCGACGCTGGAGGCCTGGTTCGCCGAGAACGGCAACCTGGCCCTGGCCGCGCAACGCCTGAACGTTCACCGCAATACCCTTAGCTACCGTCTACAGCGCATCGAAGCGCTGACCGGCTGCTCATTCGAAGATCCGCACGACCGCCTGAACATCAGCGTTGCGCTGTTGATCCGGCGCCTGTCGTCGCCTGCCTGAGAGGAAACCTGATGATCATCCACAATGCACGCCTGCGCGGCCGAGACGGCCTGCACCGCATCACCCTGGACGGCGAGCGCATCGCTGCCATCGACGCCCAGCACGCCTTGCCCCCCATCGCCGAGGGCGATCTGAACGCCGCCGGCAATCTGGTCGTGCCGCCCTTCGTCGAGCCGCACATCCACCTCGACGCCACCCTCACCGCCGGCGAGCCGGCCTGGAACATGAGCGGCACCCTGTTCGAGGGCATCGAGCGCTGGGCCGAGCGCAAGGCGCTGGTCACCCATGAAGACACCAAGACCCGCGCCAAGAAGACCATCGACATGCTGGTCGACCATGGCATTCAGCACGTGCGCACCCACGTCGACGTCACCGACCCGACCCTCGCTGCCCTCAAGGCCATGCTCGAAGTACGTGAGGAAACCCGCCACCTTATCGACTTGCAGATCGTCGCCTTTCCGCAGGAGGGCATCGAGTCCTACGCCAATGGTCGCGCGCTGATGGAGCAAGCCGTGGAACTGGGCGCCGATGTGGTCGGCGGCATCCCGCACTTCGAGAACACCCGTGACCAAGGCGTGTCGTCGATCAAGTTCCTTATGGATCTGGCCGAGCGCACCGCCTGCCTGGTGGACGTGCACTGCGACGAGACCGACGACCCGCAGTCGCGCTTTCTCGAAGTGCTGGCCGAAGAAGCCCGCGTGCGCGGAATGGGCGCACGTGTCACCGCCAGCCACACCGTGGCCATGGGCTCCTACGACAACGCCTACTGCTCCAAGCTGTTCCGCCTGCTGAAGATGAGCGGCATCAGCTTCATTTCCTGCCCCACCGAAAGCATCCACCTGCAGGGCCGTTTCGATACCTACCCGAAACGCCGGGGCCTGACTCGCGTGGCGGAGATCGACCGCGCCGGGATGAACGTCTGCTTCGGCCAGGATTCCATCGTCGACCCCTGGTACCCGCTGGGTAACGGCAACATCCTGCGCATCCTCGAAGCCGGCCTGCATATTTGCCACATGCTCGGCTACGAAGACCTCAAGCGCAGCCTGGATCTGATCACCGACAACTCGGCGCGCGCACTGAACCTGGGTGAAGGGTATGGGCTGGAAGTGGGGCGCCCGGCCAACCTGCTGATCCTCTCGGCGCCGGACGATTACGAGATGGTACGCAGCCAGGGCCACGCGCTGGTGTCGGTGCGCCACGGCAAGGTGTTGATGCGCCGCACGCCGGCACAGATCGAGCGCGCCTGACGCTGAAACAAGGGAAGGGCTTTAGATCGTGGATGACGCTTTTTTCATCCACCATTGCGTCGGTCCAAGCGGTGGACAAGCTTCGCGTTGTCCACCCTGCTAACTCATGCGAATAGTGACCGTAGGAGCGGCCTCAGCCGCGATTCACCTTGAAGAGCTCGCGACTGAAGCCGCTCCTACAATTGTGAAACCGCCCTATTCCACCCTTACGCTGGCGGTCATGCCGGCGCTCAGCACCATGCCCTCAGGTACCTGATCGAGCTTGATGCGCACCGGAATGCGCTGCGCCAGGCGCACCCAGTTGAAGGTCGGCTCGACATTGGCCAGCAGTTGCCCATCCGGGCTGGCGTTGCGGTCGGTGATGCCACGGCTGATGCTTTCGACCTCGCCGCGAATCTGCTGATCACCGCCCATCAGCCACACTTCCACCGGCGCGCCAACCTGTATGCGCGGCAACTTGGTTTCCTCGAAATACGCCTGCACGTAGAACGATTCGGTATCGACCAGCGCCATCACTGCCTGCCCGGCATTGATGTAGTTACCCTGCGCCAGCACCAGATTGGTGATCTGCCCATCGCGTGGGGCATACACTTCGCTGCGTGCCAGATTCAGCTCGGCCACACGCAGATCGGCCTGCGCTTCGCGGTACTCGCTGCGCGCCATCTCGGCATTGATCTGCGCGTTTTCCAGCAGCTCGGCACTGATCGCCTGGGCACCTAGGCGAGAGCGGCGCGAAGCTTCGTGCTCGCGCAGGCTCAGCTGCTGGCGGCGAATATCCACCACCGCCTTGGCTTTCTCCACCGCCGCCTGATAGCGATCGCGGTCGATGCTCATCAGCAGATCACCCGCCTTGACCTGCTGGTTGTCGCGCACCTTGAGCTCGACCACCCAGCCGGACACGTCCGGGGCTATGGTCACCACGTCGGCGCGCACCCGAGCGTCGCGCGTCCAGGGCGAGTACATGTAGTGCTGCCAGATCCAGGAGCCGGCGAAAATCGCCGCCGCCACCATGGCCAGGGTGATGCCGACTCGAATGGTCGAACGCATGCTTTCTCTCCTCAATGCGCCAGGACGGCGATTACCGCCGCCAGCACGCAGACATACAAGGCACAATCGAACAGGGCTTCGTGCCAGATCCAACACGACAGCCCGACACGCTGCAGTCCCAGGCGCAACACGCCGGTCAGCAACAGCGCCAATACCGCGTAGGCCGCCATCGGGCTCAGCAACACGCCGCCCAGCGACCATTCATGCAAACCCATCAGCCCCTCCCCTTAGTTGGCACCAGTGACGCCAGCCGTTCTGCAGTTGCAACAGAGCCGCCTCGGCCAGACGTTTGTCGATGCTCGGCGTGCAGGCGCGCAGGGCCTGTTGCAGTTCGGCCACCGCTGCGTTCAGGTCATCTTCACGGCCTGGTGCGGGACCACGCTCCAACGCGTCATCGAGGCGCTCCAGGAAACGCTGCTGCGACCGCGCCAGGCCAGCATCGGCATTGGCCAGACACTTGCGCAGGTGCAGCAACTCGTCGCCCAGGTCGAGACCGGCCACGCCATCGTCCCAGCGGCTGCGCGTTTGATCCGGCCGCGCCGGATAGTGTCGTGCCAGCTGGATCAGGCGATCAGCCATACGCCCGCCGAACCAGTTCTCGGCGCGACCCAAGTCACGACGGGTCAGCCGCCCCAGATCGCTCAGGATCGCCTGCATCAGGCGCCGCCCATGCCAAACCGGATTGCGCAATACCACCAGCTTGAACGCCATCACCGCGCAACCCACGCCCATCAGCATGCCCGGCGCTTCATTGAGGAAAAATTCGACGTTGTAGCCGACACCCGGCGCCGGCAGGCAGAGCACGATGAAGTGCAGGCAGAACGAGGTCGAGGTCGCGGCCGTCGCCGGTTTGGCCATGCCCAGCACGCCGAAGAACAGCGGCACGCCCAGCACCATGCAGAGCATCACGAAGCCATCGATCTGCGGCATCAGGATCTGGCCGACGAAGAACGCTACCGGCAGCGCGTAGAAGATGCCGCGCAGGAACATCATGCCGATCTGCGGCGCCGCTTCGAGGCGGGCGAACAAGCTGCAGACCACACAGGCCAGCAGCAGCGCACCGGTGGCGTGGGTCCAGCCGGTGGCCAGCCAGAACGCCGCCAGAACCAGAAAGGTCAGCGCGCTGCGCGAGCCATACACCAGCGCGGTTTGCCAGTCGTAATGCCAGGACAGGGCGCGCGGCGCATCGGCCGGAGCCCTGCCCTCCTCGACCGCGCGCAACGCGTGGCTGGCTTCCTCGACACGCAACAGCAGCACCATCAAACGTTCCAGACACAGTTGCTGGCCACTGCTCAGTTCATCGTCCTGCGCGGCCTGACGCAGTTGCTCGACCAGCTCCAGCAGGCCCGCTGGCTGCTCCTGCTGCAAGCGCTCGTCCACCACCTGCAACCAGGGCGCGACCGCCTGCGCCTCGACACCGCTCAGTTGCCGCCACTGCCGCGCCACTCCACGGGCCAGGCGTAACATGCCGAGCAGATCACGACTCAACACCCGCAACGCCACGGCACGCTGGCGACCACGGGCACCCTCGAACCAGGCGTGCTCGCGCTGGGCGTCGACGGCGACGATCCGCGCCAGCACCTCCAGCAAGCCCTGTCGCGAATCAGCCTCACCCGCCAGCGCCTGACGCGAAGCCGCAACGCCGGCCTGCCAGGCGTTGCGCGCCTGCTGTGCCAGTTGCCGCTCGACGCGCTGCGGCCAGAGCAAAGCGCTGCTCAGGGTGGCGCAGATGATGCCCAGGCAAATTTCCGTGCAGCGGGCGATGGCTTCATCGAATACCACATGCGGCTTGCCGATGGCCGGCAAGGCGATGATCGCCACGGTGTAGCCAGCCAGCACGAAGGAATATGACCAGGCGCTGCGCAACATGGTCGAGGACGCCGTACACAACGCCAACCACAAGGCGAACGCCAGTATGAACAGCAGCGGCGCCTGGGCGAACAGGCCCATCATCACCACGGCCATGAAGGTGCCGACCAGCGTACCGAGCAGCCGCGCCAGGCCCTTCTGCACCACCATGCCGGACAGCGGCTGGGCGACGATGAACGCGGTCATTAACGCCCACTGCGGTTGCTCCAGGCCGAAACGCAACGCACACCACAACGCCAGACCGCCGCCGAGCAGGGTCTTGATGGCAAATTGAACGGCTTGCGAGCTTGGCGCGAGAAACGCCAGCAAGGAATCACGCACGATGGCTACCTGAAGAAATCTCAACTCTGAACATAGCTGTAGCGATTGGGTTCCGCCTCCGTGCGAAACTCAATTATTAGCTAGCTAAGTATTTATGTCCAGAAGGCGCCATACGCCCAGGCAGGCAACATGCAAATAAAAAAAGGGCGACCGAAGTCGCCCGAATTGCCTTGCGTGCCCAGTGAACTGGAAGGGTTAGCTCTGCTTGCGCTTGTGAGCATCCTTCCAGATGAAGTAACCAACACCCCCGAAGAACGCGACCATCAGAAGAACGGTGCCGACTCCGGCGAGAACCACTGTATCGACGAACATGGCTGCCTCCTGTTGTGCCTGTCTGTCTGGGATGGCTTCACGTTATCAGCGCTGGCAGCGGGAAAATTGATCTGGATCAATGGCTGACGAGCAGGCGCGACCAGGCCGGAGGGAATACTGACCCAGGTCAAGAAATCGAGGGGGTGCGAGGCGGGAAGCACGGCCTGGCAGCCGTGCATGACGAACAAACGATGGGAGTTTCAGCGCTTCTTGGGTTTGCTCTTGGACTTCTTCTTGGCCTTGCCGATCGGCAAGGCCTGCTCGAAAACCTGGCGCATCTCGTTGAGGCGCTTGTCGTTGAGATCGTGGATACGCTTGTCGCGCTCGGCGGCGAAATCGATCAGCTTGTCGTCATTGCTCATAGCGGAAACCGAATCAGGCGAAAGGTCAGGTTCAGGCGTGGCGCGCAGGCTTGCCGCGTCTTCGCCACTTGATGTTGCCAATGATGCTGGGTCGGCCCGCGCATGACCAGTAGCGAAGCGTGTTCCAGCGTCAGTGAATGTTCGATACGCGTACTGCCGACGCGGCGCAGATCGAAACGCCGGCTGCCGCCCAGATTGAGCGAGGCGATCAGCGGATCACGTCCCAGCTCCGGCTCTGCATCGCTGTGCCAGCCCATGGAGTCCTGGCCGTCGCGGTAATGGTTGAGCAGTACGGCGTTGAGCGGCTGCCCGACCTCTTTCGCGACCCGCTGGCGAATCTCACTCAGTAGCGGCGTCCAGGGCAAGGGTTCGTGAAGCTTCCCGGAATAACGATAACGTGCCTCAGGGTCGCCATACCAAGCCGTCAGCCGCGGTGTTCGATGATAGCGACCATGGATGAACAACTCCGGCTGCTGCCAGGGCGTCTGTTCAACCAGCGTATGCAGCCAGCTATCGGCGAGCGCGGGGTCGATCCAGCCTGGGAGGTAGTCCAGCTCTGCATCTGCGAGTGCGGGCAAGGGGTCGGCGAACAGCATGACGATCTACGCACAAAAGAATGAAAAGAGTTTCTCAGACTTCCACATCCACCCAAAGTCCTTGTCGCGGAAGATCGCCCAGCGTCTGTTCCACCTCTTCTGGCTCGGCCTCGGCCAGCTGTTCCGGAGTGTAGCCACGCCGCTGACGGCGGCGCTGCTCTTCGCGCAGCAGCTCCTCGGTTTCCTGCGGGTGCCGCTTGTCCAGGCTCAGCGCACTTTCCTTGGCACTGCCCTCGGCCGGGGTCACCGGAGGAATCTCGGGCTTGGGCTTGATCACGTCCTGCGTGGCAGTGACTGGCACCAGGCTATGGGGGATAGGCGGTAGCACGTTACAGCACCTCCGTTGGTCAGGCTGTCGGCCCCGTCATCCGCGACTTTAGCCTGTGCTCGCTACACTTTCGACTGGCGGACGCAATGATAGTGCCATGACCGCTTTGGCCATGGCGCGGCATCCGTTACCATAGCCGGCTTTTTCACGCGGGAGACAGATAGGCATGGCGCAATATCAACCGGGGCAACGCTGGATCAGTGACAGCGAAGCGGAATTGGGTCTGGGCACCATCCTCGCCGAGGAAGGCCGCCTGCTCACCGTGCTCTACCCGGCCACCGGCGAAACCCGCCAGTACGCCACGCGCAATGCCCCGCTGACCCGCGTGCGCTTCGCCCCGGGCGACGAAATTACCCATTTCGAGGGCTGGAAGCTCACCGTACAGGAAGTCGAGGACGTCGACGGCCTGCTGGTCTACCACGGCCTCGATGTCCAGCATAAACCGGTGACCCTGCCGGAAACCCAGCTGTCGAACTTCATCCAGTTCCGCCTGGCCAGCGACCGCCTGTTCGCCGGCCAGATCGACCCGCTGGCCTGGTTCGCCCTGCGTTACCACAGCCTGGAACACAACAGCCGCCTGTTGCAGTCGTCGCTCTGGGGCCTCGGCGGCGCGCGCGCCCAGCCGATCGCCCACCAATTGCACATCGCCCGCGAAGTGGCCGACCGCATCGCCCCGCGCGTACTACTGGCCGACGAAGTGGGTCTGGGCAAGACCATCGAAGCCGGCCTGGTGATCCATCGCCAGTTGCTCTCCGGCCGCGCCAGCCGCGTGCTGATCCTGGTTCCGGAAAACCTGCAGCACCAGTGGCTGGTGGAGATGCGCCGTCGCTTCAACCTCGATGTCGCGCTGTTCGACGCCGAGCGCTTCATGGAGAGCGACGCCAGCAACCCCTTCGAGGATTGCCAGCTGGCACTGGTCGCCCTGGAGTGGCTGAAGGACGACGACAAGGCCCAGGACGCGCTGTTCGCCGCCGGCTGGGACCTGCTGGTGGTCGACGAAGCCCATCACCTGGTCTGGCACCCGGAACAGGCCAGCGCCGAATATTCGCTGGTCGAGCAACTGGCCGAGGTCATCCCCGGCGTGTTGCTGCTCACCGCCACCCCGGAACAGCTCGGCCAGGACAGTCACTTCGCCCGCCTGCGTCTGCTCGACCCAGCCCGTTTCCACGACCTGGAAGCCTTCCGCGCCGAAAGCAGCCAGTACCGCCCGGTTGCCGAGGCCGTGCAGGAGCTGCTCGACCAGGGCAAGCTCAGCGCCCAGGCGCGCGACGCCATCGGCAGTTTCCTCGGCGATGAGGGCCGCGAGCTGCTCGATGCCGTAGACAGCGGCGATGATGACGCCCGCGCCCGCCTGGTGCGCGAACTGCTGGACCGCCACGGCACCGGCCGCCTGCTGTTCCGCAACACCCGCGCCGCCGTGCAGGGCTTCCCCGAGCGCGAACTGCACCCCTACCCGCTGCCGAGCCCGGACGAATATCTGGAGCTGCCGATCGGCGAGCACGCCGAGCTGTACCCGGAAGTCAGCTACCAGGCGCAGGACGATGTCGACGAAGAGCAACGCTGGTGGCGCATAGACCCGCGCGTAGAGTGGCTGATCGACACCCTGAAGATGCTGAAGAAATTCAAGGTGCTGGTGATCTGCGCCCACGCCGAAACCGCGCTGGATCTGGAAGATGCCCTGCGCGTGCGCTCCGGCATCCCGGCCACGGTGTTCCATGAAGGCATGAGCATCCTCGAGCGCGACCGCGCCGCTGCCTACTTCGCCGACGAAGAATTTGGCGCGCAGGTGCTGATCTGCTCGGAGATCGGCTCCGAAGGCCGTAACTTCCAGTTCGCCCATCACCTGGTGCTGTTCGACCTGCCGGCACACCCGGACCTGCTCGAACAGCGCATCGGCCGTCTCGACCGGATCGGCCAGAAGCACCGCATCCAACTGCACGTGCCGTACCTGGAGAACAGCCCGCAGGAGCGCCTGTTCCAGTGGTACCACCAGGCGCTTAATGCCTTCCTGGCCACCTGCCCCACCGGCAACGCCCTGCAGCACCAGTTCGGCCCGCGCCTGCTGCCGCTGATGGAAAACGGTGACGATGGCCAGTGGCAGCAACTGGTAGACGAAGCCAGCGCCGAGCGCATCCGCCTGGAAGGCGAACTGCACAGCGGCCGCGACCGCCTGCTGGAGCTGAACTCCGGCGGCGCCGGTGAAGGCGAAGCACTGGTCGAGGCGATCCTCGAGCAGGACGACCAGTTCACCCTGCCGATCTACATGGAAGAGCTGTTCAACGCCTTCGGCATCGACAGCGAAGACCACTCCGACAACGCCCTGATCCTGCGCCCCAGCGAAAAAATGCTGGATGCCAGCTTCCCGTTGGGTGACGACGAAGCGGTGACCATCACCTACGACCGCGAGCAGGCCCTGGTCCGCGAAGACATGCAGTTCCTCACCTGGGAACACCCCATGGTGCAAGGCGGCATGGACCTGGTGCTGTCCGGCTCGATGGGCAACACCGCCGTCGCACTGATCAAGAACAAGGCGCTCAAGCCTGGCACCGTGCTGCTGGAACTGCTCTACGTCAGCGAAGTGGTCGGCCCGCGCAAGCTGCAGCTCGGCCGCTTCCTGCCGCCGGCTGCGCTGCGCTGCCTGCTCGACGCCAATGGCAACGACCTGGCGCCCAAGGTCGGCTTCGAGACGCTCAACGATCAGCTTGAAAGCGTGCCGCGCGCCAGTGCCAACAAGTTCGTCCAGGCCCAGCGCGACGTACTGGCCAAGCAGATCAACGACGCCGAAGCCAAGGTCATGCCGCGCCATATCGAGCGCGTCGCCGAGGCCAAACGCCGCCTGATCGCCGAACTGGACGAAGAACTAGCGCGCCTGGTCGCCCTGCGCGCGGTCAACCCGAGCGTACGTGACAGCGAGATCGACGCCCTGCGCAAACAGCGCGAACAGAGCCTGGCGATGTTCGACAAGGCCGCTCTGCGCCTGGAAGCGATTCGCGTATTGGTGGCGGGCTAAGCACGCCCGCTCCGTAGGATGCGCTATGCGCGCCGAGCGTATGCACCGAAGAATCTCGGTGCATACAGCGCACCCTACGGATCGCCTAGCTCCTCCAGCCTCCTTTGCAGAAACTGTCGATCCGGGCCCTGTTGCGCCAGCGCCAGGGCCTGACGGTAGGCTGCAATCGCCTGTTCTCGGCGGCCCAGTCTGCGCAGCAGATCGGCCCGCGCCGCATGGGCCAGGTGGTAACCGTCCAACTCGCCCATGCCCAGCAGACGGTCGATCTGCTGCAGCCCGGTTTCAAGCCCATCACGCATGGCCAGCGCCACGGCGCGGTTGAGTTCGATCACCGGCGACGGATTCAGGCGCAGCAGCTCGTAGTACAGGCCGACGATTTGCACCCAATCGGTGTCTTCCAGACTGGCCGCCTCGGCATGCACCGCGGCAATCGCCGCCTACAGACTGTAAGGACCGAAACGCCGTGAATGCAGGGCCTGCAGGACCAGGGCCTCGCCTTCGGCGATCAGTTCGCGGTCCCACACGCTGCGATCCTGGGCTTCCAGCAAGATCACCTCGCCATCGACCCCGCTGCGTGCCGCGCGACGCGATTCATGCAGCAACATCAGCGCGAACAGCCCCTGCACCTCCGGCTCGGGCAGCAGCTCCTGCAGCAAACGGCCCAGGCGAATCGCCTCGTCAGACAGTTGGCTACGGGTCAGTGAATCGCCGGAGCTGGCGAAGTAGCCTTCGTTGAACACCAGATAGATCACCCGCAACACCGCCTCCAGACGCTCGGGCAGTTCGCTACGCCCCGGCACCTCGTAAGGGATGCGCGCATCGCGAATCTTCGCCTTGGCCCTGACGATGCGCTGCGCCAGGGTCGAAGGACTGGAGAGGAAGGCGCGAGCGATCTCCTCGGTGGTCAGGTCGCACACCTCGCGCAGGGTCAACGCCACCTGGGCATCGCTGGCCAGCGCCGGGTGGCAGCAGGTGAAAATCAGGCGCAGGCGGTCGTCTTCGAGCAGCTCGCTCTCCTCGGCAACGCTCTCATCTGGCAGCTCGGCCTGTTCGTCCAGCGGCTGAAAGCGGCGCTACCGACGCAGGTTGCCGATGGCCTTGAAGCGCCCGGCAGAGACCAGCCAGGCGCGCGGGTTGTCCGGAACGCTACTCTACGGCCACTGCTCGACCGCACTGCGAAAGGCCTCATGCAGCGCCTCTTCGGCCAGGTCGAAATCGCCGAGCAGGCGAATCAGGGTGGCGGCGACTCCTCACGGTACAGCCGCGCGATCAGATCGGTGACAGGTGGCGATATCGACATGCGCTTCTCCTCGACGAATGCCTACGTTGCCCAATACTGCTCGTGACGTCGAGGGGCGGCACAATCCGCCACTCGATTTGGCACCCCTCGCATTGGCAGCCGCACGGCCGCTGGGCATAGTCGCGCCATTCCAATATTAACGAAGGGAGTCTTGCTATGCGTTGGTTGCTGCTCGGCCTGGCGGGTGCTGCGGTATTTCTTTATGGCCGGATCACCGGCGATGCGCAGCTCAGCCTGCTGACCAAGGGCATCCCGGTGATCGCCCTGCTGCTCTGGCTGCGCCAGGCACCGGCTGGCACCTACCGGCGCTGGATCTGCATAGGCCTGGTATTTTCCCTGGCCGGCGACATCCTTCTGGACTGGCCCGGCGACCTCTTCGTGTTCGGCCTCGGCGCCTTCCTGATCGGCCACCTGGCCTATCTGCGCGCCTACGTCTCCGATAGCCGGCTGCCGGCCCTACCCGCCTTGCTGCTGGCGCTGATCGCCGGTGGCGCGATGTTCGCCATACTGGCCAGCAGCGGTCTGGGCGAGCTGCTGATTCCGGTGGCCTGCTATGCCACCGCGATTTGCCTGATGCTCTGGCGCGCCCTGGCCCGCATCGGCCACCCGGACCTACAGCCACGCTCCACCTGGCTCGCCGCAGTTGGTGCGGCGCTCTTCGTGCTGTCCGACAGCCTGATCGGCATCGACCGCTTCGTCGCCAGCTTCGACGCCGCGCCTTACGCCATCATCCTCACCTACTGGCTCGGCCAGTGGGGCATCACCGCTTCGGCCTTCCAGCGCAGCAACAGCGCCTGACTGTTGCGCCACACTTGGCTAAAATGCCGGCCTTTTCCGCTACCCGTTGCGACTGCCGTGAGCCAAGAACCCGATCGTCTATTCGCCCAGCCACTGGCCGAGGTGCCCGACTTCGTCTTCAACGAGGACGTGGTGCGGGTGTTTCCCGACATGATCAAGCGCTCGGTGCCCGGCTACCCGACCATCGTCGAGAACATCGGCGTGCTCGCCGGCCAGTTTGCCCAGCCACAGACTACGCTGTATGACCTCGGAGCCTCGCTCGGTGCAGTGACCCAGGCGCTGCGTCGTCATGTGCGCGTCGATGGCTGCAAGGTCATCGCCGTGGACAACTCCCCGGCCATGGTCGCGCGCTGCAGCGAGTACCTGCATGCTCAGGACGCCATGTTCCAGGAGCTGCTACCGGTGGAGGTGATCGAGGCCGACATTCTCACCCTCGACCTGCAGCCCACCTCATTGGTCACGCTGAACTTCACCCTGCAGTTCATCCCGCCGGAGCGCCGCCTAGAGCTGCTAACGCGCATTCGCCAGGCACTGTTGCCCGGTGGCGCGCTGATTCTCTCGGAAAAACTGCGCTTCGAGGACGCTGCCGAGCACGAGCTGCTCACCGAGCTGCATGTCGCCTTCAAGCGCGCCAACGGCTACAGCGAACTGGAAATCGCCCAGAAGCGCAGCGCCATCGAGAAGGTGATGCTGCCAGACAGCCTCGAGCAGCATCGCGAACGCCTGCTGGCTGCCGGCTTCAGCAAGGTGCTGCCCTGGTTCCAGTGCCTGAATTTCGCCTCGCTGGTGGCCCTGCCATGATGCGCGACCTGGATCTCGACGCCCTGCAGGCACAACTGGCCGGCACTCCGCTGCAGGACTGGGCTTGTGAGCTGCCCGGCCAGCTCGATGCCAAGCTGGCCATCGGTCACGGCGACCTCGCCCGCTGGTACGGCGCCGTCCAGGCCTTGCCGGATCTGCCGGTGAGCGAGGTGGAACTGGCTCAGCGCTTCGCCTTCGGCGGCGCTTGTGACGAGGCCACGCGCGCGCAGTTGAAAACGGCCCTGCAGGGGCTTATCCCCTGGCGCAAGGGCCCGTTCGAACTGTTCGGCGTGCACATCGACACCGAATGGCGCTCGGACTGGAAATGGCAGCGCGTCGCCCCGCATCTGGATCTGGTCGGCAAGCGCATCCTTGATGTCGGTTGCGGCAACGGCTACTACATGTGGCGCATGCTCGGCGCGGGTGCCGACAGCGTGGTCGGCATCGACCCCAACTGGCTGTTCCTCTGCCAGTTCCTGGCGATGAAGCGCTACCTGCCGGAGCAACCGGTATGGCACCTGCCGCTGGCCTTCGAGGAACTGCCGGCCAGGCTGCAGGGCTTCGACACGGTGTTCTCCATGGGCGTGCTGTATCACCGTCGCTCGCCCATCGATCATCTGCTGGATCTCAAGGACGCCTTGGTCAAGGGCGGCGAGCTGGTACTGGAAACCCTGGTGGTCGAAGGCGATGCCGAACAGGTGCTGGTGCCCGAAGATCGCTACGCGCAGATGCGCAACGTCTGGTTCCTGCCGTCGGTGCCGGCGCTGGAACGCTGGCTACGCCGCGCTGGTTTCGAGGACGTGCGTTGCGTGGATGTCAGCACCACCTCGGTGGAAGAACAACGCGCCACCGAGTGGATGCGCTTCCAGTCGCTGCCGGAATTTCTCGACCCGGCCGATCACAGTCGCACCGTCGAAGGCCTGCCGGGACCGACCCGCGCCGTGCTGATCGCACGCAAGCCTTAAGAACAGCGGTTCTCGTAGGGCTGGTGCACCCCGCCAGACTGCAATTGGTGGGTTGCACCCGCCCTACGGCCGCAGCCAACGTGCACGCCGCTGCGCGATCAGCCGCAGCGGCTCACCGGCGCCCTGCTCCACCACACCGCGGGCGCTGCCCAGGCGAATCCGCCCCTCGATATCCTGCGCCAGCAGGCGGCGCATGCGCCGACGCCAGAACCAGGCGCTGATCCAGTCGACGATGGCGTTCTGCAGATCCAGCGGCCACATGGCCGGCATGTAGAACTCGGGCATGGCCGGGCGCGTGCGCTTCGGTACGCCGAACGATATCGGCGACCGCGTACTACCGAGTATCTTGACTCTGTTCGCCCGCAGCCATCCGGCCGTGGAGGTCGAGGTCAAGGTCGGGCGCAGCGTGGATCTGGTGGCGAAGCTGGATGCCGGCGAGCTGGACCTGACCCTGATCAACGCCGGCAACGACGGCCTGGATGATTCGCGCGGCGAAGTGATCTATTCCGAAGAACTGGTCTGGGCTGGACGCGACGGCGGCCTGGCCATGCAGCGCTCACCCCTGCCACTGGCGCTGGCCAACCCGGGCTGCGCCTGGCGCCGTACCGCCCTCGATGCGCTGGACCGACAAGGGCTGGCGTACCGTATCGCCTATTCCTGTGAGCAGTGCGCCGGCCAGGAAGCGGCAATGACCGCCGACCTCGCCATCGCCCCCTTCCCGCGCAGCCTGGTCAGCCCCCCCCCTGCGCCGGCTCGGTCCGGAACAGGGCTTACCTGCCCTTGGCGAGTACCACATCAAACTGATTGACGCCGTCGAGGTACTCGCCAGACAGATGGTTCAGGCTTTCAGCCAGGACTGAACGAACGAAGTGGGAGGCGCTTCAGCGGCGATAGACCATCGAAAGTCGCGGCTGAAGGCCCCTCCCATAAAGTACGCTAGCCGCGATAGGCAGCGGCGACGATCAGGGCCTTCATCTCGGCGACGGCCTGCTTGAAACCGACGAACAACGCATGGGCGACGATGGCGTGGCCGATGTTCAGTTCGTTGATGCCGGGAATCGCGGCGACAGCCTCGGCATTGTGGTAGTGCAAACCGTGACCGGCGTTGACGATCAGCCCGTGGTTCAGGCCGCAGATAACGCCATCGCGAATGCGTGAAAGCTCATGCGCGGCTTCTTCCGCGGTGTGCGCATCAGCATAGCGACCAGTGTGCAGTTCGATGGCCGGCGCACCGACGCGCATGGCCGCTTCGATCTGCCGCTCTTCGGCGTCGATGAACAGCGACACCTCGCAACCGGCCAGCGTCAGACGCTCCACCGCCGCGGCGATACGCGCCTCCTGCCCGGCCACGTCCAGACCGCCTTCGGTGGTCAGTTCCTGGCGGGTTTCCGGTACCAGGCAGACATGCGCGGGACGGATCTGCTCGGCGAAACCGAGCATGAAATCGGTGACGCCCATTTCGAAGTTCATCCGCGTCTGCAGCACATCGGCCAGCACACGCACATCGCGATCCTGAATGTGCCGGCGGTCTTCACGCAGGTGCACGGTAATGCCATCGGCGCCGGCTTCTTCGGCGTCCAGCGCGGCCTTGACCGGGTCCGGGTAGCGCGTGCCACGAGCCTGGCGCAGGGTGGCGACGTGGTCGATGTTCACGCCGAGCAGAATACGATTGGCCTCAGTCACGCTTGGACTCCTTGAGCGTCATGAAAAGTTCGCGGCTGACCAGGGGCCTGCCGCCTAGATGAGGTGCCAGCGCCTGACGCATCAGGCGCTTGGCGGCAGCCAGCGCGCCTGGGGTCTGCCAGTCGGCTTCGGCCATGGCCAACAGTTCGCGGCCCTGGAATACACCGGGTTGCAGTTGTACCACCGGCACCAGGCCTATGTCCTGCTGCCAACGGTAAAGTGCAGTCGGATCGATGGGTTGGTCGTGCTGGTCACGATCCAGGGCGAAACCATAGCCCAGCTCGTCCAGCAGACGCCATTCGAACGCACGCAACAGCGGCTCCAGCGCCCGGCCGGCAGCCAGTGCCTGCAAGGTGAGGCCATAGTGCTCGAGCATCACGGGGTGCGGGTCTTCGGCCGGCAGCAGGCGGATCAGCAGTTCGTTGAGATAGAGCCCTGAGAACAGCGCCTCGCCGGTCAGCAACAGAGGAATACCGGCGCTTTCCAGGCGGCCGACGGTCTTCAGCTCGCCCCGCCCCCGCAGCTCCAGCTCCAACGGCGCAAAAGGCCGGGCGATGCTGCCGACCTTGCCGCGTGCGGCGCGTAGCACTGCACGCACGCGGCCCTGGGCGGTGAAGAAGTCCACCAGGGCGCTGCTTTCCTTGTACGGACGGCTATGCAGAACGTAGGCGGCAGAAGTCATGTGGTTAACCGCCAGAATGCGCCATGAGCAACAACGAGGATGCGCATGGCGCCTCGATCAATCCAGGTAACCCAGCGAACGCAGGGCGCGTTCGTCGTCGGACCAGCCACCTTTGACCTTGACCCAGAGGTTGAGCATCACCTTGGAGTCGAACATGGTTTCCATGTCCTTGCGCGCTTCCTGGCCGATGCGTTTGATGCGCTCGCCCTTGTCGCCGATGATGATCTTCTTCTGCCCGTCGCGCTCCACCAGGATCAGGCCGTGGATATGCAGGATGCGACCCTCCTGTTTGAATTCCTCGATCTCTACGGTGATCTGGTACGGCAGCTCGGCACCGAGCTGACGCATGATCTTCTCGCGGATCAGCTCGGCCGCCAGGAAACGGCTGGAACGGTCGGTGATCTGGTCTTCCGGGTAGAAATGTTCAGACTCCGGCAGACGCTCGCCCACCAGCTTCTCCAGGGTGTCGAGGTTCTGCCCCTGCAGTGCGGAGATCGGCACGATCTCCGCCTGCGGCAGTTGCTCAGCCAGCCAGTTCAGGTGCGGCAGCAGCTCGCTCTTGTCTTCCAGGCGATCAGCCTTGTTCACCGCCAGCAGGATCGGGCATTTGACGTGCTGCACCTTCTCCAGCACCAGTTGATCTTCGTCGGTCCAGCGCATGCGGTCGACCACGAACACCACGACATCAACGTCTTTCAGCGCGGTGGAGGCGCTACGGTTCATGTAGCGGTTGAGTGCCTTATCGTTCTGCTTGTGCAGGCCGGGCGTGTCGACGTAGACGGCCTGAATCTCGCCCTCGGTCTTGATCCCGAGCATGTTGTGGCGGGTGGTCTGCGGTTTACGCGAAGTGATCGCCAACTTCTGCCCGAGGATGTGGTTGAGCAGCGTCGACTTGCCCACGTTGGGCCGGCCGACGATGGCGACGTAGCCGCAACGGGTCACAGGTGCATCAGTCATTGCCATTCTCCACCCCGAGGGCGATCAGCGCCGCAGCCGCAGCGACCTGCTCGGCGATACGCCGGCTGCCGCCCTGGCCCAGGGTCTTTTCATTGAGCAGGGAAACCTGGCACTCGACCATGAAGGTACGGCAGTGCGGCTCGCCCTGTACGTCTACCACCTCGTAACGAGGTAGCTCACAGGCACGCGATTGCAGGAACTCCTGCAGGCGCGTTTTCGGGTCCTTGTTGGTGTCGACCAGGGTCAGGCCGTCCAGCTCACCGGTCAGCCAGTCCAGCACGCGCTCGCGTGCTGCATCCATGCCGGTGTCCAGATAGATGGCGCCGATCAGCGCCTCCAGAGCATCGGCCAGGATCGACTCGCGACGAAAGCCGCCACTTTTCAGCTCACCAGAGCCCAGGCGCAGGTATTCGCCCAGCTCGAAACCGCGCGCCAGCACGGCCAGCGTCTCGCCCTTGACCAGGCGTGCGCGCAGGCGCGAAAGCTGGCCTTCGCGGGCTTGCGGGAAGCGCTCGAATAGCGCCTCACCGGCGACGAAATTGAGGATGGCATCACCGAGAAATTCCAGCCGCTCATTGTTGCGGCCGGCGAAACTGCGATGGGTCAGGGCCAGGACCATCAGGTCCTGATCCTTGAAGCTATAGCCGAGCTTGCGCTCGAGGCGGGACAGATTGGGACTCACGGCATCCGTACACGAAATTCTTTGTCGAAATTCACCACCAGATCGAGGTTCTCGATCAGCGGCTCGCGTTTTTCATACTTGAGGTGGACCTGGAACTCGTTGTTCTCCACCTTGACCTGCAGAGCATCGCGCATGTTCAGGTCACGAATGTTATTGACCTGCATGCCCTTGCTGACGTGGTTGTAAAACTCGTTGATGGTCCGCACGTCGGCCGCTTTATCGGTTTCCACCGACGTGATGATTTTCTCCATGGACATATAGTCCATGTAATGCGGCAGCACCTTGAACACCGTACTGGCGAAGAATGCCACCACGGCCAGAACCACCAGCCAACCCAGAATGGAAAGCCCCTGCTGCGAGCGCGCGAAAGTCATGTGTATCCCCAATAGACGGTCTTGTTGGAAAGCCTGACGGCTAGACTATTTATAGCCTGTGGCGCTGCATTGAACAGCGCGCCAGTGCTCAATGAATCAGGCCGACCCGAGAGAAATTGGGCAGATTGCCGGTCTTGGGCTCCGGCCAGCTCATCCAGATGGCGAAGGCCTTGCCGACGATATGGTCGTCCGGGACCATGCCCCACAGCTCCTGAGGGATATGACGATCACGCCAGTAACGGCTGTCGTTGGAGTTGTCACGGTTGTCGCCCATCATGAAGTAGTGCCCTTCCGGCACCACCCATTGGCCGCCGGGCTCGCGGCGCATGCGGGTCATTTCCTTGCGGATGGTGTGTTCGACCTGGCCCAGACGCTCCTGATAGAGCATCGCACCACCCAGGCTGCCCGGCTCCTCACCGATCAGCTTTTCGGCCACCGGCTCGCCATTGATCAGCAGACGCTTGCCCTGGGTGTACTCGATGCGATCACCCGGCAGTCCCACCACGCGCTTGATGTAGTTGATGGTCGGGTCGCTGGGATAGCGGAACACCATCACATCGCCGCGCTGCGGGTTATCCACCTCGATGATCTTCTCGTCGATCACCGGCAGACGAATGCCGTAGGCGAACTTGTTGACCAGGATGAAATCGCCCACTTCCAGGGTCGGCTTCATCGACCCGGAAGGAATCTGGAACGGTTCCACCAGAAACGAGCGCAGCACCAGCACGATGGCCAGCACCGGGAAGAAGGATTTGCCGTACTCGACCAGCAAGGGCTCCTTGCTCAGACGTTCCAGCACCCTGTCGTCAGGATCGTCGACCCGCCCCTGGTACGCCGCAATCGCCGCACGGCGGCGCGGAGCCAGAAGAATCAGATCGATCAGGGCCAGGAAGCCGCAAACGGCGACCGCGATAACCAACAGGAGCGGGAAATTGATCGACATAGAGCCTTAGCTATCCAACCTGAGCACGGCGAGGAAGGCTTCCTGTGGGATCTCCACGTTACCGACCTGCTTCATGCGTTTCTTACCGGCCTTCTGCTTCTCGAGCAGCTTCTTCTTACGGCTCACGTCGCCACCGTAACATTTGGCCAGTACGTTCTTTCTGAGCGCCTTGACAGTGGTCCGCGCGATGATCTGACCGCCGATGGCTGCCTGGATCGCCACATCGAACATCTGCCGAGGAATCAGTTCCTTCATCTTCTCGGTCAAGGCACGGCCCTTGTAGGCCGCGTTGTCGCGGTGAACGATCAAGGCCAGAGCATCGACCTTGTCGCCGTTGATCAGTACGTCCAGCTTGACCAGGTTGGCAGACTGGTAGCGGTCGAAATGATAGTCCAGCGACGCATAACCACGGCTGGTCGACTTCAGACGGTCGAAGAAGTCCAGCACCACTTCGTTCATCGGCAGGTCGTAGCGAACCTGAACCTGCGACCCGAGAAATTGCATGTCGCGCTGCACGCCACGCTTCTCGATGCACAGGGTGATGACGTTACCCAGGTGTTCCTGCGGCACCAGGATGGTCGCGGTGACGATCGGCTCGCGGAAGTCGGCCACTGCCGAAACGTCCGGCAACTTGGACGGGTTGTCCACGCTGATGGTTTCACCCGTCTTGAGCTCGATCTCGTAGATTACACTCGGCGCGGTGGTGATCAGGTCCAGGTCGTACTCGCGCTCCAGGCGCTCCTGGATGATCTCCATGTGCAGCATGCCGAGGAAGCCGCAACGGAAACCGAAGCCCAGTGCATCGGAGCTTTCCGGCGCGTACTGCAGCGATGAATCGTTGAGAGTCAGCTTCTGCAGGGCATCGCGGAAGTCCTCGAAATCGTCTGAGCTGACCGGGAACAGGCCGGCGTACACCTGCGGCTGGATCTTCTTGAAGCCCGGCAGTACTTCGACCTCGGGAGTCGAGGACAGGGTCAGGGTGTCACCCACCGGCGCACCATGAATGTCCTTGATGCTGGCGATGATGAAGCCCACTTCACCGGCTTTGAGATCAGCAGTAGCGGTGTGTTTCGGGGTGAATACACCGACACTGTCGACCAGGTGCACCTTACCGGTGGACTTGACCAGAATCTTGTCGCCCTTCTTCACGCGGCCCTGGCGCACGCGCACCAGCGAGACCACGCCCAGATAATTGTCGAACCAGGAATCGATGATCAACGCCTGCAGCGGCGCATCGATCTCGCCGGTCGGCGCCGGAATGGTCTGCACCAGGCGTTCGAGCACCTCGTCCACGCCCATGCCGCTCTTGGCGCTGCAGGCCACGGCGTCGGTGGCGTCGATGCCGATGATCTTCTCGATCTCGTCCTTGACGCGGTCCGGGTCGGCCTGCGGCAGGTCCATCTTGTTCAGCACGGGCATCACTTCCAGCCCCTGCTCGATGGCGGTGTAGCAGTTGGCAACCGACTGCGCCTCGACGCCCTGGCCGGCATCGACCACCAGCAATGCACCTTCGCATGCCGCCAGCGAGCGCGAGACTTCGTAGGTGAAGTCGACGTGGCCGGGAGTATCGATGAAGTTCAGCTGGTAGGTCTTGCCGTCATTAGCCTTGTAGTGAAGGGTGACGCTGTGGGCCTTGATGGTGATGCCGCGCTCACGTTCCAGGTCCATGGAGTCCAGAACCTGAGCCTCCATTTCACGCGCGGTGAGACCGCCGCACATCTGGATGAAACGGTCAGCCAAGGTGGACTTGCCGTGGTCAATGTGGGCAATGATGGAAAAATTGCGGATATGACTCAGGTCACTCACAGATCAACACTCAAAGAAGGCACAGGCAAGACGCTTGCCGAAAATAGCCGCGGATTGTACCCGATCCCTCGCGACCGCGTCACGCCTGCACAGCGCTGGTGCAGATACGAAAAAGGGCGCCCGAAAGCGTAATGCCAGTCAGTTAAGCTGACTGGCATTTTTATTTCTGGTCGGATACTTGGACGGCTTGGGTTTGACCGCTCGCGGATAACTGCGATCCTCACGGCGATGAGGTAGGAC
>NZ_JBLUPX010000033.1:0-41756 GCF_048068235.1 Pseudomonas sp. NY15364 | reverse complement strand
GATGACTCGAACTAGATGATCCTCAGGAACCAGCTCTTCCAATGTCGGCGGAAACAGGCTGCTTTGTTGCCGGTCTTCACCTTGGATATAGCCCATAAACGACAATGCCCCCATCGACTGATGGAGGCATTGTCTTCACCTTGCACTCAGACTGCTAGGTTTTCACACAGTCTGCGAAGCAGGCCGTTTTATCGAACCAGCTGCGAGTTACTTCAGCGCGGCCAGAGCAGCTGCGTAATTCGGCTCATCAGCGATCTCGCCAACCAGCTCGCTGTGCAGCACCTTGTCGCTTTCATCCAGCACTACCACGGCGCGCGCGGCCAGGCCGGTCAGCGGGCCGCTGGCAATGGCCACACCGTAGTTCTTGAGGAAGTCGGCGCCACGCATGGTGGACAGATTGACCACGCTTTCCAGACCTTCGGCACCGCAGAAGCGTGCCTGGGCGAATGGCAGGTCAGCGGAGATGCACAGCACCACGGTATTGTTCAATTGACCGGCTTCGGCGTTGAACTTGCGCACGGAGGTGGCACAGGTCGGGGTGTCGACGCTGGGGAAGATGTTCAGCACCTTGCGCTTGCCAGCCAGGCTGGCCAGGGTGACGTCGCTCAGGTCGCCAGCGACCAGGCTGAACGCCGGCGCCTGTTGGCCGGCCTGCGGCAGTTGACCGTCGACCTGCACCGGGTTGCCTTTGAGAGTGACTTGCGCCATGGGAGTTTCCTTATCGTTCAGGGAGTTGAAGGGCAAATGTGTGACATGGGGTTCGCCGTGGCGAATGCTCCATCGAATGGCAGGTCACGGCCCGACCATCCGTCCAGACTAGCGCAGAAGCGCCGCCGATACACCCGCAGCCATGTAGGGATTTAGCAAAAGATCGTGCGGCCATCAGAAGTCCCGGCGATAGAACAGGTCGAGCGAACTGGCCAGGCCGCTGGCGGCCTCAAGGTAAAGACGCCGGCTTAGCTCGTAACGCAGGGCGATGGTGTTGGCCGGCTCGAACACACCCACGCCGTAACGCAGACTCAGGCGCTCGGTGATATTGCCGCTGGCCACCACACTGGTGGTCACGCCACTGCCTTCGGTGTCGAGCTGGAAGTCCTGAATACCCAGGCTGTTGGCCAGGACGGTGGTAATCGAACTGCTGCCGGCCAGACCGAGTGCCAGCGCTGCCTGGCCAAGCATGTTGTTGTC
The DNA here is from genome assembly GCF_048068235.1 of Pseudomonas sp. NY15364. Lineage (NCBI taxonomy): Bacteria > Pseudomonadati > Pseudomonadota > Gammaproteobacteria > Pseudomonadales > Pseudomonadaceae > Pseudomonas > Pseudomonas sp. NY15364. The sequence goes on along the minus strand of NZ_JBLUPX010000033.1, from coordinate 40,568 downwards.
CCCCGTGCTTTGCCCCAAAGGCCGGCCCAGCACCAGATAGGACAGCGCCTGTTCCTGGCTCATGGCAGGTTCCGCGAATACAGTAGTCGTGGGTTGCTCGGCGCTGCCGGACAGGCGGATACCGGCCACCACGGTGTCGACCCGGCGAATCGCTTCGACGTCGAGGAACGGCTGGTCGATGGGCCCGGTAAACAACAGGCGCGCGCGGCGAATGGTCAGGCGCTGGCCGTAAGCACGGTAGCGCCCGTTGACCAGATCCAACTCACCACGCGTATCGAGGTCGTTGCCAATATGCACCCGCCCACGCAGGTCGGCAGTCAGGCCGAAACCGCTGAAGGCCAGCTTGTCCTGGCCAACCTCGACATCGACATCCATGGCAATGCCCATGCCTTGCTCGGCTTCCGGCACTTCACGACCGACCACCCGCGCGTCGTTGGAGACTTTCACGGTAGACGGCGGCAGCTCACGCACGCTGATCAGGCCGCGCGGCACACCAACTTTGCCGCTGACAGCCAGACGCTGGGCACGCAGTTGTAATTGCAGATCGGGCTCGACCTCCAGCTCAGCGTAAGGCTCGACCTTTACCGGCAGACGCTGCCCCTGCATCGACAGATCACCAATCAATCCATCGGCCCAGTTCAGTTCACCGCTCAGGTTACCGCGGCCGTTCTCACCACTGCGCCAGTTACCCGATAGCTGCACCTGCTCACTCGCGATCAACGCCTGTAGCTGCAAATCCTCCAAGCTTACCGGCAGTTGGTTACCGGACAACTCACCGCCTTCCAGGCGTATCTGGCCGTTGATCTGCGGCGTCAGCAGATACCCGGAAATATTGCCACTGCCCTGCAGGCGCCCTTCGATTTTATCGGCGACAGGCACGAACGGGCGCAACACTGCCAGATCGAAGCCGCTCAGGCGGAACTCGCCATTCAGCGGTTTGTTCTCCGGCCGGGGGTCGATCTGCGCCTGCAACACCAACTCACCCAGGCGGCTGCTGACGAAACGCAGCTCACTGTCCACCCGCTGCGGGCGTAGCGTGCTATCCAGGCGCAGAATGTCGTAGGGGAAGTCCAGCCACTGCTCTTCATCCGGCTGACGAATACGCAGGTTGCCACTGCCGGCATTCAGCGAGACCTGGCCGTTGGGGCCACTGTCGGGCAGCTCGACCTTGAGCTGCCCGTCGAGACGCCCCTGCCAGGCGAAATCATCGGGCAACCAGGGCTGCAGGCTGGCCAGGGGGAAATTCTCCAGGCGCCAGTCCAGGCTGGGCTGCGGCATCAGCCGTTGCTGCCCTCCGCAGAGGCTGGCGTCACCGGACTGCCAGCAATGCGCCCCCAGGTTCAGGCGGCCGCTGACCAGGCGCTCCAGGCTCGCAGCCTGCTGCAATTGCCAGTCCTGGCCGCCGCTCTGCACACGGCCACTGGCAATGCGCCCGCGCCAATCACCCTGCTCGCTGAGGTTACCGTCCAGTGCCAAGGCCAGCTGCAGCAGCGGGCCTTGCAGATTCAGCTCCAGTGCCTGACGGCGCTGGTCGCCACGCCCCTCAGCCTGTAGGCGCCCAAGATAGGTATCGCCGATACGGATACCGCGCAGATTCAAACCGATCTGCGCCTGCTGGCGAGCATCCAGCGTCGCGTCCAGCTGCAGGCGGCGCAGACTGGGGTCGCCAAAAGCAAGACGCTCCCCGCTCAACGCAAGCTGGCCTTGCGGCGCTTGCAGCGTACCGGCCAGGGACAGCTGGCCCTGTATCTGGCCTTGCAGGCCGGGCCAGAGCTGTCCCAGCCGCGGCAACGCCAGTTCCAGCTGGCCACGCAAACGCTGATCCAGCGCACCCTGGCCGCTGATCCGGTTATCGCCCAGACGCACCAGTAATCGCTCGAGCTGCCACTGCTCGCCGGCACCAGCGCCCTGTACCTGTAATTGCGCTGGCTGGCCACGCAGACGGCCGTTGAGGTCGATATCGGCCTTGGCCTGCAGCGCACCGGCATTGAAGCTACCCGAGGTATTCAGCGGCCCCGCCAGATTACCCGGCATCTCAGCCAGCCAGTAACCCGGGTTGAGGGCACTGAGCTGCAGCATGGCCTGCCAATCGATAGCGTCGGCGAAACCGATCTTGACCCCCCCTTCGGCACGGCCCTGGCCAGCCACCAGCTGCAACTGCGGCAGGCTGACCTGGCCGAGATCGCCACTGACCGGACTGCTCAGGCTGAAGTCCCCTGCCGGCCCCTTGAGCTGCGCAGCGAAGTTACCCAGGTAATTACCTGCGCTGTAGCTGACTTCGGCCTGCAGTTGCTGCAGGGCCACGGGCGGCGGCTCATCCAGCGGGTACAGACGCTGCCAGGGGAAATTCAGCCAATCGAGTGTGGCATCAGCCTGAAACGCCTCGCTCCAGGCAAGCATGCCACTGAGCTGCAGATGCTGCTGATCCTCAGCCTCGATGCGCAGCAATTCGATATCCGCGCCCTTGGCATCGACCCTGCCACGCAAGCTCAGCGGCATCGGCGCCTGTTCGGCGGGCAGAGTGGCGCTACCATCGATGCGATAGCCGCTGCTCAGGTCACCCTTTGCCGACAACGTCAGCGCCTGCAAGTGCAGCGTCTGCGGCAAACCGCTGCTGGCCTGGAAATCCTGGCTGGTCAGGCGCAGTTCAGCGGGCAGATGCTCGGCCAGCGCCCGCACCTGTCCTTCCAGGCGGGCCTCTAGATAGCCACTGCTATCGGCCTCGATCGTCAGGTTGCGTTGCAATTCGCCGCCCACCTGCAGCGCCACCTGCCAGGCCTTGCCATCGACCTCCGGCAACTGCAGGCGACCACTCAGGGTCAAGGGCCAAATCCCCTGTGGTGTCAGCTGACCACTGACGTCCAGACTCAGGTCGTCACGCTGCAAGGCCAGGCGCTGCAGCTCCACGCCCTGCTCGTTCCAACTGGCGATCAGTTCGAGATCGCTCAGTTGCGTCTGGCCGTCCAGGCGCAGTTCGCCCAGCTGGATATCGCCCAGTTGCAAACGCAGTGGCAGGTTGAGGTTCGGCAGACTCAACGGCTCATCGCTGGCCTCCCCACTTTCGGGCAGAGTCACGGCGACCTGCTGCAGATGCAGACGATCCAGGCACAGCGTCAAGCGCAGCAGGCAGGACGGCGACCAGGCCATGTTCAGCTGCTGCAGCTCAACACGCATCTCACCTTGCTGCCAAAGCAGCGCATCGGCCTGCCAGCCCCCCCCGAGACGTCCTGCGAAATTGTCGACCTGCAGCCCAGGCACCTGGGCCAGCAACCAACGGCTGCCGCCCTGAGTACCGAGAGCCGCCCATAAAGCGGCTACGAACAGCAGCACAAGGCCAAGCAGACCGCCGGCCAACCATTTCAGCAGGCGCCGGCTCATAGTTCAGGCCCCATGGAGAAATGCAGGCGTACTCCACCGTCATCATCCAGCGCGTGGGCAAGGTCCAGACGCAGCGGGCCCACCGGCGAAACCCAGCGCACGCCGAAGCCAACGCCAGTCTTCAGGGTGGGAATGTCCAGCGAATTGAAGGAGTTGCCCTGGTCGATGAAGGTCGCCAGACGCCACTTGTCAGTGAGGCTGTACTGGTACTCGGCGCTGGCGGTGAACAGGTAACGGCCGCCGATCTTGTCACCTAGGTTGTTCTCCGGCGACAGGCTCTGATAGTCGTAACCGCGCACGCTCTGATCGCCACCGGCGAAGAAGCGCAGCGACGGCGGCACAGCGGAGAAACCATTGGTTTCGGTACCGCCGAACTGCACGCGGCCGAGCAAACGGTGATTGTCAAATACGGTGGTCAGGCCCTTGAGCATGACGTTGCCATGCAGCACGTTGGCATCGGACAGCACGCCCTCGACCGCGCCGCGCAAGTCGAACTGCACGCGGTAGCCCTGGTTCGGGTCGAGCCGGTTGTCGCTGCGCAACAGCGAATAGCTGACGCCGGGCATCAGCAAGGTGCTCAACCCGGAATCGTCGCCCAGGCGATATTCCTCGCGCTGCCATTTCACCGACAACACGCGTTGCCAGCCACCGGGGCGCTGGCTGTGCCATTCCGGGCCGAGGGTGAGCAGCCGGCTCAGGCTGTCCTTGCTGGCCAGCTCTTCATACTGATAACCGCCGGCCAGGCGCAACTTGTCGATCAGTGGCGGATCACCGGGAATGTCGTACCACAGGCCAACGTTCTGCCGCGGGGCAGATAGCTCGGTTTCGATGCCGTAGCTATGCCCCTGCGGATTGCGCCAGTGGCGTGTCCAATTGGCGCGCAGACGCGGCCCGACGTCGGTGGAAAAACCCAGCCCCAGACCCATGGTACGTGGCTCACGTACCTGCAGCGCCACCGCCACGGGAATGCGCAGCTGGTCGGCCTGGGTCGGGATGGCATCGACCCGCACCGATTCGAAATAACCACTGGACTGCAGCGCCTGATACAGCTCGGCGATCAATTCGGAGTCGTAGGGGGTGTCCGGATCGAACGGCACCATGCGTAGCAGCAGCTCTTCATCGAAGGGGAAGTCACCGCTGAAAGCGATATCGCCCAGGCTGTAGCGCGGCCCACTGACGAATACCAGCTCGATATCGGCCACCCCGGCGGCCGGATCGATCTCCAGACTCTGGCGAGAGAAGCGACCGTCGAAGAAACCGTAGCGCGAGGCCTGATTCTGGATCAGCCGCTTGGCGTCCTCATAGCGCCCATGATTGAGCACCGAACCTGCTTTCAGACGGCTGGCATTGGGCACGCGAAAGGCCGGTAGCTCGCTGGCAGGCCCCTCGATACGGATGTCGACGTTGCGCAGACGGATGCGTTCGCCGGGCTCCACATCGAGCACCAGGCGCGGTGTTTCCCCCTCTTCGATCCGGCTACGAATGCGCGCCTGGTAATAACCCAGGGCCTGAGCCGCCTTGTCGGCCTCGCTCTCGGCGATACGACGCAAGCGCCGCAACGACTGCGCGTCGCGCCCATCCAGGCTGCCGACATAACCTTCGATATTGGCCTTGAGAGCCGAATTGCTCGGGGTGATTCGTACGTCGAGTTCGCTCGCTGCGAAGGCACCCGTACTGATCAGCAGCAGCGCCAGGCTGCGCTGAATATGTCCATATACGCTCATGGCGGAGGATGCTACCACGGAGCGGAGCCCGCGCCAGAGCCGTTGCGTTTCTGCCAGACAGCCGGGGTTCAGGCGCTTGCTTTGACCACTGGCTGAGGGTTGGGATGAAAGAACACGTGCTCGACCACCGGGCCAATGGCCAGCTCACCAATTTCTTCGTAACCCTGGCGCCGATAGAACTCCAGATAGCGCGCATTGCCGGTGTCCAGCACCACCCCTTGCGAGCCGCTGTCCTGCGCGCACCAGTCGTGCAGCGCCTCTAGCAGCTGTTCGCCGCGATGCTGGCCCTGGAACTCCGGGTGAATGCCCAGGAGCGGAAGCACGTGATAAGGACCGGGAGGCAGGCTGGCGAGCACCGCATCGTGGTATTCGAGGTAGCGCTTGGTGCAGCCAAAGCCGGTGCTCAGCAGCATGCGCAGACGCCAACCCCAACTTTCGGTGATATCCAGGCGACGCTGTGGCGGTGCGATCAGCGCTGCGCCGATCAACCGATCATCGATCAGCAGGCCGATGGCCGGCTGGTCTTCAGCGAAGTGCTGCTGCACCAACTCGCGAATCGTCGCGCGCACGCGCTGATCAAAACCCGGGCGTTCGGCTTCGAACAGGTAAGCGAAGGTCGGCTCGTGACGATAGGCATGGTAGAGCAGCGAACGCACCTCGCGGGCGTAACCACCGTCGAGCATGCGCACTTCTGCTGGGGCGTTATGGGGCATGGCGGACCTCTGTTTTTATAAGTTGTGGTTCAGCGCGTCACAGCCAACTTAGCACCAGCGCATGACACCCGCCAGGCGCTGGCCGCGAGCGCCGAGGATCGGCTAGCATCGCCGTTTAATCTGAAAGTCGCGCAGCGACACCTTCCTCATACCCTTCTCCCTTCGAGAGAAGGTGGCGCGAAGCGCCGGATGAGCGAAGGCATGCCGCGAAGGCTTTCATCATCCGGGATGCCTCTCGTGGCATGCCCGTTAGCCCAGGACCCGCTGCCCATGAAAATCGTCTCCTTCAATATCAACGGCCTGCGTGCGCGCCCTCATCAACTGCAAGCTCTAATCGAAAAACACCAGCCGGACGTGATTGGCCTGCAGGAAACCAAGGTGTCTGATGAGCAGTTCCCCGAAGCGGAGATTCGCCAGCTCGGCTACCACGTGCATTACCACGGTCAGAAAGGCCACTACGGCGTCGCCCTGCTCTCGCGCCAGGAGCCACTGAGCCTGCACAAGGGTTTCCCCGGCGATAATGAAGATTCCCAGCGGCGCTTCATCTACGGCACCTTCGCCGATGCCAATGGCAACCCGGTGACCGTCATGAATGGCTATTTCCCACAAGGCGAAAGCCGCGATCACCCGGTGAAGTTCCCGGCCAAACAGCGCTTCTATGCCGACCTGCAGCAACTGCTGGTGGAACGTTTCGAACCGCAGCAGGCACTGGTGGTGATGGGCGACATCAACATCAGCCCGGAAGATTGCGACATCGGCATCGGCGAGCCCAATCGCCTGCGCTGGCTGAAAACCGGCAAGTGCAGCTTCCTGCCGGAAGAGCGCGAGTGGCTGGCGACCCTCAAGAGCTGGGGCCTGGTAGACAGCTTCCGCCACCTCAACCCCGAGGTGAATGACCGCTTCAGCTGGTTCGATTACCGCAGCCGCGGCTTCGAAGACGAGCCCAAGCGCGGCCTGCGCATCGACGTGATCCTCGCCAGTCAGCCGCTGCAGGCGCGCTTCAAGGATGCCGGCATCGACTACGACCTGCGCGCAATGGACAAGCCATCGGACCATGCGCCAATCTGGCTGGAACTGGCCTGAAACCAGGGGCGCGAAAGATGACGCGCCCCGTCACATGACTGCAATCTGACTGACTTAATCTGCATGGCACTTTCTCTCACCCACTAGAAGGTGCCTGCCGCATGCCGCGCGCCCTGCCTGCCATCGACCGCGACCTCTGGGGTCGTACTCTGTCTCTGCTGCTGATCGGTTTCATCTGCTACGCCCTGCCTCTCTCCGTTTTTGCCGCGCTGCCTGCCTCCGAAGGTAACAAGCCGGTGCTGCGCATCCAAGGCTCCAACACCATTGGCGCCAAGCTCGGCCCGGCATTGGTCAAAGGGTTGTTCGAAGCTCAAGGCCTGCACGACATCCACAGCGAAGACGGCGCCCTGGAAAACGAACAGCGCGTGCTGGCGCGCCAGGCCGATGGCCGTTTGGTCATCGTCGAGGTGGCGGCCCATGGTTCGGGTACCGGTTTCACTTCGCTCAAGGATGGCAGCGCCGACCTGGCCGCCTCATCGCGACCGATCAAGGATGGTGAAGCCGCTACCCTAGCCACGCTGGGCGACATGCACAGCCCGCAGAGCGAGCAGGTCATCGCCATCGACGGCCTGGCGATCATCGTCCACCCGTCAAACCCGGTTGCCGCCCTTAGCGTCGAGCAGATCGCGCAACTGTTCTCCGGCGAGATCGATGACTGGGCGGCGCTAGGTGGCAAGCCCGGCAAGGTTCGCGCTTATGCGCGCGATGACAACTCCGGCACCTATGACACCTTCAAGGAGCTTGTGTTGGCTCCGGGCGGACGCACGCTGGTGGCCAATGCCCAACGCTTCGAATCCAGCACCCAGCTGTCGGACTCGGTGAGCAGAGACCCCAATGGCATCGGTTTCATAGGCCTGCCCTACATTCGTCAGGCCAAGGCGATCGCCGTCGCAGCGGGTGATTCGCAGCCCATGCTGCCGAGCAACACACTGATCGCTACCGAGGATTATCCGCTGGCGCGTCGCCTGTTTCTCTACAACGACCCACAGCTCACCAATCCCTGGGCACGTGCACTGATCGACTTCGCCCACAGCACTCGGGGCCAAGCCATCGTCGCCGACAGCGGCTTCATCGCCCAGACCGTTCAGGCGGTGAAGGTCGCAGCAGATCCACAGATGCCGACGGATTATCGGCAACTGGCGCAGCAGGCGCAGCGGCTGTCAGTGAATTTCCGCTTCCAGGAAGGCAGCGCCACGATGGACAACAAGGCTCACCGTGACCTGCAGCGCGTACTGGATTACCTCAAGCAGCACGACAAGTTGCAGAACAAGGTGGTGCTGGTTGGTTTCGGCGACCCGAAGAACGACCCCAAGCGCGCCGAACTGCTGTCAAAGCTGCGGGCCATGGCGGTACGTCGCGAGCTGGCCAGGCAAGGCGTGCTGTTTCGCGAAATCACCGGTATGGGCAGCGAACTGCCGGTGGCGGCCAATGATCAGGACAACGGCCGCATCCGCAATCGCCGCGTCGAGATCTGGGTGTACTGACGCCAGAAAATATTCCTCTGCAGGGGGCTTGGCAGCTTCTCGACTCGGCGTTAGCCTTTGCACCGCGTGACGCCGGGCCCCTCTGGCGGTGAGTGTTCTCACCGTGATGTCGGAGTCACTGAGTGGATTTCTTTCAACTCAGGCAGACATAAGGGAGGGCTCATGGACGCTCTACTTGCCTTTTTCACATCCCCCATCTTCGGTACCCCCGGCTGGTTCTGGCTGGCGTTCCTGGTACTGATCATCACCCTGCTGGTACTCGACCTCGGCGTGCTGCATCGCGATCAGCATGAAATCGAGATGCGCGAGAGCCTGCTGCTGTATTCCGGCTATTTCAGTGTCGGCGTCGCCTTCGGCGGCTGGATCTGGTGGCAGCTCGGCGGCACCAAGGCGATGGAGTACTACACCGGTTTCCTGGTGGAGCAATCGCTGTCGATGGACAACGTCTTCGTCATGGCGATGATCCTCGGCTACTTCAACATCCCGCGTAAGTACCAGCACCGCGTGCTGTTCTGGGGCATTCTCGGGGTGATCGTGCTGCGCGCGATCATGATTGGCCTGGGCACGGCGCTGGTGCAGCAGTTCGATTGGATTCTCTACCTCTTCGGCGCCTTCCTGCTGTTCAGCGGCATCAAGATGCTGCGCAGCGGTGACGAAGAGTCGCATCCAGACTTGGCGCAGAATCCGGTGATCCGCTTCGTGCGCAAGCACATTCGCGTCACCGATGATCTGCACGAGGGCAAATTTCTGGTGCGCCTGAAAGACAAGATCAGTGGCAAGCCGCTGCTCTATGCCACCCCGCTGCTGCTGGCACTGGTGCTGATCGAACTGGCCGACCTAGTGTTCGCCGTGGACAGCGTACCGGCGGTTCTGGCCATCTCCCAGGACCCGTTCATCGTCTACACCTCGAACATCTTCGCCATTCTCGGCCTGCGCGCGCTGTATTTCGCCCTGGCCGCACTGATGCACCGCTTTATCTACCTGAAGTACGCCCTGGCGCTGGTGCTGATGTATATCGGCGGCAAGATCTTCCTACATGACCTGATCAAGGTACCCGCCCTGCTCTCGCTGGCCGTCACCCTGGGCCTGCTGGCTGGTGGCGTGCTGCTGTCACTGCTGAAGACGCGCGACCAAAGCGCTGCACAGCACTGATAAAGCCTGCAATACCCGTCAATGACAAGGCCCGCATCTGCGGGCCTTGTCATTTGCCTGATCAGCGACTGGCTTTCATCACCTCACGCGGCACGTATTTACCGATTTCGTACTTGCCGATGGCGGCGCGGTGGACTTCATCCGGGCCGTCGGCCAGACGTAGAGTGCGCTGCATGGCGTACCAGTAAGCCAGCGGGAAGTCGTTGGAGACACCGGCACCGCCGTGCATCTGGATCGCGCGGTCGATCACCTTAAGCGCCACGTTAGGCGCCACCACCTTGATCTGGGCGATTTCGCTGGCGGCGATCTTGTTGCCAACGGTATCCATCATATAAGCCGCGTTCAGAGTCAGCAGGCGTGCCTGGTTGATCTCCATGCGCGAATCGGCGATGTGATCGATATTGCCACCCAGGCGTGCCAACGGCTTACCGAAGGCCGTGCGGCTCACAGCGCGCTTGCACATCAGTTCCAGGGCACGCTCGGCCATGCCGATCGAACGCATGCAGTGGTGGATACGGCCTGGGCCAAGGCGCCCCTGGGCGATCTCGAAGCCACGGCCTTCGCCCAGCAACACGTTCTCGTAAGGTACGCGCACGTTCTCGAACAACACTTCGGCATGACCATGCGGCGCATCGTCGTAGCCGAACACCGGCAACGGACGCAGTACGGTGACGCCTGGGGCATCCATCGGCACCAGAATCATCGAGTGCTGCTGGTGACGCGGCGCGTCCGGGTTGGTCAGGCCCATGAAGATCATCACCTTGCAGCGCGGATCACAGGCGCCCGAGGTCCACCATTTGCGGCCGTTGATCACCCACTCATCGCCCTCGCGGCGAGCATTGGCCTGCATATTGGTGGCGTCACTCGATGCCACGCCCGGCTCGGTCATGGCGAAGGCGGAGCGAATCTCGCCAGACAGCAACGGCTCCAGCCACTGCTGCTTCTGCGCCTCGTTGCCGTAGCGCACCAGCACCTCCATGTTGCCGGTGTCCGGCGCGGCGCAGTTGAACGGCTCCGGGCCGATCAGCGAGCGCCCCATGATCTCCGCCAGCGGCGCGTATTCGGTGTTGGTCAGGCCCGCGCCATAGTCGGACTCGGGCAGGAACAGGTTCCACAAACCTTCGGCTTTGGCCTTGTTCTTCAACTCTTCCATGATCGCGGTCGGCTGCCAGCGATCGCCTTCTGCCACCTGCTGCTCGAATATCGCTTCGGCCGGATAAACGTGCGCCTCCATGAATGCGCTGACACGCTCACGCAGCTCTTGAACCTTCGGGGAATAGGCGAAATCCATGGGGTTACCTGTTTATGACAAAGGGTGAGAGGTTGTGGAAATGATGCTAGAACAGCGCTTAAGATTTATCGAACCTATTTTCAGCGTGTATGAACATTCATAACCGATATATGATCGACTGATATCGACGCCCCTGGAGCACTGCCGGCATGAACCTGACCAAGGTGGATCTGAATCTCTTCATCGTCTTCGACGCCATCTACACCGAGGCCAATCTGACCCGTGCCGGACAAATCGTCGGCATCACCCAGCCGGCGGTGTCCAACGCCCTCGCCCGCCTGCGCGAAACCTTCAACGACCCGCTGTTCGTACGCACCGCCCAAGGCATGGTGCCAACACCCATGGCGCAGAACATCATCGGTTCGGTGCGTAACGCCCTGCAGCTGCTGCGCGTTTCAGTGCAGGAAAGCCGTACGTTCAATCCGCAGCAGGCCGGCAAGACTTACCGCATCAGCATGACCGACCTATCCGAGCAGATTCTTCTGCCGCCACTGTTCCAGCGCTTGCGTCGCCTGGCGCCTAGCGTATGCATCGAGAGCTTTCTGGCCAAGCGCCGCGAAACCACCAAGGAGCTGGCAGCCGGCCGGCTCGATTTCGCCGTCGACGCGCCATTGAACACCGACCCGCAGGTTCGTCACGTCAAGCTACTGGATGATCGCTACGTCTGCGCCATGCGCCCCGGCCACCCGCTGGCCAAGGAAAAGATCAGCCTCGACGAATACCTGTCGCTGACCCACATCCATATCTCCAGCCGCCGTAGCGGCCTCGGATACGTCGACCTGGCGCTGGGCAAGATGGGCATCCAGCGCAAGATTGCCCTGCGCTCGCAACACTATCTGATGGCCAGCAGCGTGATGCAGCAGACCGATATGGTGATGACCGTGCCGGAACGCTTCGCCCGCCGCCACAACCTGCACCACGTGACCTTGCCGGTAGGCGACGTGCCGACGCTGGAAACCCACCTGTACTGGCATGAAAGCACCGACCAGGATCCGGCTAACCGCTGGATGCGTGAACAGATGATCGAGTTGGCGCAACAGGTGGTCGCCCAGGAGAAGAAAGCCGAACAGGTTGCTACGGCCTGATCGTTAAAGACAAACGCAAGAAGGCCCGCATTGGCGGACCTTCTCGTTTGCTGCCGGGCTGAATCAGCGCGCTAGCTTGCCATCGACCGACAGCTTGCCGGCACCTTCGAATACCAGCGCCACGCTGATGGCCAGCAGCGCCAGGGCGAACTCATAGCCGTTATTGCTCATGAAGAAGCCATTGGCCAGATGCACGGTGAAGATCGCTACCAGCATGGTTACCGCCAGCACCGCCGCCGCCGGGCGCACCAGCAGGCCGATGATCAGCGCCATCAGGTAGCCCGGAGCCAGGCCGATGCTCTCCATCCACTGCGCGACACCCGCCAGACCATAACCGCCAAACCAGCCGAACAGCTTCTGTGCACCATGAGCGGCGAAGGTAATGCCAGCGATGATGCGCAGGATAGTGATACCCAAACCGGCCTGGCTGTCGGTAATGCTTTTGATCAGGTTGTTCATTGCAAGGCTTCCTTTGGTGTGTGGGTTGGATGGCGCACAGAATATCCAATTTATTCGATTAAAAAATAGCAAAATACCGCTTATAAAAATCGAATAAATAGATATCTATTTGGCCGTCAAACGCCGTCCCTGCGGTTCGAGCAAATAGCGTTCACGGTCATAAGCAAGGTAGTACTTATTCACCGCGTTCACATAACTCACCACACCCATGCCCATCTGTTCCATGGCCACACGTTCGACCTGAAAGAACCATTGATTGGGATTCAGGCCCCGCCTGCGCGCCTCGGCACGCAGACTCTGCACCCGTTGCGGGCCCAGGTTGTATCCGGCCAGCACGAATGCCATACGTTCGCGCTCGTTGAGCTGCGGGCTATTGAAGAAATTGCGGCGAATCATCGCCAGGTACTTGCTGCTGGCCTGAACGTTGTCGTTGATGCTCTGAATGCTGCCCACCCCGACACTGCGCGCTGCCGCCGGGGTGATCTGCATCAGACCGGTTGCGCCACTGGCACCGCGCGCCGACGGGTTCAACGTCGACTCCTTGAATGCCAGCGCGGCCAGCATCAGCCAATCGAAGCCCTGCTGCTCGGCATGCCGCTGCAACACCGGACGCACCTTCTCCAGCCGCTGTCGCTCGGCGCGTCCCAGCGGTGAATGCACCTTGTACAGGCGGCGATAGACACGTTGAAACGCCGCATCCTGGTCGGCCGGGCTCTGATAGCTGCTGAAGAAACGGTCGATGCTGGCACGCAGCATCGGCGAATCGGGGCGCACGAACCATTTCATGTCGCCATCGCGCGCCAGGATCAAATGCTTGTCGACGCGCAACTTGGGCATTACCTTGGCCCAGCGCTCGGCGATCGGCAGCTCCACCGCAGTACGTTCGAAGATGCCGGCCTGGACCATTTCCAGTACATCTTCAACGGCCAGGCTGGGGTCGACCCACTCGACCACGATGGGCGGCAGTTTGCGATCTGCCAGTTGCTGGTTGATCAACCTCAGCGCTTCGCCCACGGCGCTACCCGCCGGTAACGAAAGGCTACGCCCGGCCAATTGTTCAAGGCTGCGGTAGTGCCGGTTACCCTGCTTGGAGACCAACACCAGTGGTACCTCACGGCGAATCGCCGTGCTGGCACTGACATCATGCCCGGTGCGCACATTGAGCAATTCGCCGGGCGCGACCACATCGCCCTCGCCGCGCTGCAGGGCGCCGAGTAACTGATCCTTGGCCTTGGGGATGATCTTCAGCCTGAGGTTGCGGCCATCACGGGAATTACGATTGAGGTACTGCTCGAACGCACGCAGGCGGTGGTACTCGACGCCGATGCTCTGGCCCTTGACCGAGCCCGAGCTGTTGCGGCTCTGATTGACCAGCACACGCAACTCGCCGCTGCTACGAATCGCCGGTAGATCGCGGGTACTGCGAATCTGGCTGCCAACCTCGGGCGGGCCAGCCAGGCGTGCGCTGACCGGCAGCGGCAGCATGGCCAACAGACACAGGATCAGCAGCAATCGCGACATCGATTCTCCAGGGAAGGCGGTTGGCCGCCGCAGCCTCTTGGTGGCCTGCTGCTCGCCGATGCGCGACAGACGGCTTCAGACCTTACGCCCGCCGAACAAGTTCCCAAAGCTGGCAGGGGCGCGGAGATTGGCACAGCCAAGCGTCACAGCGCCACCCCAAAACCTTGCATCAACCTTAAAAATGGCGAACAAGTTATTGTTTTAAATCGACTTCCTGACGAATGGACGGCTTCTGCTATTCTGCCCTTTCGCGTTCAACAGGTGGCACCATGCAGCTCATCGATATTGCAGTCAATCTCACCCACCCCAGCCTCGCTGTGCAGGCCGAGGCGCTGCTCGAACGTGCCTACGCAGCCGGCGTGTGTCAGCTGGTGCTGACCGGCACCAGTCTGAATGAAAGCGAGGCGAGCCTCGCACTTTGCCGACAGCTGGATAGCAGTGGCCAACGTCTGTTCAGTACCGCCGGGGTTCACCCACATGATGCCAGCTCGTGGAACAGCGCCAGCAGCAATACTCTCAAGGCGCTGCTGGCGCAGCCGCAAGTACGCGCTGTGGGTGAGTGCGGCCTGGACTTCGATCGCGACTTCTCGCCGCGTCCGGCGCAGGAAAAAGCCCTGGAAGAACAGTTGGCCCTGGCCGTCGAACTGCAAATGCCGGTGTTTCTGCATGAGCGCGAAGCCAGCCAGCGTCTGTTGGAGATCCTGCGTGGCTATCGTGATCAGCTGCCGGCAGCGGTGGTGCACTGCTTCACTGGCGAGCGCCGTGCACTCTATGCCTATCTCGATCTAGACCTGCATATCGGCATCACCGGCTGGGTTTGCGACGAACGTCGCGGCACGCATCTGCATCCGCTGCTCAAGGACATCCCCGGCGAGCGCCTGATGTTGGAGACCGATGCGCCCTTCCTGCTACCGCGCAGCCTGCGACCCAAGCCCAAGAGCGGGCGTAACGAGCCCGCCTTTCTCGGCGAGGTGCTGCGCGAGGTGGCGTTGCACCGCGGGCAAAGCGAGGAAACCCTGGCAGCACAGACCACAACCTGTGCGCGAGCGTTCTTCGATATGCCAGCCATAGTGGAAGACTAAGGCGCCAGAGTATTGATTGACGTCAAGGTTCTGGCTACCAGTCAAGGCATACTACTGGCACTTGGCCAATAGAACGCAGCGAGACGGATAACAACAACATGAGCGCCTGGATCAGCGATCTTTCTCTTAAGTACAAATTCTGGGCGGTCAACGCCGTTGTCCTCGTCATCAGCCTGATCCTGGTGCTATTCGCCTTGCACATCGAGCAGCAGGCGCGCAGCGCCGATGCGCGCCAGGCAGCCGTGTCCCAAGCGCGCGTGCTGCAGCAGTGGCCAGAGCAGGCCACCTTGCCCAATGCAGCCAATATCCAGATGGTGCAAGGCAGCCTGCCGGGCGCTCAGGGAGCTCCTGACGCCAGCGGCTGGCAGGCACTGTCGCACGACGCCCTATTCGGTGATTCGCCGGTAGTCGGTGCACAGCGCATCACCCTCGGCGATGGACGTGATCTGGCGATCATGGTGCGCGCACCCAGCCTGCTCGACCTGTTCACCCAGCACGCGCTGACATATGCCATCGCCGTCGCCGTGCTGATGCTGTTACTGCTGGCTGCCTCGCAGTTGTTGATACGCTTTCTGCTCAGTCACCTCAACACCCTCAAGGATGTGATGCTGCAAGCCGAACGCAGCGGGGATCTGTCCCTGCGCGTGCCGCTGGACAGCCGTGACGAGGTCGGCCAGATGGCCGCTGCCTTCAACGCCATGCAAGCCGGCTACCAGCGCGTGGTTGGCACCGTCGGCCAGGTGGCCTGCGAGCTGGACAGCAGCACCCGCGCTATGGCCGAACGCATGGGGGCCGTGCGCCAGGGCATGCTCAGCCAGCAGAGCGAGACTGACCAGGCTGCTACCGCAATCAACGAAATGTCGGCCACCGTTCAACATATTGCCGACCACGCCGGCACCACTCGCGACCAGTCGCTTAATGCCGATCAGCTTGCACGCGCTGGTCAGCAGGTGGTCGAACGTGTCGAGCAATCCATCGCAGCGCTGTCGCAAGGCGTGCGCCAGAGCGCCGGCAGCATCGAGCGCCTGGCCGAAGACAGTCAGCACATCAGTCGCGTGGTCGGCGTGATTCACGGCATCGCCGAGCAAACCAACCTGCTCGCCCTCAATGCCGCCATCGAGGCCGCCCGCGCCGGTGAAATGGGCCGCGGCTTCGCCGTGGTCGCCGACGAAGTGCGCAACCTGGCCAAGCGCGTGCAGGACTCAACCGACGAAATCACCCAGATGATCGGCAACCTGCAGGGTGGCACCCGCGACGCCGTCGAATTCATGCGCGAAAGTTCGGAAAACGCCAATCACTGCGTGCAACTGGCGCAGGAGGCCGGGGAATCGCTGGCCGCCATCACGGCCGCCGTGGCCCTGATGCGCGACAGCAACACGCAGATTGCCGTGGCTGCCACGCAGCAGAGCCAGGTAGCCGAAGAAATGAGCCGCTCGGTGGTGGGCATCCGTGACGTGACCGAGCAGACCGTCGGCCAGACCCTCGAATCGGCCGCCACCAGTCAGCAACTGGCACAGCTGGCGGGCGAGCTGAACAAGGCCATCGGCCAGTTGCGCCTGTAAAGACGCTGCCAGGCAATCGCATATGTGGCTCGTGCCTGCTGGAAACCTCCCTGGCGCGGCAAGCCCACGGCCGAGCCCGCAGAGCCTCTCAGCAACAGGGGCGATGCCCTGAAGCGCCTGTTACTGAAGCGGTGCCTGGCGCCACTGATTCAACCAAAGACGGTGACGGTCTGCCGGCTCAGGGCGATCAGCTCACCTGCGGGGGTCCACATCGCCGCCGCTACGTGCCCGTAACCATCGCGGGCATATTCGATGTCCGCGCGATACAGGCACCAGTCTTCGCTGCTGAGAGCGTGTAGCGGCTGGACGAACTCGATGGTCCAGGTCAGCGAGCTGCCCGGCGCCGGGCTTTTCAGATAGGGCAGCACCGCAGGCGGCCAGGCATCGACCAGTGCCAGCAAGTGCGCCTCGCTGAGCGGCTGCGGCTCGCGCTCACCACGCAAACGCACCCAGCCGCCCATCTGCCGCGATGGCGTGTTGCTGAAAGGCATGCCGCCGATTCCCCAGCGCATGGCCAGAAAGCGCGTGAACTCCGGCGTGACGTTGCGCACGTAGGGCAACTCCTGGCACTGCTCCACCGGCGTGATCTGCGGCGCGGCAAGCGCCTCCACGGCAATCGCCGAAGGGCGCGATGCGCCAAAGCTGCCCTGCACCACGGTCACCACCTGCCCGTCCTGAAACGCGCGCAGGAACATCTGGCTGACCGCCTTGCCCTCGCGTAGCACCTCGGCCTGAAAACTGACGGGAACATCCGGCGCCACGGGGCCGACGAAGGTGATAGCCAGCGAGCGCACCGGACGACCCTGCGGCACCTTGGCGCGCATGGCCTCGAACGCCAGAGCCGCCACCAGGCCGCCGAAACTGGCGCGGCCCTGCCCCCACTCAGCCGGGATCACCACGGCATTGGGATCGCGGCGCACCGCCTCAAGCATGTCGGAAAAGATCATATGCACCTCGGCATTCATCGATGGCGACGATCTTAGGGGATGCTGACGACTGAACGATAGTCCGCAAGGATGCCTATTCGGTCATATTTGCGGCGAGAATGACACCTTAGTCTGCGTTCGGCAGGTCGCCATACAGCGCCAGCAAGGCATCATCGGCGCGCCCCTCTGCAGTCAGCAGAGCCTGCAGCCAGATGGCCCGGCAAGGTTCCAGGGACACCATCGCATCAGCCTGTGCCAGCCACTGCAGCCGATCGTGCCAGTCGCCCAGCGCGCTTTGCGCACGCTTGAGCCTGAGCTGCGCCGCCTTGCTCAAACGACTTTGTGCGGGGTAGGTTTCAGCGGCGTAACGCACGCGCTTGATCAACAGGCGCAGGCGGTGACGATCATGCGCCGGATCGCGCAACGCAAGGGCCAGTTGTCGTTGCTGACGGCGCAGGCGACGCCGGATGCGTTTGTCTATATCGTTCAACTGGCCTTGCCTGGCGGCTTCACGCCAATTCGCCGGCCAGCCGTCGAGCAACAGCATCAGATCCGCCAACTCGCGACTACTGGCAATGGCAGCGTAGCCTGCGGCGCGCTGCGCCTCATCGACAGGCGCCAGATGGGCAAGGCCCATGCGCGCCAACTCGGCGACTAGGACTTCGCGATCACGCAGTGGCCCGCTGAGGCGGCCCAGCACCGCTGCTCCCTGCTCCAGAACATCTACAGCCGGCAAACCGCGTAACGGACGCAACAGGCTGCGCAATTGCCGCAGGGCGATGCGTAAATCGTGCAATGCCTCGGTGTCGGTACAGTCAGCCAACCGCGCCTGGCAGGCATACAGTCGCACCTGCAGAGCCAGGACGCGGCCCAGGCAGTGCTCGATGAAATCGCTCATGCTCACTCCTCCAAACGACGATGCACCAAGCTAACAGCCCGAGCACCCATTCAAGCAAGTGGCCAATGGTCGCTAACGCGACAAGCGCCAGGGCAATGCTCTGCGCAAATCACTCAATGCTTGCCGCAAAGCATCACGTGACACTGGCCCGCCGGCATAGCGCTGCTGCTCGAAGCATCGGGCAAATGTCTCGATCTGCTCCGCCTGCTCGGGCAACTGCCGCGCCGCGCGCAACGCGAAGGAGCGTGAGCCCTCACCCGCTTCCCGGCGCACGTCATGGCGCGCCAACAGCCGCTCGAACTTGCGAAACGCCTGGCGTTGCGGATCAGGCCGCTGTTGCCAGGGTTTGAGCAGCCACAGCGCCAGCAGGCCGATCAAAAGCGCACCAGTGCCCACCAGAGCGAGCGCCAGACGCTGCCAATCGAGGCTGCCGAACCAGTTCTGCAGCAGTTTCAGCTGCTGCTCGCCCTGGTACCCCAGCACCCAGCGCTGCCAACCGTAGTTGAGATTCTCCCAAGTCATGCGCAGCTGATTGAGCCAGGCCAGCTCGCGGTAGCGCAGTGGCGAGAAGGGTTGATCGTCAAGAAAACCATCCTCTTCGGCCAAGGCCTCTTCCAACCCTTGCTCGATACGCTCCGGCGCTACCTGAAAAGTCGGATCGACGCTGCGCCAGCCACGGCCCGGCTGCCAGTACTCGACCCAGGCATGGGCATCGAACTGGCGTACCTGGATGTAGTTGCCATTGGGATTGAGCTCGCCGCCCTGATAACCGGCGACGACTCGTGCAGGAATGCCCGCCGCACGCAGCACGAAGGTCATCGCGCCAGCGT
The DNA here is from genome assembly GCF_048068235.1 of Pseudomonas sp. NY15364. Taxonomy (NCBI): domain Bacteria; kingdom Pseudomonadati; phylum Pseudomonadota; class Gammaproteobacteria; order Pseudomonadales; family Pseudomonadaceae; genus Pseudomonas; species Pseudomonas sp. NY15364. Next base: position 21,380 of record NZ_JBLUPX010000033.1, on the reverse strand, counting down.
AGTGCGCACAGAAACCACGCCGGGTGTCGAACAGGAACTCATCGATGCTGTCACGCCCCAGAGGCTGCGGGCGCAGCGTGTAGACGTAAGGTTCACGGTTGAAATGCTGCAGCACTGCGGCCACCAGCGCATCGCTCTGCGGGTACTTTGCCTTCAGCTCAGCCGCCCAGGCGCGACTGCGCGGGTCGCCCTGCTCGGGCAGTTGCAACGCCTGACGCAAACCTGGTGGTTCGGCCGATGCTTCACGTGCTGCGTCAGGCCAGGAACGCACCTGGTACAGCAGGGGCCTATCTACCGGACGCAGCCTCTGCCAACGGAAGTCGTTCATCATCCGCCCGCTGTCCTGCGCCATCTCGCCGACATCCAGCGCATACAGCCAACGCTTGCCGCTGGGCTGCATGATGATGCTGTAATCGAGCGGCTCGCCGGCCTTGCTCCACTGCGGCGCGACGGGTACATCAGCGTAACTGGACTGCGACCAGCGTCTGCCATCGAAACGCTCCAGCGTCAGAGCACGCCAATACAGCTGCCCTCTCGCCGGCACTTCCCCCTCGAAGCTGGCGCGAAAGGCCAGTGCCGAGGAGCGACTGAGCTCGGCGATATCGGCTGGCTCCATGCTGTCCGACAGGCCAGTGACGCCCTTGTCGCTGGGCATTGGCAGTGACCACAACGGCCCCATGCGCGGAAAGAACACGAACAGCAACAGCATCAGCGGTATCGCTTGCAGGACCAGGCCACCCGCCAGACGCAGGGGTGGCCAGGGGCGTTCGGCAAAACCACTGTGCTGCAGGCCGACCAGCGCAGTCAGCAGCGCCGTAACCGGCAGCAGGCTGTAGAGCGCGGCAAGAATTCCGTCCTCGAACAGATAGGCGGTCACCACGCAGAAGAAACCGAGGAAGATCAGCACCAGCGCATCACGCCGCGTGCGCATCTCCAGCAGCTTGAGGGTGAAGGTGGCGATCAGCAGCACCGACGCGGCATCCAGCCCCACCAGTGTGCCGCGCGAAAGCAGGATGCCAGCCAACACCAGCAGCACCAGGCCGCCCTTGGCCCAGCCATTGGGATAGCGCGCACGCATGTGGAAAATCTGCACACGCCAACCGGCAGCACCAAGCCACAGCGCGATCATCCACAGCGGCAGATGCACCAGATGCGGCACGATCACCAGCACCTGGGCGACCAGCAACCAGGTCAGAGCGATCCTCGGAATACCCAGCAGGCTGCTCATGCGCGCGCTCCGAACAACGCCAGGGCGCGCAGGCAAGCATCGCGATGCCCCTCACCGTAATCCGGTGCGATCACCTGCCCAGGCAGTTGCAAGCCGAATGCCTGTTGCCGCTCGGTGAACTGCAGCACCCAGTAACAGAGCAGCGACAAACGCATTTCGCTGTCGCCACCCAGACTGTCGAAGTCCAACCATAGATCACGGCCACTGAGCATGGCGAAATCCTTGACCAGCAGGCCCTGACCACGTGAATAGGCCTTCCAGTCCAGACGCCGTTTCGAATCGCCCGGCTGATACTCGCGCAGGCCCTGGAAGTCGTCGGCGCCCTGGCCGCGCGCGCGCATGCCCTCTTCCTCCTCCTCTTCGCCCAGGCCCGCCGACAACGGCAGCTCACCCTCCAACGGCCGCGGGTAGACCAGCACCGCCTGATCCAGATCGACCCAGCTCCAGGCCACCAGCAAGCCCAACGGAAAACGGCTTTCCACCCTCAGACGCTCGGGTCGCAGCCAGCCACGTCTCACGGCTGGCTGGCTCAAATCCACTTCGGTCTGCCCCTGGCGCGGTACATCGCGCACCACCAGCTCAGACGGTGGCCAGCCCAGCGCCACGGCCTGGTGCTCGCGCTCAGGGCTCTCAAGGCGCACGCGAAAGCGCGCCTGCTCGCCGACAAACACTGCCCCGCCACCACCAGCCTTGAGCACCAGCCCGGCCAGGTTGCGGTAGGTATGCAGGATGGTGACAACGAACACCGATACCAGCAGGAAGGTCAGGCCATAGGCCAGGCTGTTCTGATAATTGATGCCCACCAGCAGCATCAGTAGAAGTGCCACGGCAAACACAGCCCCGACCCGACTGGGCAGAATGAAAATGCGCCGCTGATTCAAACGCACGCTGGCCGCTGGCGGAATACGCCTGGCCAACCACCGCCGCCAGAGCGGCTTCAGCGCTGCACGCATCAGAGCGCCGGAACTTCGCGCAGCAACCATTGCACCAGACTGCCGCCACCATGACCGGTAGGGTCGGCGCGCTCGCGCAGACGGTGCCCCACTACCGACGGCAGCACCGCTTGCACATCTTCGGGAATCACGTAATCACGTTCGGCCAGCAGCGCCCAGGCCCGTGCTGCAGCCAGCAACGCCAGACTGGCCCGCGGTGACAAACCCCAGGCGAACTGCGGCTGACTGCGCGTCGCCTCGACCAGGCGCAGCACATAGTCGATCAGCGCATCGCTGGCACGCACCTTGGGCACTTGCGCCTGCAGACGGGCCAGTTCGGCATGGTCGAGAATGGATTCCATGCGCGGCAACAGATCACGCCGGGCATCGCCCAGCAGCAAGGCCCGCTCCGCCGCTTGCGCCGGGTAGCCCAGCGACAGACGCATGAGAAAGCGATCGAGTTGGGATTCGGGCAAGGCGAAGGTGCCGCCGCTGCTGACCGGGTTCTGCGTGGCGATGACGAAGAACGGCTCAGGTAGCGGCCGAGTTGCGCCTTCGATGGTCACCTGGCCTTCTTCCATTGCTTCGAGCAGCGCGCTCTGGCTCTTCGGTGTGGCGCGGTTGATCTCGTCCGCCAGCACCAGCTCAGCAAAGATCGGCCCGGGATGAAAGACGAACTGCCCGCTGTCCTTGTCGAATACCGAGGTACCAAGGATGTCGCCCGGCAGCAGGTCAGAGGTGAACTGGATACGCTGAAAGCTCAGCCCCAGCACGCGCGCCAGGGCATGGCTGAGGGTCGTCTTGCCCATGCCCGGCAGGTCTTCGATCAGCAGGTGACCACGCGCCAGCAGGCAGGTCAGTGCCAGGCGCACCTGCGCCTCTTTGCCCAGCAATACCTGATTGACCGAGTCGAGACAGGCATCGAGTTTGGTTCGCATCGTTGGCTCCTTATGCAGAACACCGATGCTACTGGGGCGCCGAGGCGTGGCATAGCGCTATGCAAAGTTTGCTCACGAAACTGTGAGGGCAGACGCTATGTCAGGCGAAAGTGCCCTGCCATGCCCTGCAGCTCCCGCCCCAGCTCAGCCAGCTGGATGCTCGACGCAGCGGTTTCGTCCATGGCCGTAGCTGACTGATCGGCAATATCGCGGATCGAGGTGACGCTGCGGTTGATTTCCTCGGCCACGGCGGTTTGCTGCTCCGCTGCTGCAGCGATCTGCTGGTTCATCTCCGAGATCAGGCTCACCGCCTCGGCAATGGCCGCCAGAGCGCCTTCAGTCTGGTTGGCGTCGCCAACCGTGAGGTTCACCAGGCTGGCGCTCTCCTCCATGTCCGTCACAGCGCGGCGGCTACCCTCGCGCAAGGCCGCGATCAGCGACTCGATTTCCGCGGTGGATTGCTGAGTGCGTTTTGCCAACGCCCGTACCTCATCGGCAACCACAGCAAAGCCACGCCCCTGCTCTCCGGCACGCGCCGCTTCGATGGCCGCGTTGAGCGCCAGTAGGTTGGTTTGTTCGGCAACGCTCTTGATCACCTCGAGTACCGCATCGATACGCTGAGTGTCCTGGCTCAGACGCTGAATGCTCTCGGTAGTGGTATCCATGGCACGAGCCAATTGTTCGATGCGCTGAAGGGTCTGGCGCACTACCTGGCTACCGGCACCGACACGCTGGTCAGCCTGCTCGGTGGAAGCTGCTGCGGCCTCGGCATTGCGTGCCACCTCGTGCACCGTGGCCGTCATCTGACTCATGGCGGTGGCGACCTGATCGGTCTCCAGCTTCTGACCATTGACGCCCTGGCGCGTCTGCTCGGCAGTTGTCGAGAGGGTCTGGGCAGAACTGGAAATCTGCGCCACGCCCCCCTGAAGGCGACCAACCATATCGCACAGGTTGGCGGACATTCCCTGCATGGCAGCGAGCAGTTGACCGATCTCGTCACGACGATCCTGTTCGATGCGCACACTGAGATCACCAGCCGCGATGGATTCAGCGAGGCCGATCACTCGCTTGAGCGGACGCACGATGGCCAAGCTGATCATGATGGCCGCGCTGAGGCCAAACAGCAGCGCCAGGGCCGCCGCCGCGATGATCAGACCACTGCTGGCCTGACGCTCGGCATGCATGGCCTGACGCTGGGTTTCCAGGGCCAGCTCGACCCGCTGCAGCAACTGCTCGACCTGAGCAACCAGTTGCCCGTATACCTGTTTTTGTTGCTGCAGTTGGGTGGCGTATTCCTTCAGGCGCTCATTGAAGGAGTCGACATTGACCACCACCTCACCAAGCACCGCGGCATAACCGGGATCATCCAGCGCATCGCGCAATTCGGCAGCCAGGGCTTGCGCCTCGCCGGCCTGGGCAATTTCCGCCTGCTCACTGCTATCGCTGCGCCGACTGGCCTCCAGGCGCTGGCGTGCCTGATCCAACGCCTGCAGCAGCAACTGATGGATCTTGCTGACCTTGCCAGCCTGCGCAACCGAGTCGCCACCGCGCTCACCCTGGGTGCTCTTGAGCAAGTCGACGCCATCTTCGGCCAACCCCTCCTGCAGCAGATCCAGGCTGTTGGCCGCGCTGACCACCAGCCAGTCAGCGGCTTGCAGGGACAGCTGCATGTTGTCGGTGAGTTCAACGTAACGGGCAAAAGCGCTGCGGTAGTCGGCCAGTGCAGGCTCGACCTGCGCCAGAATGGCAGCTGTGTCGCTATCGAGCTCAACTTGCAGTGCCTGTCCGGCCTGCAAAATGCTCTCAGCCTGCTCTGCCAGCCGCTCGGCGTGCTGGCTGTCACCACTCAACGCGAACGCCTGCTCGCTCTGGCGCATGCGCAGCACCTGCTCGCCAAGCGCACTCATGCGTTGCTGCAGCTCGGCGCCAGCACTGACTTCGCGCAACGCCAGCAGACCAGTAACCGCTACCAGAACAGTCAGAATCAATACCAGAGCAAAACCCAGCATCAACTTGCTGGCCGTGCTCAGACTGGCCAGCCGCTTGCTCAATGAGCCACCCATGACAACCCCCTGCCTACTGCAGCCAGCCCTAACAAGCTGTTGAAAAACTACCTGCGTTATTCAACGGCCTGACAATTCTGGAACATAGGAGCGCAGCGCTACTGGCGACAAGCCAGCAGACGCCAAGATGGCCGGGAGAGTTAACTGGACGTCGTTTTCAGAACGGGTTCAGGGCCGCTGCATCTGGAAAAGATCCCGGGTGCGGCAGTAGGCGCTGCCCCCCAGGCGACCGACCAGATCGAGCTTGAGCGGGTCGATACGCCCCTGCTCGTTGAGCACCGCATCATCGATGTGCGCCAGCAGCACTTCGGCGAAGATCAGGTGGCAATTGGGCTGTTGCGGCGGATAGGGCTGGATCTGCGCTACGCGGCATTCGAAGGTCACCGCTGCGCCAACGACGCGCTGCACGTCGATGCGCTCGCACGGCTGGCTGGCGATATCACAGTGGGCGAACTCGCTGACCTCATGGGGCAGGATCGCAGCGCTGTCATTCATCGCCTCGGCCTGGGCGAAGCTGACCAGTTGGATCGCCAGTTCGCCACTGGCCTGGGCGTTGCGCAGGCTGTCCTTGAGGCTGCCGTCATCGCGAGTGTTGGCGTTGACCAGCAAGGTCGGGGGGTTGTCGCTGATCACCTGAAAGAAACTGAACGGCGCCAGGTTGGCCACGCCGTCGGTCGAGCGGGTCGAAACCCAGGCGATGGGCCGGGGGGTCACACTGGAGGCCAGCCAGCGGTAGGCCTCAAGCGGGCTCAGATCGGCGAAATCGAGTTGCATCAACGCCCCGCTCGCGATTCACGAATGTAGAAGCGCGCACGTTCGGCCTTGCTGGTACAGCCTGCGTAGGCTTCGAACTGCTGCTGGGTCTTGGCAGCGGTGAGCAGAGAGAATGCCTTGGAATAGCTCACGGTACCGGCGAAGCCTTCGGCCTCGGCGATGCTCAGTTCCTTCCAGGCGGCATCCAGCTGATTGGCGCAGGTCTCACGGTAGACGGTCTTGCCGGCACAGCCGGCGAGCGTCACCACAAGCAGCGGCAAACAGAACCAGTGTTTCATCGACCACACTCCTCGAACGGACATGACTACGGGTTGGCCCAGACTATGACGCTGCGGCATGGGGAAAGTGCCCGGCGCCCGCCGCTTCGCTTGCCCGATCATACCGGCGCCGACGAACGGATGGCGAGCCCATCGCCCCTGCGAAGCGTCAGCCGGCAGATTCTAGCAAACGCGCCCTTGGCTGAGCCTCATCGCCCGAGTAAGGTCGGAGCCTTCACAGAGGGAAGTTATCGATGAGCAAGAAAGTGGCGCTGGTGCTGGGCTCGGGAGGTGCGCGCGGCTATGCGCACATCGGCGTGATCGAGGAATTGCAAGCGCGCGGTTATGAAATCGGCTGCATCGCCGGCTGCTCGATGGGCGCTGTGGTCGGCGGTATTTTCGCTGCCGGCAAGTTGCGCGAATACCGTGAATGGACGGAAAGCCTGGATTATCTCGACGTGCTGCGCCTGCTCGATGTCAGCTTCCGTCTCGGCGCGATTCGCGGTGAGCGCGTGTTCGGGCGCATTCAGGAAATCGTTGGCGACGTGGATATCGAAAACCTCGCCATCCCCTTCACTGCCGTCGCCACCGATCTCACCAACCAGCAGGAAATCTGGTTCCAGGAAGGCTGCCTACATCAGGCGATGCGTGCCTCGGCGGCGATTCCGAGCCTGTTCACTCCGGTCATCCAGGGCAAGCGCATGCTGGTCGACGGCGGCCTGCTCAACCCGTTGCCGATCGTCCCGGTGGTGTCCAGCCACTGCGACCTGATCATCGCGGTCAACCTCAACGCCACCAACCAGAATCACTACCAGTTGCCAGTGATCGAACGCCCTGCCGCCCTCAAGGGGCGCATCGACCAGTTGATGACGTCGCTCGGCTCGCGTCTGCCCAGTTTTCGCCGCAAGAGCGAGGACGAAACCCTGCTGCTCGCCGAGGAACAGAGCCTCGCCGATGACGTCAGCCCGGCCGCAGCGCCTAGTCGCAAAGAGGACGATGAACCCGCGCCAAAATCCGCCAGCGGCTCACGCGTAGCCGAATTCAGCGGGCCAGCGTCACTACTGGAACTGGTCAACCAGAGCTTCGAGGTGATGCAGACCTCATTGGCGCAGTACAAGATCGCCGGCTACCCGCCGGACATCCTGATCAACGTGCCCAAGCGTGCCTGCCGCTTCTTCGAGTTCTACAAGGCGCCGGAGCTGATCATGCTGGGTCGGCAAATCGCTCGCGACACCCTCGATAAATACGAAAGCGAACGCGGCTGATCAGCCGCGTGTTTCCTCGCCCGGCAGTGGTTTGTCGACCACTGCTTCAGCCGGCGGCGCCTTGTCCGCCACCCAGTCGCTGAGCAGGCTGTAGGCCACCGCCAGCAGGGTCGGGCCGAGGAACAGGCCCATGAAGCCGAAGGCCAGAATGCCGCCGAATACGCCGAGCAGCACCACCACCAGCGGCAGGTTGCCGCCACGGCTGATCAGGTAGGGTTTTAGGATGTTGTCCACCCCACTGATGATGAAAAAGCCCCAGATACCCAGGAAGATCGCCATGCCGATCTCGCCCTGCCACACCAGCCAGGCCACGGCGGGGCCCCAGATTAGCGGAGGGATCATGATGAAGCTGAAGGCGAAGGTCAGCAGGCCCAGCACCAGGGCGCCCGGCACCCCGGCGATGACGAAACCGATGTAAGCCAGCACGGCCTGCGCGGCGGCGGTGCCGATCACGCCGTTGACCACCCGCTGCACGGTGCCAGCGACCAGCTCCAGATAATGATCGGCACGCTCGCCGATCAGTCGCTCCAGAAGGCTATGCACGAACACCGCCAGGCGCGGCCCGTCACGGTAGAAGAAGAACACCAGCACCAGGCTCAGGGCCAGCTCGACCATGCCCGCACCGATCTTCGCACTACGTGCCACCAGCCAGTTGCCTACCTGCCCCAGATAGGGCCGCAGCGTGTCGAAGAAGGCTGCGCCCTGCTGATCGATGGTGCGCCACAGCTCCACCAGGCGATCACCGACCAACGGAATACTGCCCAGCCAGCTCGGCGGTGGAGGCAGACCTTCGACCTGCAGATCCTTGACCAGCGCGTTGGCGTCCTTGATGTGGTCGGCCAGGTTGAAGCCCAGCCAGACCAACGGCACCGCTACCATGATCACCCAGACGCCGGTGAGGATGCCCGCTGCCAGCGACATGCGCCCGTTGACCAGTTGCGTCAGCAGGCGCATCAGCGGCCAGCTGGCAAAGGCCAGCACGGCGGCCCAGAACAACGCTGACCAGAATGGTGCCAGCACCCAGAGGCTGGCGGCCAGCAGGCCGAGCAGAAGAATCTGCACCAGCAGACGATCATTAGTGGCCATCAAGCGAAACTCCATTCGACGAAACGACAAAGCGCCCTTACGGGCGCTCTGTTATGGCGATTGCGAGTGCTAGCTTAACGCAACAAACGCACGCTCAGTGTTTCATCCGAACTTTCACCCAACTCCAGGCGGGCTTCGCGCACACGCTGTTCGATCAACGCCTCGCGCCAGGCTTCGGCCTGGCTACCGGCGAGGCTGACGCGCAAGGTGCTGTCGAGGTTGAGACTGCGCGCCAGCACTTCCACCCAGGCGCTGTCGGCCTTGGCTTCGTCGGGCAGTTTCAGTTGCCCATCGGTACGCAACTGACGCAGCAGGGTCGCGGGCGTCGGCAGCAATGCCCCCAGAGGAGCTTCGGCATCCAGTTGCTCGGCATGCAGGTAAGCGCGGCGATTACCACGGGTGATGCTGTACAGCGCCAGCAAGCTCTCGTGGTTCGGCTCGGCCAGGCGCAGCAATGCGTAAGCCTGCTGGTCGTCGGAGCCATACAGCGTGGCATTACCGAACACCGAGTTGGCCCACAAACTGCTCGCGCCACACTCACGGCCTTGGCACCAGTAAAGCAGTTCCGCGCCCTTCTCCAGCAGGGTTTCCCGCGCTTCGGTGAAGACCTGATCGGCACTGTGGGTACGCGGCAGCTCGTAGGTCACCGCACTGTGCTGGCCCTGCACCAGGACCTCACGCTCATAGCGCAACCGCCCGCTGATGCGGCGAATGGAGCCTTGCGGGTAGATGCGCTCGACATCGGACGCTTCCTTGAAGGCGACGATGTGGCTGGCGGGGAAACGCGGCAATACCTCAAGGTCGCGACTGCCAGGCAGATCGGCTGCCAGCACGGCCCCACTGCAAAAGGTGGCAAGCGCTGCCGAGAACAGCTTCATGCGCCCCGTCATCGAGTGGAAACCTGTTGAAGGAAAGCGGCAGACGGGCTTGCTGAGCAGCGAGTGGCGACGTTTAACGGGTCGATCATGCGATCCTCCATGGCAGACCGCCACACCTTTCCCCACGACTGCAGGCAAGTCAAGGCAAGCGCAGGAATGGATTGAAACAATCCGCTACGAGCTGCGCGCCGGCTTCATCATCCAGATGCAGGTGGTGCCCGCCGGGCAGACGGTGCACCTCGAACGGCAAATCCTGCAGCAAGCCGCGCACGGCGGACTGCGCGCCCATCATGCCCTGCTCCGCCAACACCAGGCTGACCGGGCATTGCAGCGCACGAACGAACGCCTGGGCATGGGCCCAGCTCAGACGCAGCGGCGACGGCAGGGTCAGGCGGCTATCGGTACGCCAGGTGTAACCGCCCGGCACCGGCATCAACCCTCGCTGCGCAAGCAGTTCGGCCGCCTCACGACTGACCGCCCCCACGCCCTTCATACGAGCTTCGACAGCACGCGCCATCTCGGCATACACCGGCTTGCGCTTGTCGGTGAGCGCCTGCCTGGCGCGCAACGCTTCGCCCAATTTTTCCGGCGCCTGTTCGGCCTCACCGGTATAAGGCACCAAGCCATCGATCAGCGCCAGGCGCTCGATCCGCTCCGGCATCGCCCCTGCCAGCAACACCGCAGTGATCGCGCCCATGGAGTGACCCAGGATGGAAAATCGCTCCCAGCCAAACTGCTCGGCGACCTGCAGGACGTCAAAGGCATAGTCCCACAACGCGTAACCGGCGCCAGCCGAACGATGCTCGGAGTGACCATGACCGGCGAAGTCCAGGGCGACGATGCGCACCCCCTCGAGCTTCGGCGCCAGCCGCGCGAAGCTCGCCGCGTTATCCAACCAACCGTGCAGCGCCAGCACCGGCACACCGTCCTCCGGCCCGTAGAGATGCGCCGCCAACTCGATATGCGGCAGGCTCAGACGAATTTCCTCGAAACCCATGCTCATGCACGTTGCTCCTGGCTACCAGCCCAGCGGGTGAACAGCTGACGCAAAAGGTCGGCAGTCGCCTGAGGGCGCTCCAGCGGGAACATGTGTCCGCCCGGCAGGTTGTGATATTCGGCCCGCGGCATGCGCCGCAGCAGATGCGCATGATGCGGTAATACCACTCTACTGTGGCGGCCACGCACCAAGGCCAGCGGCACAGCCAGCTGCTGCGGCCTGCCCGGCGAGGTATGCGGCACGCTGCGATAGATGCTGATCTCGGTGGCCGGGTCGAATTTCAGGCGTAGTCCCTGCTCCGCCCGTTGCAGACCGTGACTGACATAGGCATCCAGACACTCGGGATCGAAGCGGCGGAACAGGCTCTTGCCAGCGAAGTAATCGCGCGCCTCGACCAGATCGGCAAAGGCTTCGCGGCGCCCCAGGGTACGGCCGGCAGGCGTGATGCGGTCGATGAAGCCAAAGCGCTTGGCGGCGCGAATCACCATGCGGTCAGCCAGCGTCAGCACCGGCGAATCGAGCATCACTACCCCACGATATAGCTCGGGGCGAAGCAAAGCGGCGTGATAGTGCAGCACGCCGCCGAGCGAATGACCGACACCCCAGACCGGCTCGCCACTGTCCTCAAGGTGATGGATCAGCTCATCGACCAGATTCGACCAGTTGTCATTGACCGGAAAACGCGAGTCATGGCCGTGCTGCTCCAGGTGCTGCACCTGAAAATCCGGCGCCAGCGCGGCGAAAAGCTTGCCGTAGGTGGCGGACGGAAAGCCGTTGGCATGAGCGAAAAAGACCGGCTGCGGCATGCATCAAACTCGAGAAGGCGAATATGCCCGGATTCTCCGGCAGCTACGTAGCAGTGGCAATGACCGTAACGGCCATTGATGGCGGCGCAATGGTCAGAGCTATAGCAGCAGACGTCCGACGATACTGGCCGCCACCAGCATAAATACCAGACCGCAAACGAAGTCGATGGTCGGCGCCACCTGCAGCAGCCGCTGACGCATCAGCGGTCGGCTCAGGGTCATACCGAGCAGGCCAAACCAGAACAGGCTCAGGCCGAACAACAGAGCGGCACAGGCCACCTTGCCGGGCAGCGACATGTCCGCCGGCACCAGACTGCTGAGCAGCGCCAGGAAGAACACCAGGGCCTTGGGGTTGCCCAGGTTGGTGAGCACGCCGCGTAACCAGGGGCCGAACAGCGAAGGTGTCAGCTCGCCATCCAGACGTCTGCTGCCCGCACTGCCATGCCACCAGGCGCGCACCGCGCCGATGCCCAGCCAGCCCAGGTAGAGCGCGCCACCGACCTGCACCAGAGCGAACAACCACTCGGTGCGACTGAGCAGCAAAGCCACGCCACTGAGCACCAGTGTGCCATGCAGAAGAATGCCGCAAGCCAGCCCAAGCGCACTGAGCAAGCCTGCACGCTGCCCTTGATGCAGAGCGGTGCGCACCACCAGCGCCACATCCGGGCCGGGACTGATAAGGGCCACCGCGAACACGGCAGCCAGCGACAGCAAGACGGACGTCTCCTGCATGGTGATCTCCAGGAACGTGAAAAACGCGATGTGTGAGTGGGTCAGCCCTGACGCAGACGCGCCGGTGGCAGGCCGTAGGTGCGGCGGAACAACCGCGAGAAATGCGCCTGGTCGTAGAAGCCCAGGCGCAAGGCGATCTCGCTCAGAGGCTCACCGGCCAGCACCAGCGGCAATGTCCGCTGCAAACGCAGCTGCGTCAGCCACTGATGCGGTGGCAGGCCGGTGTGCTCGCGGAAACGCCGCAACGCCTGCCACGGACTCATGGCGCAGAAAGCGGCGATTTCATCCAACGAAGGCGGATCGTCCAGGCGACTTTCCAGCCAATCGCGCAGCCGCTGCCAGGTGTGCGGATCAAAAACGCGATGCGGCTCGCTGACACGCAACGTCGAGCCCATCTCCAACAAATGGGCCAACGCCTGCCAGAGTGCTTCTTCCTGGGCCAGTCTCGAGCCGCCCAGCATCGCCGCATGAAAGCGCTGCAGGTGCTGTGACAGCAGCGGGTGACGCAGACTGCTGGTGGTCAAGCGTGGCGCGCCCTGACGACCGTCACTCAGGGTACGACTGGCTTCATCCACCAAGAGGGATCGAACGCCATCACCCGAATGCGGTAACTCTGGCCATCGAGGCAGGCGCCGTCATAAATCCCTTCCGGCGCCATCAACAACACGTCCCCTGCCCCGACATGCCGGCGCTCACCGCCATAGGCGTAGCGATGCTGCCCCTGGATCAGCAGGCCGACGTGGTATTCCAGATGAAAATGCCGAGGAAAGGCGAAGCGGCGGTACTCGGCGTCAATCAGGCGAACGCCGGGCAAGCTGCTTTGGATATGAGTGATGTGATCCATGGCGCGTACTGTAGCGCCATGGATCAGGCAAATCTTGGATGAAATTGCAGGCCGAAAATCATAGTTTCGGCGGTTGCTCACCCAGGGGTACGATGGCCATGGTCAACCGCGAGATGCAGCTGGCCTTGCCGTCATCGCCACTCAGGCGAATGTCCCAGACGTGAGTGGTACGCCCCAGATGCACCGCCCGCGCCACCGCATGCACACGCCCGCTGCGCAAACCGCGCAGATGGTTGGCATTGACCTCCAGACCGACGCAGTAGAAGCGGCTGCTGTCGATGCACAGGTAGCTGGCGGTGGAACCGAGGGTTTCCGCCAGCACCACCGAGGCGCCGCCGTGCAGCAGACCGTAAGGCTGATGAGTGCGCGAGTCGATCACCATGCTGGCGCTGAGCGACTCGTCGTCGAAGGCTTCGAAACGAATGTCCAGCACCTCGCCGATGCTATTTTTCAAGGTCGCGTTGAGTGCATCGATATCGGGCGTTCGTTGCCACAATCCCATGAGCGTGTCCCTTGTGCGTTGAAACCGGGCCGGTCAGCCCGGCCCACTGATACTCAATCGTGCCAGAGCACGGCTTCGCTGCGCTGCTGCCATTCGGCGAAACGCTCGCCGTAGGTGCCTTCGATCACCGCGCGCTTGATCTTCAGGGTTGGGGTGAGGAAACCGTTCTCCACCGCCCAGACCTCCTTGACCAGCACCAGGCCTTGCAGCCGCTCATGATGATCGAGGCGACCATTGACCTCGGCGAGCAAGGCCTTGAGGCTGCTTTCAAGCTCATCGCGGCTGTCATTGGCCGCCTCCTGGCGCCCCACATCGGAGAGCACGCATAGAGCGATGGGTTGCGGCAAGCCGTCGCCAACCACGCACACCTGCTCGATACGCGAGTGTTCACCGATGCGATTTTCGATCGGTGCCGGCGCGACATACTTGCCCTTGCTGGTCTTGAAGATTTCCTTGATACGCCCGGTAAGACGCAGGTTACCTTCGGCGTCCTGCTCGCCCTTGTCCCCGGTACGCAGAAAGCCGTCGTCAGTCAGCGTCTCGGCGGTCTTCATCGGGTCCTTGAAGTAGCCCTGCATGGTCGCGCCACTGCGCACCTGAACTTCGCCATCCTCGGCGATGCGCACCTCGACACCGGGGTTGTTCTGGCCAATCCAGCCCTGCTTGAACTTGCCGGGCAAACAGACGTGGGAGTAACCACAGTTCTCGGTCATGCCATAAACCTCCTGGATCTCCATACCCAGGCGGCGATACCAGTTGAGCAGTGTTTCAGGCACTGGCGCAGCGCCGGACAGCGCGTAGCGAATGGCGTCCAGGCCAAGGCCGGCGAGTACCTTACGACCGATGAAATGGCCGATGATTGGCAGCCGCAGCAGACGCTCGAGCTTCTGCGCCGGCATCTTGCTGTACACGCCCATCTGGAACTTGGTCCAGATACGCGGCACGCCGAACATCACGGTCGGCCGCGCGCGCTTGAGATCTTCCAGAAAGGTATCCAGGCTCTCGGCGAAGAAGATCGTCTGCCCCGCGTAGATGGACGCTAACTCGACGAACATGCGCTCGGCCACGTGACACAGCGGCAGGTAGGAGATCAGCCGATCATCCTCGCCCACACCGAACAGCTTGATGGCGTTGCTGGCGGCGAAACCGAAATTGGAGAAGTTGTGCATCACGCCCTTGGGCGTGCCGGTAGTGCCGGAGGTGTAGATGATGGTGGCCAGCTGGTTGGCTGCGGGCTTGGGGTCATCCTGAATCGGCGCGCTGCGCTGCAGGTCATCCCAGCTGTAGTCGAAGCTGCCCTGAGGATGTAGCGGCAGGCTGACTGTCGGCAAATCCTGCGGCAGGCCAGGCGCCATCGACGCCCAGTCATCGAGCTTGCCGACGAAGGCCAGAGCAGCTTCTGAATGTTCCAGCACCTGGCGCATCGAGTCGGCAGTCAGGTTGGGATACAACGGTACCGAAACGTGGCCCGCCATCCAGATTGCCAGATCGGCAACGATCCAGTGCGCGCAGTTCTTGGAGATGATGGCGATGCGGCTACCCTGTGGCAGCTCGCGACTGCGCAACCAACTGGCTGCGCGACGAGCCTGCTCACCAACATCGGCCCAGCTCAGCTCCAGCAGCTGGCCGCCCCCCAAAGGTTGCACCATGTAGCGTTTGTTCGGGTGCCTTGCTTCACGTTCGTAAAACAGCTCGAGCGGCAAACGGATTGCATCAGCCACAGGGCTTCCTCCTTTGTTGTTTTTGTAGGAATCAACCAAGCACTTGCTTGGTTGAATATTCCACGCAGACAAAAGAGGTGCAAGTTAAGAAATGTTTCTCGTCTGGAACATTTGCCGCAGAAGCGCGACAGGCCCAGGCACGACGCAGCTGTGACGCCACAAGCGGCGCCACAGAACGAAGGGTCAACGGGGGTGGATCAGCGCCAGCAGCTCCATCAGCCCGGCAGCCGGGATATCGCCTTCCAGCTCAGCCAGGCTGGCAGTGCGCATGGGCAGCGGTTCCTGCCGGTGACCGTGTACCAGCAGCCCACCCAGCGCGCCAATCAGCGGTTGATGGCTGACCAGCAGCACCTCGGCACGCTCGCGCTCATCGAGATACTTCAGGGCTTCACGGGGATCGCTATCGGGCGTCAGCCAGGTCACGGTGTTTATCTTGCCAGTGAACCCCAGCTCGCTGCGCACCAGCTCGGCAGTCTGCTGGGCACGCACATAGGGGCTGGCGACGATGGCAGTCAACGGCCGGCCGGCGAGCTGAGCTGCGGCCTGCTGCACTTCCTTGCGACCATGAGCGGTGAGCTCGCGCGCAGCATCACTGGCCGCCTGTGGCTCGGCCTCACCATGGCGCAGCAGCCATAACCTCACAGCTTTGGCTCCTCATCGCGCACAGGATGTGGCGCAGGGGGAATGCTGTGCGCGGTTTCGCCTTCAGGCGCACGTGGCGTTGGCCAATCGGCGAACGGCCAGGGTTTTTCATCGGTGTTGAAGGTACCGAAACGACCGATCTGCGCCAGGTACTGGCTGAGGCTGTCGCCAAAGCCAAGCAGGCTGGCGTTCGGCGCGTCGTAGAACAGACGATAACCAAGCTGCAGCAGCACCACGGCGCCGAGCAGCAATTCGGCCAGCTGCCAGATGATGAGAAAGATCACCATCCACAGAATGCGCAACAGAATCGATTCACGCGCCAATTCCTGCTTTTCATCGCTCATGAGTCACTCTCCTTGATTGGCTACCGGGTTCAGAAACCTGCAGTGGGGATGAAATCGACGTCAGTCTTGGGTTCACCGAGCATCAGTAATTCGATGACCTGAGCCAGCGTACGCCCCTCGAAGAGGATGGCATGCAGGCCAGCGACCAGCGGCATGTATACGTCCAGTTCTTCAGCACGGGCCTTGAGCACCTTCAGCGTATTGACCCCTTCGGCGACTTCGCCAAGGCGCTGCACCGCGTCGTCCAGGCTGAGACCTTCGCCCAGGGCGAAGCCGACCTGATAGTTGCGGCTTTTCGGTGACGAACAGGTGACGATCAGGTCGCCGACGCCAGCCAGGCCGAGAAAGGTCATCGGGTTGGCGCCGAGCTTGACCGCGAAACGGGTCATTTCCGCCAGGGCACGGGTAATCAGCATGCTTTTGGTGTTCTCACCCATGCCCAGCGCCGCCGCCATGCCGGACATGATGGCGTAAACGTTCTTCAACGCGCCGCCGAGCTCGACGCCGAAACGGTCGGCACTGGCATAGACGCGGAAGGTCCGGCCATGCAAGGCCTGCTGCACGCGCGAGCACAGCTCTTCGTCTTCACTGGCGATCACTGTCGCGGTCAGCGCGTGATCAGCCACTTCCTTGGCCAAGTTCGGCCCGGACAGCACGCCAATACGCGCCTCGGGAGCGATCTCCTCGAGAATCTGGCTCATCAGCTTGAAGGTCTTGGCCTCGATGCCCTTGGTGGTGCTGATCAGCATCTTGCCTGCCAGCAGTGGCGCAACCAGTTGCAGAGCATCGCGCAAAGCGCTGGAAGGCAATGCGACCAGCACCAGCTCGGCCTGCTGCAGCACGCCACTGAGGTCACTGGTCGGCTCGATACCGCTATGCAGCTTGACCCCCTTCAGGTAGCGCGGGTTTTCGCCACTCTGGCGCATCTGCTCGGCCTGCTCGGGGTCACGCATCCATTGCAGGACGCGCTGGCCGTTCTCTGCCAGCAGGTTGGCCAGAGCGGTGCCGAAGCTGCCGCCGCCGAGTACGGCAATGGGTTGGAGCTGTGTCATAGGTCTTCCGAATGAGGCCATTGGTAATGGCGGTCTGCGTGCATTATACGGAGCCGAGAGTGCCCGGCCAGGGCAAAAGTTCAGCGCTGGCCGTCAGTTAGGTGGGGCAAACGAGAATTACCGCAGAGTGCAGACACCTGGCGCTGGCAAAGCGCGTCGGGTCGGTTAACATGCTGGATCGACGTTAATTGCCAAGGACGATTCGTGCCCACAGGCAGCCCCTTGCCCCCACCCTGCACCTCTCGTCAGGCAGCAGCGCCGCTTTCCAAGGATGGTAGAGCCATGAACCAGCGTCGCGGCTGGAACATTCACACCCGCACCCAGCTGATCAGTGTCGGCCCGGCCCTGCTGCTGACCCTGCTGCTGACCGGCTTTCTCACCTTCACCCGCCTGCAGGACCTGCGCCTGGAGCAGGGCCATATCGGCCAGCTGATCGCCAATCAACTGGCGCCAGCCACCGAATACGGCGTGCTCAACGACAACCTCAACACACTGGAAAGCCTGCTGCGTGCCACCCTGAGCACCCCCGACGTGCGCTTCGCCGAAGTGCGCGACCGTGACGACAACATCCTGGTGTATGTCGAACGCCCCAAGGAACAAGGTCATAGCACGCCGCAAGTCGAGGTGTTCCAGGCCCCCATCCGCCTACAGGGCCAGCCTGCCCGCACGCAAGCGCTGCCACCTTTGGGCAAGGCACTCGGCGACGGCTACCTGGGCCGGGTGGTAGTGGGCATGTCTAACGACACCTTCAATACGCGCCAGCAGGAGATACTGTTCAAGGCCGGAATTCTGTCGCTGCTGGCGTTGCTGCTGACCTTTCTCCTCGCCAGGCGCCTGGCCAGGCGTCTGGCGCAGCCGTTGAGCGCCATGGGCCAAGCTCTGGAACGCATCCAGAGCGGCGATTATCGACCTTCGCTGATCGAGCGCGGTAATGACGAGCTAACCGACCTCGCCCGGCATATCAACAACCTCGCCTGCGCCCTCGAGCAGAGCGGTCACGAGCAGCAACAGGCGATTGCCGAGCTGATCCAGGCGCGTGAGGAGTCCGAGCAGGCCAACCGCGCCAAATCCGACTTCCTGGCGATGATGAGCCACGAACTGCGCACGCCGATGAATGGCGTACTGGGCATGCTGCAACTGCTGGAAACCACCAGCCTGAATGACGAGCAGACCGAATACGCAGCCTTGGCCACCGAATCCACCGAGCACCTGCTCAAGGTGATCAACGATATTCTCGATTTCTCGCGGATCGAACGCGGCGCACTAGAGCTCGAGGCCATCCCCTTCAGCCTGCTGGAGCTACTGCAGGGTTCGGTTCAGGTGTTCCAGCACAGCGCCCAGCAACGCGGCCTGCAACTGCTGCTGGAAAACCAGCCAGGCCTGGAGCAGTTGGAGATGCAAGGCGACCCCACTCGCATCCGACAGATTCTGGTCAACCTGATCGGCAACGCACTGAAGTTCACCGAAGAAGGCCAGATTCGTGTGCAAACCCGCTGGCAGCAGCTGGACGACCAGGTGCTGTGGTTCACCTGCGCCGTGCGCGACAGCGGTATTGGCATCGACGACGAGCGCCTGGAACACATGTTCGACGCCTTTCAGCAGGCCGACACCTCGATTTCCCGCCGTTACGGCGGCACCGGCCTCGGCCTGCCGATCGCTCGCACCTTGGCCGAACGCATGGGCGGCACCTTGCGCGCGGAAAGCCGACTGGGCGAAGGCTCGGTGTTCACCCTGGAGATACCTTTACCCTTTCTGGCCCGCAGCGAGCAGGCACAAAGCAGTGACAGCCAGAGCCTGAGCAGCGGCGACGGCCAAGCAGTGCTGCTGGTGGAGGACAATCCGGTCAACCAGACGGTCATCGAAGCCATGCTGCGCAGCCTGGGCTATCAGGTCAGTCTGGTCGGCGATGGTCAGCAGGCCGTACAAAACTGCAGCCAGCACGACTATGCCACCATCCTGATGGATTGCAGACTGCCGTTGATGGACGGTTACGAGGCGACGCGGCAGATCCGTCAGCTCCAGCAATACCAACAGGTGCCGATCATCGCCCTGACCGCCAATGCCCTGCAGGGTGACCGCGAAGCCTGCCTGGAAGCGGGAATGAACGATTACCTGGCAAAACCGTTCAAACGAGCAGATTTGCAACGCATTCTGCTGCGCTGGCTACCACCCCGACCATAGGCGAGTAGCGCCCGTGACAAGCCGGCGTTACAAGGGGAAACTGCTGTGTCTGTGACAATGCCAGTACAGCAGAGTACAACTGTACTCACTGCGCTGTGACTTTCACCACAACGCAATAGTCTATGACTAGGCTGCCGGCAGACGCCCCCTATTTCAGGCGCGCCGGCCAGGACGATTCGCCCAGCCTTAGAAGCATGGGGACAATTGAGGAGCTCGCATGACAAAACAAAACGCCTACTCTCGGGAAGACCTGCTCGCCTGCGGCCGCGGCGAACTGTTCGGCCCCGGGAACGCGCAACTGCCCGCCCCGAACATGCTGATGATCGATCGCATCGTTCACATCAGCGAGACCGGCGGCAAGCACGGCAAAGGCGAAATCGTCGCTGAGCTCGACATCAACCCGGACCTGTGGTTCTTCGGTTGCCACTTCGAAGGCGACCCGGTCATGCCAGGCTGCCTGGGCCTCGACGCCATGTGGCAGCTGGTCGGTTTCTATCTGGGCTGGCAAGGCAACCCGGGCCGCGGTCGTGCCCTGGGTAGCGGCGAGGTGAAGTTCTTCGGTCAGGTCCTGCCGACCGCCAAGAAAGTCACCTACAACATTCATATCAAGCGCACCATCAACCGCTCGCTGATCCTCGGCATCGCCGATGGCACCGTGGCCGTCGACGGCCGCGAGATCTACAGTGCCGAAGGCCTGCGCGTTGGCCTGTTCACCTCTACCGACAGTTTCTGAAGGACTTGCACATGCGTCGTGTCGTGATTACCGGTCTGGGCATCGTTTCCTGCCTGGGCAATGACAAAGAAGCCGTTGCCAACAGCCTCCGCGCGGGCAAATCCGGCATCCGTTTCAACCCGTCCTACGCTGAAATGGGCCTGCGTAGCCACGTTTCCGGTTCGGTCAATCTGAACCTGGAAGAGTTGATCGACCGCAAGCTTTATCGCTTCATGGGCGACGCTGCGGCCTACGCCTACCTGTCGATGGAGCAGGCGATCAAGGATTCCGGCCTCAGCGAAGAGCAGATTTCCAACCCGCGCACCGGTCTGATCGCCGGTTCCGGTGGTGCTTCCACCGTCAACCAGATGGAAGCTATCGACACCCTGCGCGAGAAAGGCGTCAAGCGCATCGGCCCATACCGTGTGACCCGCACCATGGGCAGCACCGTATCGGCATGCCTGGCAACACCGTTCAAGATCAAGGGCGTCAACTTCTCCATCTCCTCGGCCTGCGCCACCAGCGCACACTGCATCGGCCAGGCCATGGAACAGATCCAGCTGGGCAAGCAGGACGTGGTCTTCGCCGGTGGTGGTGAAGAGGAACACTGGAGCCAGAGCTGCCTGTTCGACGCCATGGGCGCCCTCTCCACCCAGTACAACGACACCCCGGAAAAAGCCTCGCGCGCCTACGACGCCAAGCGTGACGGTTTCGTCATCGCCGGCGGTGGCGGCATGGTCGTGGTCGAGGAGCTGGAGCACGCTCTGGCCCGTGGCGCCAAGATCTACGCGGAAATCGTCGGCTACGGCGCGACCTCCGATGGCTACGACATGGTCGCTCCGAGCGGTGAAGGTGCGATCCGCTGCATGCAGCAGGCGCTGGCCACTGTCGACACCCCGATCGATTACCTGAACACCCACGGTACCTCGACGCCGGTTGGCGACGTTGCGGAAATCAAAGGCGTGCGCGCCGTGTTCGGCGACAAGGCCCCGGCCATCAGCTCGACCAAGAGCCTGTCCGGTCACAGCCTCGGCGCTGCCGGCGTGCAGGAAGCGATCTACTGCATGCTGATGATGGAAGGTAACTTCATCGCCGCATCGGCCAACATCGACGAGCTCGACCCGGAAGTTGCTGATATGCCGATCCAGCTCAGCACCGTCGAGAACGCCAAGCTCGATACCGTGATGAGCAACAGCTTCGGCTTCGGCGGCACCAACGCCACTCTGGTGCTCAAGCGCTGGGCCGGCAAGTAACTGCTGCTGCGGTAAAGAAAACGGCGCCCTCGCAGACTGTGTGAAAACCTAGCAGTCTGAGAGCAAGGTGAAGACAATGCCTCTATCGGTCGATAGGGGCATTGTCGTTTATGGGCTATATCCAAGGTGAAGATCGGCAACAAAGCAGCCTGTTTCCGCCGACATTGGAAGAG
>NZ_JBLUPX010000032.1:0-43602 GCF_048068235.1 Pseudomonas sp. NY15364 | reverse complement strand
CGCTGGTACCGCTCTTGAGCGCCTGCAGCAGCGCCTCGCAGCCGCTGAGCAACGCAGTCGTGACGCCGGCAATTCCATCACTGCCCAGCTCGGCCAGGCAGCCGAAGACGCAGCCCGAATGCGAGCCGACGTGCTCGGCCGGCTCGGAGAGGCTGTTCGACTCTATGCTGACATTGCCGACCAGCGAGGAATAGCCGGGGCGACGTGCGAGAAAGCGTATGACGGTTTGAGGGGAGAGTAGTTGCCCAGGACGGGCGATGCGGGGTGTCTAATACTAGGTGCTTCTGTGTCGGTTTTAGTGGCCTGTACGCTGGCTATCTCGCGATTGCCAATTAGACACAGATTCTGTTTGCGCCTTGCGCTGCGCGGCCTTTACGCCTGTTGTTCCGCTACTGCTGCATCATCGGGGTGTGGGCGGAGAGATCGGTCATGCCGGGCCTTACGTGCGTGGGTGTGACGAAGCCGAGAATTTTCCCATACTTCGACCGTTGCGTGGGTGCGATTCGTTGTTGATTCGGACTCAGCCGGGTATCTATGTCCGGCCTGGAATGGCGTCTCTGGTCGGAACCCCCGCGTCGCCTTCCTGCCTGAGTCTTTCTTGTTCCTGCGCAACGTTTCGCAGGTGGCGGAGTCTGTGGTTTCCATCGACCGTGCAAGCTGTGTAGGGTTTGTAGCTCACGATGGAGGTATGAATATGGACAGAATCAGCGAGTTGGCTGAGCTACTGGGCGAGGCACTGAAGACGCAGGGGGCTCAAGTCACCACGGCTGAGTCGTGCACGGGAGGTGGTATCGCTGAGGCCATCACGCGCATCCCCGGCTGTTCGGCCTGGTTCGAAGCCGGCTATGTCACCTATTCCAATGCACAGAAGAGTAAGCAACTGGCAGTTCCGGCCGAATTGTTCTGCAATGTGGGCGCCGTCAGCCGCGAAGTGGTCGAAGCGATGGTGCGTGGCGCTCAGGCCAATAGCGGGGCGCGCTATGCGGTGGCTGTCAGTGGGGTGGCGGGGCCGGGCGGTGGCTCTGTGGAGAAACCGGTCGGTACCGTCTGGTTGGCCTGGGGCGATGACGAGCGTCTTTTCAGTGTGCGCAAGCAGTTCGCTGGTAACCGCGATGAGGTGCGCCGACAAACGGTCGAGGCCGCTCTGGCGGGGCTTCTGCGCCTGTTGGAGGAGGAAAATCCGCTTGTGGGGTAGGCGGGCGACTTGCCCTGTGGAATAATACTGGCTACTTATACAGTTGTCGGCGGCCCTCGAGGCCCTTGTTAATACGTGAGGATGGTAATGGACGAGAACAAGAAGCGCGCGTTGGCGGCTGCCCTGGGTCAGATCGAGAAGCAGTTCGGCAAGGGTGCGGTCATGCGCATGGGCGACCATGAGCGTCAGGCCATTCCGGCCATCTCCACCGGTTCGCTGGGGCTGGATATCGCGCTGGGCATCGGCGGTTTGCCAAAAGGCCGTATTGTCGAGATCTACGGCCCGGAATCCTCTGGTAAGACCACGTTGACCCTGTCGGTAATCGCCGAAGCGCAGAAGCTTGGCGCCACCTGTGCCTTCGTCGATGCCGAGCATGCGCTCGACCCGGATTATGCCGGCAAGCTCGGCGTCAACGTCGATGATCTGCTGGTATCGCAGCCGGACACTGGTGAGCAGGCGCTGGAAATCACCGACATGCTGGTGCGCTCCAACGCCATCGACGTGATCATCGTCGACTCCGTAGCAGCTCTGGTGCCCAAGGCGGAAATCGAAGGCGAGATGGGTGACATGCACGTAGGTCTGCAGGCGCGTCTGATGAGCCAGGCGCTGCGCAAGATCACCGGTAACATCAAGAACGCCAACTGCCTGGTGATCTTCATCAACCAGATTCGTATGAAGATCGGCGTGATGTTCGGTAGCCCGGAAACCACCACTGGTGGTAACGCCCTGAAGTTCTACTCCTCGGTTCGTCTGGATATCCGCCGTACTGGTGCGGTGAAGGAAGGCGAAGAGGTCGTGGGCAGCGAAACCCGCGTGAAGATCGTCAAGAACAAGGTCGCGCCACCTTTCCGCCAGGCTGAGTTCCAGATCCTTTATGGCAAAGGCATCTACCGTAATGGCGAGATCATCGATCTCGGCGTGCAACAGGGCCTGGTCGAGAAGTCGGGTGCCTGGTACAGCTACAAGGGCAACAAGATCGGTCAGGGCAAGGCCAATGCGGCCAAGTACCTGGAAGACAATCAGGAAGTGGCGCGCGAGATCGAAGGTCTCATTCGCGAGAAGCTGCTGGTCAGCAGCACTCCAGCCAAGGCTCCGGCTGCCGATCTGGCTGATGCTGAAGTCGACTTCTAAGCCGTCAGAGCATGACCGTCGTACTGGATAACCCGCTCGCCGTCAGGCGGGCGGCCATGGATCTACTGGCGCGGCGTGAACATGGACGTGTCGAGCTTGCGCGCAAGTTGCGCAAGCGTGGCGCCTCCGAGGACATGATCGACGCGGCTTTGCAGCGGCTATCGGAGGAGGGCTTGTTATCCGAGGCCCGCTATCTGGAAAGTTTCGTCGCTTATCGTGCGCGCGCTGGCTACGGGCCGTTGCGTATTCGCGAGGAGCTCGGCCAGCGTGGGCTTGCGCGTAGCGATGTCGATCAGGCTCTGCGTGAAAGTGGTATCGACTGGTTCGAGCAGTTGCGTGAAACTTGGCAGCGCAAGTTTGCCAGTCGGCTTCCTGAGGATGCTCGAGAGCGTGCTCAGCAAGGCCGGTTTCTGGCCTATCGTGGTTATTCGCTGGATATGATCGGGCGTCTGTTGCGCGGTTGCGATGAATAGCGCGCCAGTCTGCTTAGGCTGGCTGGATGGCCAACTGGCGTAGATGGCTCGGCACGTCTGGTGCGCCGGCCAGGCGCAACCCTTCGCCAAGTGCAGTGGCTTCCTGATGCTCTTTGGGCAGGAGGAGGAACTCCGGGGTGCCGGCTTTCTTCAGTAGCGACAGGCGTGCATAAGGGATGCCGTTGTCCAGAAGCAGCCCCATGAAGCTGGGATCACTCCACGCCGCCTCTGGCATGGCAAGTACGTGATAGCGATTTTGCAGGTTGTCCAGGCCCGCTTCATTCAAGCGATAGCGAACCAGATTGGCTGGCAGCAGCACTTCCAGTTCGCGTCTGCGCGCATAGGCGATTGCTCCGGCGAAGGCTTCGCCGTGCATCTCCCCTGACCAGAAGGTGCGTGAGCCGCGCCAGCTGGCTTGACGCAGCTCTATCGGCTCGCCGGCGAGAAATCGCGGCAACGCCTGGCTGACGGTCTTGACGAAATCCTTGTAGCTGATGATGCGCACCTGCTTGCAGTGTTCGCTTGCCGCGTAGTCTTCGAAGTTCACGTAGCCTGGTACCGGACAAGGACAGGCGAAGCCATCGATCAGGCGCAGATCGAACGATTGCAGTTGCTGCGTTTGCGCTTCCACTACTTGAGTCAGTGCGGAGTGGGCCTGTGCTTTGTCTTCCTGCACCGGGCCGGAAAGTGCGCCGCGAGGCAGGTTGAGCAGAAGCTGCAGTTGCGGGCCGTCGTGCCAGCCAATACTTTCGACCGCTGCTGGCAAGGGTTTGAATGGCAGGCGCAAGGCGCTGGCTCTGGCGAATATCTGCCGTGAGCTGCGGCCGAGCAGGCCCATGCGCTGAGCCAGTGCAGCCAGGCGGCTGCTGAGAGTTGAGGATTCGGACAGGCTCATGGCCGGCAGATCGTTCCTGAAGCGTCTGCTGCAGTGTGGCAGACGCGGATGGCTATTGCCCATATAGCGTAGCGCGGCGCGTGAGTGCCTGTCGCGTTACAGGTCTGTGGCAAAATAGCCGCATTCATTTGCGAGGGTGCCTCCATGCCCAGCTTGGTGCTGGATATTGCGTTATCGGCCGAACGATTGCAGGCCATCTATCGTGGCCAGGCCAACCGGATTATGGCGCAAAGCCGGGATGGGCGCCGCGTCAGTTTGCCGGCCCATCATTTGCGGCCGTATTTGACGCACGCCGGCATCTTTGGTTCCTTCGTGCTGGAATTCAATAGCTCCGGCGAGTTACTGAGCTTACGCCCTTTGGAGTGATCTGGCGCACTTGCCTCGCGCCGAAGCTGCCTGCGCGGCTATAATCGCCGGCTGCCAACCCTCTACCTGTCGAGCTGAGCCTGATCATGTACTCCCTGGCCCGCGAGCTGCTGTTCAAACTGTCCCCGGAAACTTCCCATGAGCTGTCCATCGATCTGATCGGTGCTGGTGGTCGGCTGGGGCTCAACGGCCTGCTGACCAAGGCGCCGGCCAGCCTGCCGGTAAACGTGATGGGTTTGCAGTTCGCCAATCCGGTCGGTCTGGCGGCGGGCTTGGACAAGAATGGCGATGCCATCGATGGTTTCGCCCAGTTGGGCTTCGGTTTCGTCGAGATCGGCACCGTGACCCCACGTCCGCAGCCGGGTAACCCCAAGCCACGACTGTTTCGTTTGCCGGAAGCCGAGGCGGTGATCAATCGCATGGGCTTCAACAACCGTGGCGTCGATCATTTGCTCGAGCGGGTCAAGGCAGCGAAGTTCAAGGGTGTGCTGGGTATCAACATCGGCAAGAACTTCGATACGCCGGTCGAGCGGGCAGTGGATGATTACCTGGCTTGTCTGGGCAAGGTCTATGCCCACGCCAGTTACGTCACGGTCAACGTCAGCTCGCCCAATACGCCAGGGCTGCGCAGTCTGCAGTTCGGTGATTCGTTGAAGGAGTTGCTCGAGGCGCTGCGTCGTCGTCAGGAAGATCTGGCCCAGGAGCATGGCAAACGCGTGCCACTGGCGATCAAGATTGCCCCTGACATGAGCGATGAAGAGACCGCGTTGGTCGCTTCTGCGCTATTGGGCGCGGATATGGATGCGGTGATCGCCACCAACACAACCCTCAGCCGTGAAGGTGTGGAGGGGCTGGCTCATGGTGACGAGGCGGGTGGCTTGTCGGGCGCACCGGTGCGTGACAAGAGCACGCACATCGTCAAGGTACTGGCTGCTGAGTTGTCCGGCCGCCTGCCGATCATTGCGGTCGGCGGTATCACCGAGGGCAAGCACGCTGCGGAGAAGATCGCTGCTGGGGCGAGTCTGGTACAGATCTATTCGGGGTTCATCTACAAGGGGCCGGCGCTGATTCGCGAAGCGGTGGATGCTATTGCCGCGTTGCGCAAATAAATAGGGCTCCCGAAGGAGCCCTTGGGCTTGCGCCCGCCGCCCGGAGGGGGTCGGCATGGTGAAGTCGGGAGTGATCCTGTATTAGCCGACAGCGTGAAGTTCGTTGAGTCGATGAATACCGGCCGTGCCGGTCAGCCCATCCCAGTTGTCACCACGGCCCTCACGCCAGCCATTGAGCCAGGCCTGACGAACCGAAGGTAGGGTGAAGGGGCAAAGTTCGCGGGATTTACCATTGATGCCGTACTGATAGCCGCGCAAAAAAGCTCTTTCTAACGGATCACGCTTAAGTCTTCTCATAGGGTGTTGCCCTCACTGTTGACTGTTATGTCCCGTTGGCCTTGTGGCAAGGCCGGGCAGAAATCTTCTGCCTGCGAAAGTCCGCTGCCGGCGTGGCGAACTTTCTGTGCCTTCGCCGTTGCAGCGAAAGCCCTAGGTAGTGTTCTAACGAATGCACCGAGGCCTGTGAATGATCGATTTGTCATAAGGGCGTAACCTAAATGCAGGTGAGGCCATAAGGACGCTGGAGATACGTCCAGCACCTTTCAGCCAGACGCCGTCGTATCTGGCTATGCGAGCCGATACCGTCATTTTGCTAGTGCAAATGAGAGTGCTTGCTTATTCCGACGAAGGGTCGCGCTGTGACCTTTTGTCACTTATTTTGAGTCGAGGTGCGCCGCCGCACCTCTCTGATTGCCATAGGCAGTGGAACATCCATGTCTGATCGTTACGAAATCGTGCTGACCTGCCCCAAGGGGCTCGAAGGGCTGTTGCTGGAAGAGGCCAGGGCGCTGGGGCTGGAAGAAGCGCGCGAGCAAACGGCTGCGATCCGCGGCCACGCTGAAATCGAAGTGGCTTATCGGCTGTGCCTGTGGTCGCGCCTGGCCAACCGCGTGCTGTTGGTGCTGTCGCGTTTTGCCATGAACAACGCCGACGAGCTTTATGACGGCGTGCAGGCGATCGACTGGAGAGACCATCTGGAGCCGTCCGGCAGCCTGGCAGTGGAGTTCAGTGGCAACGGTTCGGGTATCGACAACACCCACTTCGGTGCACTCAAGGTCAAGGACGCTATTGTCGACCGGTTGCGTACCGCGGGCGGCGAGCGGCCCAGCATCGACAAGCTCAACCCGGACCTGCGCGTGCATCTGCGCCTGGACCGCGGTGAGGCGGTGCTTTCTCTGGACCTTTCCGGTCATAGCCTGCATCAGCGCGGTTATCGCCTGCAGCAGGGTGCTGCGCCGCTGAAGGAGAACCTGGCTGCGGCGGTGTTGATCCGTGCCGGTTGGCCGCGCATTGCCGCTGAGGGTGGCGCCCTGGCTGACCCGATGTGCGGTGTGGGCACCTTCCTGGTGGAGGCGGCGTTGATGGCAGCCGATATCGCCCCCAATCTCAAACGTGAACGCTGGGGCTTCTCCAACTGGCTCGGCCACGTGCCGGCAATCTGGAAGAAGCTGCACGCCGAAGCCGAGCAGCGCGCGGCAGCGGGTCTGGCCAAGCCGCCGTTGTGGATTCGTGGTTACGAAGCCGATCCGCGGCTTATCCAGCCTGGGCGCAACAACGTCGAGCGCGCCGGTCTGTCCGACTGGGTGAAAATCTATCAGGGCGAGCTGGGCAGTTTCGAGCCGTGCCCGGACCAGAATCAGAAGGGCCTGGTGATCAGCAACCCGCCTTATGGCGAGCGCCTGGGCGACGAAGCCAGCCTGTTGTATCTCTATCAGAACCTCGGCGAGCGCCTGCGCCAGGCCTGCCTGGGGTGGGAAGCGGCGGTATTTACCGGCGCGCCCGAACTGGGCAAACGCATGGGCCTGCGCAGCCACAAGCAGTACGCGTTCTGGAACGGCGCACTGCCCTGCAAACTGTTGTTGATCAAGGTGCAGACCGAGCAGTTCGTTACCGGTGAGCGGCGTGCGCGTGAAGACGATCAAGAGCCAGCGCAGGATGCGCCGCAACAGGCGCGTCTGTCCGAAGGCGGGCAGATGTTCGCCAATCGTCTGCAGAAGAATCTCAAACAACTGGGTAAGTGGGCACGCCGCGAAGGTGTCGAGTGCTATCGGCTGTACGATGCCGACATGCCCGAGTATGCCGTGGCAGTCGATCTGTACCGCGACTACGTGCATGTTCAGGAATATGCCGCGCCGCGTTCGATCGACCCGGACAAGGCGCAGGCACGCCTGCTCGATGCCCTGGCGGCAATCCCGCAGGCGCTGGGCGTGGCTCAGAGTCGTGTGGTCATCAAGCGTCGTGAACGCCAGGCCGGTACCAAGCAGTATCAGCGTCAGGCGGCGCAGGGCGAGTTCATGGAAGTGAACGAAGGTGGGGTCAAGCTGCTGGTCAACCTCACCGATTATCTGGATACCGGGCTGTTTCTCGATCACCGCCCGTTGCGCCTACGTCTGCAGCGTGAGGCGGCCGGCAAGCGGTTCCTCAACCTGTTCTGTTACACCGCGACGGCCACCGTGCACGCGGCCAAGGGCGGCGCGCGCAGCACCACCAGCGTCGATCTGTCAAAAACCTATCTGGACTGGGCGCGGCGTAATCTCGCGCTCAACGGTTTTTCCGACAAGCACCGTCTGGAGCAGGGTGACGTGATGGCCTGGCTGGGAGAGGATCGTGGTGAGTACGAGTTGATCTTCATCGACCCGCCGACCTTCTCCAACTCCAAGCGCATGGAAGGTGTATTCGATGTGCAGCGTGACCACGTCGAGCTGCTCGACCTGGCCATGGCGCGTCTGGCCCGTGGCGGCGTTCTGTACTTCTCCAACAACTTCCGCAAGTTCCAGCTGGATGAGAGCCTGGTGGCGCGCTATCAGGTCGAAGAAATCAGCGCGCAGACGCTGGACCCGGACTTCGCCCGCAACCCGAAGATCCACCGCGCCTGGCGTTTCACCGCCCGCTGATTACATCGCTAGGACACAATCAGGGGTCTGGTTCATGAAAACCCCCGGATTGTGTCCGGGCTACAAAAATCGTCAGCGCTTGGGCTGTTTGTAGGTTTCCAGCAACACCTGATCGAGAATCGAGGTGGCTCCCCAGGGTTTGGGGTCGTTGAGGATGGCGACCACGGCCCAGTCCTGGCCATTGCTGTCGCGACTGTAGCCGGCGATGGCGCGCACGTTATTCAGGGTGCCGGTTTTGATGTGCGCCTCACCTACTAGCGGCGTGCGCTGCAGGCGTCGACGCATGGTGCCGTCCATTGCCACCAGCGGCATCGAGCTGCGGAACTCGGCAGCGTAAGGGCTGCGCCAGGCCGCCTGGAGTATCAGCGCCATTTCCCGTGCGCTGATGCGCTCGGCGCGCGACAGGCCGGAGCCATTCTCCATCACCAGATGCGGTGCTGTGATGCCCTTGCGTGCCAGCCAATTGCGGATGACGCGCTGCGCGGCCATGGAGTCATCCTTGTCGGCTTCGGTACGGAACTGTGCGCCGATGCTGAGGAACAACTGCCGTGCCATGGTGTTGTTGCTGTACTTGTTGATGTCGCGGACGATCTCCACCACATCGGGCGAGAAGGCGCGTACCAGCATGCGGGCGTCTTCCGGGACGGGGCCCTGGCGGTCCTTGCCGAGGATCTTGCCGCCCAGTTCCTGCCAGATGCCGCGTACCGCGCCAGCTGCGTAGCTGGGGTGGTCGAGCAACGACAGGTAGGTCTGCGCGCTGCAGCCTTCGGCCAGTTGGCCACTGACGATCAGTGTGGTGCCGTCGAACTGATCCACTGCGTTGTAGCGAATGTCGGGCCAGGATGGGCACTTTGCGGCCTTGAGCAGGCGGACCTGGTTATCGATACGGATCGAGGCGATGGGCGGGTCCATGGCGATGCTCACCTTGCCGTCTTCGGCGCGGGTGATGAAACGTTGCGCCTTGAGGTTGACCAGCAGCGAGTCGGGCTTCACTAGGAACGGCTTGTTGGCGTCGCCGCCATCGTCGTTGAACGCCGGCAATTGCGGAGCGACGAAAAAGCTGCGATCAAGCACCAGGTCCCCTTGAACCTGGCGCACGCCATTGATGCGCAGGTCGCGCAGCAACAGCCAGAGCTTCTCCATGTTCAGTTTCGGGTCACCGCCACCCTTGAGGTAGAGGTTGCCATGCAGCACGCCATCCTTCAGCGGGCCGTCGGCATAGAACTCGGTCTTCCACTGATGGTTGGGTCCCAGCAATTCCAATGCTGCGTAAGTGGTCACCAGCTTCATGGTCGAGGCCGGGTTGACCGAAACATCAGCATTGAACTGCAGGCCGCCAGCCTGGCCGCCCAGAGGCACGGTCATCACCGACAGCGAGTTGTTGGAAATCTTGTTGGCCTTCAGGGCCTGCTCGACCTTGGCGGGGAGTGCGGCGCTGGCAGCGTGGCAGGACAAGGCGAGGGGGAGAAGCAGGGCGCTCAGCGCCAGTTGGCGAAACCGCTGGATCATCGACAAGAACCTTCCGCAGTCAGGCGGGAGTAACGAGGGAGACAGACAAACGACAGTCCGACTCGGGGAAAAGTTGCCGGCATTATGCAGCAAGAACCGGCTTGCAGTCGGCCTCGTCTATTTAAAAACAGTCACTGCAAACAGCTGGCGTTCAATATGTTCGATGGGCTGCCGGGCGACACAAAGCGGGCGCTCTGCCTGCGAAACTGCTAGAGTGCTGCGCGTTATTACCTTTGAGGATTGTTTCATGGCGACCAACCGTTCCCGCCGTCTGCGCAAGAAGCTCTGTGTCGATGAATTCCAGGAGCTGGGCTTCGAGCTGACCCTGAACTTCAAGGCTGACCTGAGCGATCAGACCCTCGACGATTTCGTCGATCAGTTCCTCGATCAGGCCATCGCAGGCAATGGTCTGGATTACGTCGGTGGCGAAGACTTCGGTCTGGTCTGCCTGGCCAAGCGTGGCTCGGTCAACGAGGAGCAGCGTGCTGCCGTTGAGGCCTGGCTGAAAGGCCGTGACGAACTGGAGAAGTTCGAGCTCAGCCCGCTGCAGGACGTCTGGTACCCGGAAAACCCGATCAACCAGGCTTGATCGCTACTCGGCGCCGGGTTCCCAGGCGCCGCCTCAGCTTTGGCTGATCCGGCCATGGCCTGATACCTGACTGCAGGAGCGGCTCTGCTCTCGAGTCGAAGCGTTGACCAACGTTTCGCGAGCAGAGCTCGCTCCTACAGCACTCCTGCCTTTTCCAAGACCATCTGTTCGTCCACCTGATCGATCTGTTCGGGCTGCATGAAACGTTCGGCGTAGCGCCGATAGATGCCAGCGCGAATGAACAGCGCGAACAGCTGCGGGTCGATGTGCGCGCCCTTGCACATGCCGACCATGATGTTCAGCGCCTCCGACAGCGTCTTGCCTTTCTTGTAGGGGCGATCCACCGCCGTCAGTGCTTCGAAGATATCGGCGATTGCCATCATGCGTGCCGGCAGGCTCATTTGCTCGCGCGTCAGGCGTTTGGGATAGCCGCTGCCGTCCATCTTCTCGTGGTGCCCACCGGCGATCTCGGTGACGTTCTGCAGATGCTTGGGGAAGGGCAGGTGGTCGAGCATCAGGATGGTCTGCACGATGTGATGATTGATGATGTAGCGCTCCTCGGCCGTCAACGTGCCGCGGGCGATGCTCAGGTTGTGCAACTCGCCGCGGTTGAACTTGTGCGGCGGCACTTCCAGCTTGAAGCCCCAGGGATTGTCCGGTGCGATCACCTCCTGGCCCACTCGCTCGATCAGGTGCTCGGGGCGGTCGGCGAGCAGCGGTTCTTCCACCGGCAGGCTTGCAGGTGTCGAGCGCTCCAGGCGCTTGGCTTCCTCCCAGGACACGCCCAGGCGATTGTCCAGGGTGCGTAGCCAGCGGCGTTCGGCGATCTGCTGCAGGCGCGCCTGGTCGGCATCGGCCATGGCCTCGCCGCCCAGGTTGATGCGGGCGATGAAGGCGAACTCGTCGTCCAGATCGCTCAGCAACTGGTCGCGTAGCCTGGCCAGCTCCGCCTCCTCGCCACCTTCGGTGCGGGCACGCCAATAGGCGATCCAGGCATCGCGCTTGAGCACCTCGAAACGCATGCGCACTTCGTGAATGCGGTCGTACAGGGTTTCCAGTTTGGTCGCCTTGTCGACCACGTATTCCGGCGTGGTGACCTTGCCACAGTCATGCAGCCAGGCGGCGATATGCAGCGCCTCCCATTCTTCGTCGCTCGGGTTGTAATCACGAAACTCGGGGGCGTCGCTCTCGGCAGCGGCGCGCGCCAGCATCAGGGTGATTTCCGGTACGCGCTGACAGTGGCCGCCGGTATAGGGACTCTTGGCGTCGATAGCGCCGGCGATCAGCTGGATGAAGGCATCGAGCAACTGCTTCTGCCTGGCCAGCAGACGCTGGCTCTCGATGCACAGCGCGGCACTGCCTGAGACGGCATCTACGAAGGCGACACGGTCGGGGCTGAGCATGCTATCGCTGTTCTCGCCGGTGTCACGTTGCAGCAGCACCAGCACGCCGACGGTGTCGCCCTGACGGTTGTGCAGGCCGGCCGCGATCAGGTGCAGGCGCGGGCTGTCCATGGCCGACAGCAGCCCCTGGAATTTCCCCGCCTGATCGAAGCCGATGGACGTGGCGATGCTGTTACCACCGCTGGCCGGGCGTTGTAACCAGGTGGGCAGGGTTGGGTCGTCATGGGCCAGGCCGTGGATGCCGAGGTCGGCGAGGTTGCGGCTCTGACCGTCGAGGATCAGCCCATGGGGCTCCAGGCGTCCGCTGTCGTTGTCCAGCAGGTAGAGCAGGCCGCCCTGGGCCTCGCTGATGGAGACGGTAGCGTCCATCACGCGTTTGATCAGTGCTTCGAACTGGGTTTCCGCAGACAGGCTGGCGGCGATGTCGAGGAAGCTCGACAGAGTGTCCTTCATGCTGCTCATGGACACAGCCAACTGGTCGACTTCGAGAATCGGTGAGCGCCCGCTGGCCGGGTAGGCGAAGTCGAAGCGGCGGATGGCCTGCGCCTCCTGCACCAGGCTGCGCAGCGGTTTGACCACCAGGCGCGAGGTCAGCCAGCCCAGGGGTAGGCACAGCAACAAGGTGGTGAGGGTGATCAGGGCACCCTGCCAGAGTATGCGGTAGGCCTCGGCCAGCAGTTCCCGCTCGGGGACCAGCAGCGCCAGATGCAAACCTTGCGGGCCGCCTTCCTGGATGTGGCGATGGGCCATGGCCCAGCGTTGCTTGGCCAGCTCGATTACGCCTTCGCCCTGTTCGTTCAACTGACCCGCCAGCAGTTCACCCAGGGCAGGGTTGAGCTCGCTGACCTTGACCAGCGATACCTTGCCGTCGACCTCCTTGAGCAGACGGCTGCTCTCGGGGTAGGCCACGGCGTTGCCATCGCTGTCAGCAAGCACCACCTGGGTGTTGGGGGTGACGCGGTGGCTGGCCAGGGTGGCGGATAGATCATCCAGGGTCAGATCCGCGCCGATCACCGTGGTCAGGCCGCTGCGCCTGGCCAGGGTAGTGCCGATTTCCTGGGTGGAGAAGAACAGGTAGGGGGCGGTGGTGATCTGCCCACCGTCGCCACGGGCGCGCTTGAACCACTCGCGTTGCCTCGGATCATAGGGTTCGCTGAGGTTCTGCCGGCGGTTGAGCGGGTTCAACGAGCCGTCATAGAACAGGTAGTCGCTCTCGGTACCGACGCTGCTGCGGTCGATGGCCCAGACCTGGTAGGCGGCTTTGTCCGGCGCGTCGAAGCGTTGCTTGAGCATGTCGCTGCGCAGCGGTCTGACCATGAAGAAATCACCATCTTCATAACCCAGGTAGATCGAGGCCAGCTTGGGGTTGTCGCGCAGGGCCTGGACGAACAGCGGCAGCATTTCCAGGCGTTCGTCCAGCGTATCGGCCTGAGTGGCAGGGTGCAGCGCCAGTAGGCTGAGCAGATGGCGTATCGGTCGGTAGGTGCTATCCAGATCCTTCTGCACGTCGTGCTGGATGCGCTCGAACAGGGTCGAGCTGCTGGAGAAGATCAGTTGGCTGGTCTGCTGATAGTTGAATAGCCCCAGTACCACGCCGGTGAACAGCAGCAGCAAGGTGACCAGGACGCTGATATGAACATGCAGGGGAAAACGGCGTTCGCGCGCAACCGCTGTATTGGCCATCGCACTTCACTCCTTGCTGGCGCTGCAGGCTCCAACAGCATAGTGAAGTGTGGGCGAATCTGCCTAATCGTTATAAAGGCTGTTGCGAACTCTCTTCGGGCTTGCCCGGTTTGTTCAGTTGCAGGCGCAGGCCATGCACCAGCAAGGCGATGGTCAGGGTCAGGGCGACGCCGATCAGTGCGTTGAGCAGGCGAACCTCGGCAAGGTGCCAGTCATGCGACAGGCTCTCGGCCAGGAGCACGAAACACAGGCTGGTCTGCAGCACGAACAGGCCGTAGTGATTGGCCTGCAGTGCACGGCTGAGAAACACCAGCGCCAGCAGGGTCATCACCATCATCGGTGGGCTCTGCAGGCTGTGGCCGAAGATGATCAGTAGGCCGGCGGCGGCGAGGCTGGCCAGGCTGGCCTGCAGGGCGCGCACCAGGCTGCCCTGGAATTCCAGTTGCAGCGTGCTGATGACGGTCAGGGTCAACCAATAGCCGCGCGACAGACCGGCCAGGTTGACGATCAGCCCCGAGGCGGCGAAAGCCAGCATGCACGCCAGGGCGTGCAGGCGCCACTGTTGGCGCGGCAGGCGTTGCGCGTGGCGCTTGAGTACTTTGAGAATGGCGAGAAAGCGCGGCATGTACGGCCACATGCGCAGACCATGCAGGCCGCGCAGGCCGAAGGCCAGCAGCATGACCCAGAGCCCGCCGAGGATGAACAGCGTGGCCACTGCGTAGGGATTGTGCAGATTGCCGATGCCGAACTGACCCTGGCCAAGGCACAGGCAGATGCTCAGGCCGATACCCAGCTTGCCGGCTTCGCTACCGAAGCGTTGCAGCCAGGCCAGCAGCAGGCCGAACGCTGCAAAAATGCACAGGCTGAGCAGGGGGTGACTAGCCACCCAGAAACCCAGGCCGGCACTGCAGGCACCCAGGCCGGTGAGCAGCAGCATGCGCAGCATGCCGAAGCGGTGCAGCGGGTTGGCCTGGGCGGCCTGAAAAGCACCTGCCGAGGCCCAGAGAAAACCACTGTGAGCAGTGAACAGGCCCAGCACCAGCGGCAGGGCGCAGCCCAGCACCGCGACCACGGCAGGGCCCCAGGCCGGTGGGCCGGCATGCCAGGTGAAACTGTTGCGAATCAGGTTCTTCATGCGCTGTTTTCGTCAGATCGGGCTCGAACGGCCGGTCATCTCCCTCGCCATTTCCGTAGCGTAGCTGTCCGTCATGCCGGCGATGAAGTCGATCACCCGCATGAACGAGCGATACAGGGGCCAGCCGGGTTCAGGTGCGTAGTAGCTGAGCAGGTCGAGGATGCGCCGGTGCTTGAACGACAGTGCACGCCCACTGTGCAGCTCCAGCGCTGCACCGCAGAAGGCGTTGAGGAGGATTTCCAGCGTGGTGTAGGCGCCGATTTCATGCAGCGTCTTGCGCTTGTCGTGGAAGATCTTCTCGCGCGCCAGGGATTTCGCGCTCTGAACACAGTGCTTGGCCGCGCCGTGCATGTGTTCGACCAGATCGCCCTGCAGGCTGCCGCCCAGCAGGGCGTGTTGTTGCTCGACGAAGGCACCGGCCGCGGCGTTGGTCAGGTGTTCGATGGCCTTGCCGCGCAGGATCGCCAGCTTGCGTCGGCGTGAGTCCTTGGGGCCGAGCTGGCGATAGGTTTCCGGCAGATCAACGCCCACCAGGTCGAGCAGCAATGCCTCCACTTCGGTGTAGTCGAGCAGTTCCATCTCTACGCCGTCTTCCAGGTCGATCAGGCCGTAGCAGATGTCGTCCGCGGCCTCCATCAGGTAGACCAGCGGGTGGCGTGCCCAGCGCTGCGCCTCCAGTTGCGGCAGCTCGAGTTTGGCGGCGATCTGTTCGAGCAACGGCAGCTCGCTCTGGTAGCAGCCGAACTTGTGCTTCTTGTAGCCCTGAGCGTCGGCATGGCGAGCGGTCCAGGGATATTTGAGGTAGGTGCCGAGGGTGGCGTAGGTCAGCCGTGTGCCGCCATCGAACTGGTGGTATTCCAGCTGGGTGAGCACGCGAAAACCCTGGGCGTTGCCTTCGAAATTGAGAAAGTCGCCGCGTTCGGCATCGCTCATCGCGTCCAGCCAACCGCGCCCGGCAGCCTGCTGAAACCAGTGGCGAATGGCGTCTTCGCCGGAGTGGCCGAACGGCGGGTTGCCGATATCATGGGCCAGGCAGGCGGACTGTACGACCATGCCGAGATCGCTCGGTGTGCACCAGTTGGGCAGGTCGTCACGCAACATCTCACCGACGCGCATGGCCAGTGAGCGGCCGACGCAGCTGACTTCCAGCGAGTGGGTCAGGCGGGTGTGGATATGGTCGTTGCTCGAAACCGGATGCACCTGCGTCTTGCGTCCCAGGCGGCGAAAGGCGCCGGAGAAGATGATGCGGTCATGATCCTTGTGGAAGGGACTGCGGCCTAGCTCTGCCGAGCTGGGCGCAGGTTTACCGAGACGTTCACGGGTGAGCAGGGTGTGCCAATCCAAGGCCTATCCTCGCCAGGTTGATCCGGGCCCCTAGCTTGGGTGTTCATGCCGCCGGCTGCAACCCCGGTTGGTTACAGGCCGGCGGCGTCGATATCCACCAGCAGCAGTCGACGGCCGTTATCGATGAACTGGCCGGCGGTCAGGCAGTATTGGTTGGTGGTGGCGTCGCGGTAGGTGGTGGAGAGCGTCAGGCGCCGTTCTTCCCAGCCTTCGGCCAGCAGTTGATAGAAGTAGGGGCGCCACGACCAGTTGTGGCCGAGGTAACGATCATCAGCCTGCCAAGCCCCTTGGCGCCATTCCAGGTTTGGCGTGAGCTGGGTGCCGTGGCGGTCGCACTGATAGATGCGCAACAGCCAGGGGTAGTTGTCAGGTGCTTTAAGGCTCGTTGTCGGGGCACCGCTTTCGGCCCAGAACCTCAGTTCGGACATCAGCTCGGCCAGTTGCTGGCGCAGGTTGACCAGGCGTGCGCGCTCGGCGAGTTTCTGTTGCACGTAGTTGTCACGCAGGCGCGCGAAGCGGCCGACGAAGGCATCGCTGGCGAACAGCTCCTCTTCCGGCTTGGCGAACAAGAACCCCTGCACATAGCGGGCGCCGCATTCCAGGGCGAAGTTCAGCTCGGCTTCGGTTTCCACGCCTTCGGCGATGATCCAGCAGCCGGTTTTTTCAGCCATTTGCGCCAGCGCCTTGACCACTTCACCGCTGGGGCCGCCACGGGCGGCTTCCTGAAACAGGCGCATATCCAGCTTGAGGATGTCCGGTTGCAGCGCCAGCACGCGGTCGAGCTGTGAGTAGCCAGCGCCGAAATCGTCGATGGCGATGCGTGCACCGGCGTCGCGATAGCGCGACACCACGTCAGGCAGGCGTTGGCTGGCGCCACCGAGTTCGGTGATCTCGAAAACGATGCGCGTCGGGTCGATACCGCTGCGTTGTAGTTGGATCAAGCTGGGCAGAGGTTGCGCCGGGCGCAAGCGACTGATCCAGCGTGGCGAAATGTTCAGGCTCAGGAACCAGTCCGACGGGGCTTGATGAAAGCGCTGCAGGGCATCTTCGCGGACCTGTCGGTCAAGGCGGCGCAGGGCGGCGGGTGGGGTTTTCGGGTCGGCGAAAAGCGGCCCGGCCGAGCGAGCCTGGCCTTTGTCATCGCGCAGCCGAGCCAGAGCCTCGACACCGGCGATACGACCGGTGGCGGTGTCGATAAAGGGTTGGAAGACGGCAAAAGGCAGTCCGTCGATCACCTGGTTTTTCCTTAGCGCTGAGCGGTTGAGCCGCCTGATGGCGGTTGGGTTACTCAACCAAGCAAGATCGCGGCCAGGCCAGGTCTAGACCAATCGGCGTTTCAGTCGATACCGCTTTGCCGACGTCGAAGTAGTGGCGCAATGATCAATGCCAGGCGCAACCAGCGACGCCAACCGCGTTTACCACCGAGCAGTCCGGCCAGTGCCAATGCGCCGCCAGTGAGCAAAAAGGGTGCATTGCCCTGGCGCAGGCGTTGGCCATACTCGCGTACCTGCTTGAGTGGTTGACTGATTTGCAGCACTTCATGGCGCAGTTCCTGGCGGTGCATCTCCAGGCGCATGCGCAGCACGGCTTTACGCAACTGACGGCGCGAGGCGCCTGGTGGCAAGTTGGACGTCATGGCAGCAGTTGCTCGCGGTCACGTTGCAGTTCTTCAAGGCTGGCGCTGAACGGTGCTTCGGCGTTGCGCAGACTGATCAGCAGCCAGGTGGCACACCCTACCAGGCCAGCACCGTAGAACAGGCAAAGACCCGTGGCGACTGCCAGACGGTGACTGTCCCAGTAGACGATCAGCAGCAATGCCGACAGACCTATCAGCAGGAGCAGGGCGAAGGCCAGGCACAGGCCGCCGAGAACCAGCGCGCGCAGTGCCTGGTTGCGTTGGTCTTCGAGTTCATGGGCCAGCAGCGCCACATGGCCCTGGAGGAGGCCCAGTAGGGCCGCCCCCAGGCGCCGTGGCGATGGTCCATTAGACATTGGCGCTGTCAACGGCGGCTGATCAGCAGGCCGAGCACCAGGCCAATAGCGGCCGACAAACCCAGTGCCTGCCATGGGTGCTTGTGCACATAGTCTTCAGTGGCGTCGACGGCGATCTTGCCCTGCTCGCGCAGGCCAGACTCGGCTTTGTGCAGGGCGTCTCGGGCACGATCGAGGCTGCCACGAATGTCATCACGCAGGGCCTCGGCGTGTTCGCCGGCGAGACTGGCGGAATGTTGCAGGAGCTTCTCGGTATCGCTGACCAGAGCCTGGAATTCATCCAGCAGGGCGTCCTTGGTGCTTGGAGTAGCGGCTTTGCGGGGCATGGTGAGCAGTCCTCTGCGTTGGTATGTGCTACTTACGATTGCTCTGCAGCGTGAGGGTTCCGCAAGAATAGTCGGGAAGTGACCGGCCTGGCGTTTGGTATAGCGATTGCATTTTGCTGGTGCG
This sequence comes from Pseudomonas sp. NY15364, assembly GCF_048068235.1. NCBI lineage: Bacteria > Pseudomonadati > Pseudomonadota > Gammaproteobacteria > Pseudomonadales > Pseudomonadaceae > Pseudomonas > Pseudomonas sp. NY15364. The sequence goes on along the minus strand of NZ_JBLUPX010000032.1, from coordinate 25,434 downwards.
CGAAGGTCGAGAAATGCCCTGTGATGGGGCTTTTTCGGGGCGGCTCAGGATGGTCCATTTCGCACATAACCATTTGATTAACAGGAAATAAGCATCGATATGTCGACATTTGGTGGCGCTATTTTAGGGCCACTCGACGGCACTTTTCGAGGGCGCTCCACTGTGTCTGGCTGCATTGTGGTGCGCGTTTTCGGGTTTGTGTCTTTGTTTGGTGCCTTTTCTTCTGCCGCCGGAGTTTTCTTTCTCGATGGAAAACATCAACAGTGCCGTGGCCACGCTGATCCACGGCTCCAATACCCTGTTCATCCTGCTGGGTGCCATCATGGTTCTGGCCATGCATGCCGGCTTTGCCTTTCTCGAAGTGGGAACGGTACGGCAGAAAAACCAGGTCAACGCGTTATCGAAGATTCTCTCGGATTTCGCTATTTCCGCCTTGGCATATTTCTTCATCGGCTACTGGATCGCCTACGGCATCAATTTCTTCGAGCCGGCTGCGATGCTGACGGAAAACCATGGCTACGGCCTGGTGAAGTTCTTCTTCCTGCTGACCTTCGCCGCGGCGATTCCGGCGATCATCTCCGGTGGTATTGCCGAACGTGCCAAGTTCGGCCCGCAGCTGTGCGCCACGGCGTTGATCGTTGGCCTTCGTCTACCCCTTCTTCGAAGGCATGATCTGGAACGGCAACTATGGCTTCCAGGCCTGGCTCGAGGCTCGCTTCGGTGCAGCCTTCCATGACTTCGCCGGTTCGGTGGTGGTGCATGCCATGGGCGGTTGGTTGGCCTTCGGCGCCGTGCTGTTGCTGGGGCGCCGCAACGGGCGTTATCGCGACGGCAAGCTGGTGGCCATGGCGCCCTCGAACATTCCGTTCCTGGCGCTGGGCTCGTGGATCCTGATCATCGGCTGGTTCGGCTTCAACGTGATGAGCGCGCAGACGCTCGAAGGCGTCAGTGGCCTGGTGGCGGTCAACTCGCTGATGGCCATGGTTGGCGGTACCGTCGCCGCGCTGCTGGTAGGGCGCAACGACCCTGGCTTCCTGCATAACGGCCCGCTGGCTGGCCTGGTCGCGATTTGCGCCGGCTCGGACCTGATGCATCCGATTGGTGCTCTGGTCACTGGCGCGATTGCCGGTGCATTGTTCGTCTGGGCATTCACCGCGACGCAGGTGAAGTGGAAGATCGACGATGTGCTCGGTGTCTGGCCGCTGCATGGCCTGTGCGGTATCTGGGGCGGCATCGCCTGTGGCATCTTCGGCCTCAAGGCATTCGGCGGCCTGGGTGGCGTGAGCCTGGCCAGCCAGGTGATCGGCACTGCGTTGGGGGTGGTGGTCGCTCTGATCGGTGGCTTCGCGGTGTATGGCCTGCTCAAGGCGTCGCTGGGTATTCGCCTGAGTCAGGAAGAGGAATACAACGGTGCTGACCTGTCGATTCACAAGATCTGTGCGGTGAGTCAGGACTGAGAGGCCAGGGCTGGCGTTGTTTGCCAGCGTTTACGGCGGGCAATAAAAAACCGGGCAATGGCCCTAGCCGTTGGGGAAATCTGTTGAAAGATTCCCCGATGGCCTGCGGTTACGGGTCCTATAAGCAAAAATCCCCAGCCGAGATATTTTCTGCTGGGGACTTCTGCTTTTTGGCTTTCAGATCATGACGTTAACGATCTGCATCAACAGATTAAGCCAACGCCTTGGCAATGGCCCGGTTTTTCATTCAGTTGTAGATCAGTCGCGACGACCTTCTACCGATTTGCCGGCGACGGTGCCTTCCTTGAGCATGATCTGGTATTCCTTGCCGTCGGTTTCCACCTGATGCAGGCGTACCAGCAGGTGGCCCCAGTCTTTGGCGAACCACAGCACGGTCTTGCGGGTGCTTTGCGTGGGGTCACGCACGCGTTCGACCTTGATTGCGTCAATCAGGCCCGCCTTGGTGCGTACCACTTCTTCGCCCAGCACGCGGAAGTCATAGGTTTCGATCTCGTCACCGTCGACCACCTGGTAGCTCACGCTCTTCTTGCCGGCCGCAACGTCCTCTTGCAGGGCAACCTGGTAGGTCGATTTGTCCAGCAGGCCACGGTTGAGCGGCAGTCTTACGGCATCGCCACGGTCGCTGCCAATGACTTGCTTCTGCTCCCAGTCGAAGTCCTGCTCGACCTTCTTGCCTTTGCCCAGGCCGCTGCGATTGAGGCGGTAGGTCAACGGCAGCAGGGCGCCGTTATCGACGCGGAAGGTGCTTTCTTCGGTGAGGCCGGCGACCAGCATCGATGCTTCGAAGTTGAGGGTCCAGCGGCCGTTGTCTTCACGTTTGAGGCTGCGCTCGGCGCTGCCACTGACCGGCAGCTGCTTCCAATCCGCGGTGTAGCTGGCGGAGAAGGGCTGCAGGTCCTCGGCAAAGGCGGACAGGCTGAACAGTGTCAGGGCGAACAGCAGGGCACGACGCATAGAGTCTCCTAGGTTCGAATCAGGTGGCCGCTGGCGGGCAGCGGCTGGCCATCCAGCATTGCGCCTTGAGCGCCAAGACGCAAGCGGCCTTCGGCAAACCAGCGCACTGCCAGCGGATAGATCTGGTGTTCCTGCTGGTGCACGCGGCGAGCAAGGCTTTCGGCCGTGTCGTCTGCCTTGATCGGCAACACAGCTTGTACGACCAGAGGGCCACCATCGAGTTCCTCGGTCACGAAGTGCACGCTGCAGCCGTGTTCGCTGTCGCCGGCTTCCAGGGCGCGCTGATGGGTATGCAGCCCCTTGTGTTTGGGTAGCAGTGACGGATGGATATTCAGCAGGCGGCCTGCGTAGTGCTGAACGAAGCCCGGCGTGAGGATGCGCATAAAGCCAGCCAGCACCACCAGGTCAGGCTGGTGGGCATCGATGGTCTGGATCAGCGCTGCGTCGAAGGCGTCGCGGCCATCGAACTGCTTGTGGTCGAGCAGGCCGGTGGCGATCCCGGCCTGTTTCGCTCGCTCCAGGCCATAGGCATCGGCGCGGTTGCAGATAACCGCGGCGATGCGGGCCGGATTGCCGTCGTGGCCGACGCTGTCGATCAGCGCTTGCAGATTGCTGCCTGATCCGGAGATCAGGACGACGACATTGCAGGGCATCAGTGGGCTTTCAGGTTGTTCAACTGAACCTGGGCTGCGCCTTCTGCTGCGGCGGTGATCTGGCCGATGACCCAAGGTTGCTCGCCGCTGGCGCGCAGGCTGGCCAGGGCGGTTTCAACCTGGTCCTGAGCGACGCAGATGACCATGCCTACGCCGCAGTTCAACACGCGGTGCATTTCATGCTCGTCGACGTTGCCTTGCTCCTGCAGCCAGTCGAACACGGCTGGGCGATTCCAGCTGGCCACGTCGATCACGGCCTGTGCGCCCTGCGGCAGTACGCGCGGGATGTTGTCCAGCAGGCCGCCGCCGGTGATGTGGGCCATGGCCTTGACCGCACCGGTGTCCTTGATCAGCTTGAGCAGCGGCTTGACGTAGATGCGGGTCGGCGCCATCAGCAGATCGGCCAGAGCCTTGCCGTCCAGTTGCACCTGCTCGATGTCGGCGCCGGAAACTTCGATGATCTTGCGGATCAGCGAGTAGCCATTGGAGTGCGGGCCGGAGGAAGGCAGGGCGATCAGGGCGTCGCCGGTGACGACCTTGGAGCCGTCGATGATCTCGGCTTTTTCCACCACGCCGACGCAGAAACCGGCCAGGTCGTAGTCTTCGCCTTCGTACATGCCCGGCATTTCGGCTGTTTCACCACCGACCAGGGAGCAGCCGGCGAGTTCGCAACCAGCGCCGATACCGGTCACCACGGTGGCGGCGACGTCGACGTTGAGCTTGCCGGTAGCGTAGTAGTCGAGGAAGAACAGCGGCTCGGCGCCACAGACCACCAAGTCGTTGACGCACATGGCGACCAGATCCTGGCCGATGCTGTCGTGCTTGTTCAGGTTCAGTGCCAGGCGCAGCTTGGTGCCGACACCGTCGGTGCCGGACACCAGTACCGGTTGCTTGTAGCCGGCCGGGATCTCGCACAGGGCGCCGAAGCCGCCCAGGCCACCCATGACTTCCGGACGCGCAGTGCGCTTGGCGACGCCTTTGATGCGTTCGACCAGGGCTTCACCGGCATCGATGTCGACGCCTGCGTCCTTGTAGCTGATGGAGGGTTGCTTGCTCATAGATCCGGGCCTTTGGATGGGGAGTTCGTGTAGACGCCGACGTGGCGCAGGCTCATCCAAGGAGCCCGGCGCGCGTACCGGCTGGCGAAGGCGCGCGATTTTATCAGGCTTGCCCGGTAGCGGCCACTCGTGTGCATGCGCTTCGTCGCAGGCACTGGCTCTGGTTGCCGGGGCTTGAGCGGCTGTTTAAGGTATAGGCCTTTGTGCCCGCCCGCCGTGCGGCCATCCCTTGCGAGAGTCCACCCCAATGCGTTTGCCCATCCGCCTGTTGTTCCTCTGTCTGTCGCTGCTGAGCCTGCCGGTATTGGCCGCGCCGGTTACCGGTCTGTACCAAGTGCGCGAGCCCGTGGCCGACCAACAGCCGGAAGCTCGCGACGCTGCCATGCAGAAAGCCCTGCAGACGCTGGTGCTACGCCTGACCGGCGACGCCAAGGCGTTGCAAAGTGCCGGGCTGGAAGGGTTGCGCAAGGACCCCCAACAGATCGTCAGCCAGTACGGTTATGAAGGTGACGCGTTGTTGGTCGAGTTCGATCCGGGCAGTACCGAGCGCCAGTTGCGGCAGGCCGGCCTGGCTCTGTGGGGTGCCAATCGCCCGGCCATCCTGACCTGGTGGCTCAACGAGTCGCCGGAAGGCAGCCAACTGGTTGGTGAAAGCCAGAGTGCATCGGCACTGCTACGCGATGCCGCGCAACATCGTGGCTTGCCACTGCGTTTGCCGCTGGCGGACCTGAGCGAGCAGGCGCTGGGCAGTGCCGATGTGCTGCTGGCCAACGATCCCCAAGCCCTGCGCGAGGCGTCAGAGCGCTACGGCGCCGATGCCTTGCTAGTCGTGCAGGCGACTGAAAGCGGCGGCAGCTGGCAGGCGACCTGGCGCCTGTGGCTGGGTGACGAGCGCGAGCAGGGCAAGGCCGAGGCCGCCGATCAGGCAGCGCTGGCCGATGCAGTGCTGTTGGCCGTGGCCGAGCGCCTGGCGCCGCGTTTCCTGGTCAAACCGGGTGCTGCGCAGAGCCTGACGCTGGTGATCGAGGGCGTAGACCTGGGCCGTTTCGCGGCACTGGAGCGCTTGCTCGAACCCTTCGCCGCGCGTTTGCAGGAGATCGACGGCCAGCGTCTGATCTATCAGGTCAGCGCCAGCCCGGAGCAGCTGCGCGCGCAACTGGCATTGGGGCAACTGCAGGAAGTCAGTGAGCCGCTCGATGCTGCTGAGCCAGTAGAGAACCCGGAGGCCGCTGCAACCGAGGCGCCGCAGGTGAAGCCGCGCACCGATCAATTGCGCTTTCGCTGGTAGAATTTGCGTCGGGTAGACCACAGCCCAGTTACGCGGCGCCTTCCTGGCGCCGTTTCGCATCGAGGACGCGAGCATGACCGATTCCACCCGTTGGCTATGGATGGCTGGGCTGTTTCTGCTCGGCTGGCTGCTGTACCTGTTGCACCCGATTCTTTCCCCGTTCCTGATCGGTATCCTGCTGGCCTACATGGGCGACCCGCTGGTCGATCGTCTCGAGCGGCATCGGCTGTCGCGCACGGGGGGCGTGGTGGTGGTATTCGCGCTGTTCGCTCTGGTCTTGCTGATCCTGCTGCTGGTGTTGGTGCCCATGCTGGGACGACAGCTGGTGCGTCTATATCAGCTGGCGCCGGAAATGCTCGATTGGTTGCAAGGCACGGCCTTGCCGTGGTCGCAGTCGCATCTGGGGTTGCAGGATGACCTGCTGCAGGTCGATCAACTCAAGCAGGTCTTTACCGACAACATTGGCAAGACCACCGATGTGCTCAAGGCGGTGCTGGCCCAGGCGACATCCTCGGGGTTGGCACTGCTGGCCTGGCTGGGCAACCTGATGCTGATTCCGGTGGTGAGCTTCTACCTGATGCGCGACTGGGATCTGCTGGTCGAGCGCGTGCGCCGCCTGCTGCCGCGCCAGCGCGAAGGATTGATCGTCAAGCTGACTGGCGAATGTCATGAAGTGCTGGGCGCCTTCCTGCGCGGCCAATTGCTGGTGATGCTGGCGCTGAGCGTCATCTATTCCGTGGGCTTGATGCTGGTGGGGTTGGAGCTGGGACTGTTGATCGGTGTGCTGGCGGGCCTGGCCAGTATCGTGCCGTACATGGGCTTTATCGTCGGTATCGGTGCGGCGTTGACTGCTGCGCTGTTCCAGTTCGGTCTCGAGCCCTATCCGCTGATCGGTATCGGCGTGGTGTTCATGATCGGCCAGTTGCTCGAGGGTATGGTCCTCACGCCCCTGCTGGTGGGCGATCGCATCGGCCTGCACCCGGTCGCGGTGATCTTCGCCATTCTCGCGGGTGGCCAGCTGTTTGGCTTTACCGGCGTGCTGCTGGCCTTGCCGGTTGCTGCCGTGATCATGGTTCTGCTGCGCCATGCCCATGATTTGTATAAACTTTCCGGCCTTTACGGAGAGAGCAGCGGTTCCCACGAGCCCCCCACATGAAACCCATCCAGCTTCCCTTGGGGGTGCGTCTGCGTGATGACGCCACCTTCGCCAATTACTACCCCGGCGCCAATGCCGCGGCCCTGGGCTATGTCGAGCGCTTGTGCGAGGCCGACGCCGGCTGGACGGAAAGCCTGATCTACCTGTGGGGCGCCGAAGGCGTCGGGCGCAGCCACCTGCTGCAGGCGGCCTGCCTGCGTTTTGAACAGCGTGGCGAAGCGGTGGTGTATCTGCCGCTCAGCGAAGTGGTGCAGCACGGCCCGGAGTTGCTCGACAACCTTGAGCTGTGCGAGCTGGTCTGTCTCGATGATCTCGATGCCGTGGCTGGACGCAGCGACTGGGAAGAAGGGCTGTTCCACCTGTTCAACCGACTGCGTGACAGCGGCAGGCGCTTGTTGCTGGCAGGCACCATGTCGCCACGCGAGTTGCCGATTCAACTGCCTGATCTGAAGTCGCGACTGACCCTTTCGCTAATCTTCCAGCTGCATGAACTGTCCGACGAGGACAAGCTGCGCGCCCTGCAGCTGCGCGCCTCGCGCCGTGGCTTGCAGATGAGCGACGAGGTCGGTCGCTTCATCCTCACTCGGGGTGAGCGCAGCATGAGTGCGTTGTTCGAACTGCTGGAGCGCCTCGATCAGGCCTCGCTGCAGGCCCAACGCAAGCTGACCATTCCCTTCCTCAAGGAAACGCTGGGTTGGTAACTGCTTCGGGAACTCAGGTGTAGGAGCGAGCTCTGCTCGCGAACTCTTGGCTGCACAAGCGCTTCGCGAGCAGAGCTCGCTCCCACACCAGGACGTTTATTCCCCAGCCAGCTTGCGGTCGTACTGAAAACGCCAGCGCGTATAGAGCAGTGCGCAGCAGAACAGGCCGAAGCTGATCACTGCCTCCAGTGCGCCGAACAGTGCACGCGCCGGATCGATGGCGGCGAGCACGCCCTGGATGAAGTAGATGTTGACCACGAAGCAGGCCCAAGCATGAGCGCGGGCGTTGCCCAGCAACATGCCGGGGGCGAGCAGTGCAAGCGGCAGCAACTGGATCGCCAATACAACCCCGACCCGCGCACCATGCAGGTCAGCGAAGGCCAGATTCCACACCAGCAGCAGGGCCAGCAGGGCGATAAAGCTGAACAGGCTCAGCGCTCGGCTGAGTTTGACCCGTGGCTCCAGCCACTCGAGGCTGGGCAGGGGTTTCTTCGCTCGGGCCACGTTCAACGCTCCAGTTTGCTGGCGGTTTGCGCCAGGCGTTGACCCAGTGCACGGCACAGGGTGACTTCATGTTCGTCCAGCGCGCGTTTACCGTCGCCGCCCGCATGGTGGCTGGGGCCGTAGGGCGTGCCACCGCCACGGGTTTCAAGCAGTGCCGCTTCGCTGTAGGGCAGGCCGCAGAGCAGCATGCCGTGGTGCAGCAGTGGGATCATCATCGACAGCAGGGTGGTCTCCTGGCCGCCATGCAGGCTGGCGGTGGAGGTGAACACGCCAGCTGGCTTGCCGACCAGTTCGCCGGTCAGCCACAGATTGCTGGTGCCATCGATGAAGTACTTGAGTGGCGCCGCCATGTTGCCGAAACGGGTCGGGCTGCCCAAGGCCAGGCCCGAGCAGTTCTTCAGATCATCCAGGGTGGCGTACATGGCGCCGTCCTCCGGCACGCTCGGCGCAACAGCCTCGCATTCGCTGGATACCGCAGGCACCGTGCGCAGGCGCGCCTCCAGGCCAGCCATCTCGACGCCGCGGGCAATCTGCTTGGCCATCTGCGCGGTGGCGCCATGGCGGCTGTAGTAGAGCACCAGGATGTAGGGCGCGCTCATGCCAGTAGCTCCAGTACTTTTTCCGGTGGTCGGCCGATCACCGCTTTGTCGCCAGCGATGAGGATCGGGCGCTCGATCAGCTTGGGATGCGTGACCATGGCCTCGATCAGTTGCGCCTCACTCAAGCTGGCATCGCTCAGGCCCAGCGTCTTGTATTCGTCCTCGCCGCTACGCAGCAGGTCGCGTGCTGAGATCCCCAGCTTGCCGAGTAGGCTCTTGAGCTCGCTGGCGCTGGGTGGCGTTTCCAGATAGCGCACGACGTGCGGTTGCAGGCCGAGGGCTTGCAGCAGCTCCAGAGCGGCGCGGGATTTTGAGCAGCGCGGGTTGTGGTAGAGGGTCAGGTCGGTCATGGTGGCTCGCATCCGGCTTGAAGTGGCGGCTATTCTAACCGCCTGATGCGCGGATGCACGCAAACCGCTGGGGCGGCTTTGCTGCGACCTTTTTACGCGGCGCATTGTCTGTCTGTTTAGGTTTGAGGGCTAAGGAGAGGTCATGCTGCGTCGTTTGAAGGACTGGGTGGGGTTCTGGCTCAGCCTGTATCAGCGTTTCGTGGATAACCGCGGCGCAGGCAACGCAGCGGCGTTGACCTACACCACCTTGTTCGCCGTGGTGCCGATGATGACCGTGACCTTCGCCATGCTTTCGGCAATTCCGGCATTCCAGGGTGTGGGCGAGGAAATCCAGGGGTTCATCTTCAACAACTTCGTACCCTCCACTGGCGAGACGGTGCAGGAGTATCTGCGTGAGTTCACCACGCAGGCGCGGCAGCTGACCTGGTTCGGCGTCGGCCTGCTGGCCGTTACCGCCTTCCTCATGCTGGTGACCATCGAGAAGACCTTCAACGTGATCTGGCGGGTACGCCAGCCACGCCGCGGGATGTCCAGCTTCCTGCTGTACTGGGCGATTCTCAGCCTTGGGCCGCTGCTGCTGGGGGCCGGTTTTGCAGTCAGTACCTATATAGCCTCGCTGTCACTGATCTCCGGGCCGGATGCAGTAATCGGCGCCAAGACGCTGCTTGCTTTCACGCCGTTGTTATCGAGCATCGCGGCCTTTACCTTGCTCTATGCCGCGGTCCCCAACACTCGTGTGCCGTTGTCTCATGCTCTGTTGGGCGGCCTGTTCAGCGCCGTGCTGTTCGAAGTGGCCAAGGCGCTGTTCGGCCTCTATGTGCGGCTTTTTCCCGGTTATCACCTGATCTACGGCGCCTTCGCCACGGTGCCGCTGTTTCTGGTGTGGATCTATCTGTCCTGGTTGATCGTGCTGCTGGGCGCCGAGCTGGTATATGGCCTGTCGCAACCGCGGCACTGGCGCCGCGAGCCTATCCCCAAGGGGCTGATTGTGCTGGTGGTGTTGCGGCTTTTGCTCAAACGTCAGCAGAAGGGCGAGGCTCTGCATTACGGCGACATGCAACGTGCGGGCTGGCGGTTGCCCGAAGACGAGTGGACGCAGGTGATGGATTTTCTCGAGCGCGAGCACCTGGCATGCAAGGCCAATGGCGGAGGGTGGGTGCTGTGCCGCGATCTGCACAACTTCTCCCTGTATCAATTGCTCGAGTGCAGTCCCTGGCCATTGCCGAGTTTGTCGCAACTGCCCGCTCAGCTCGACGAGCCTTGGTACCCGGCATTGCGCGAGGGGCTGGAGCGCATGCAAGCGGAGCGTGAGGCGCAATTCGGAGCCAGTCTGGCGGATTGGTTGCCGGGGAAGGGCTGAGCAAACCCGCGCGGCGTGTCAGGCAATGGGGCGCGAGAAAGGGTGACAAAAAACGTCAGTTTAAGGCGTTGCCTAGTCCTGCCGGGGTCTGAATGCAAGGGGTAGGCCCAAGGAATGCGTTGTACAAGGGCTGGCACGCTTCTAGCTACTGCAGGTGCAGTTGCTATCGAACTGCCAGCAGGGGCAGGGATCGCTGAGGACGCAGGCAGTAATGACGGTAAAAAACAGGGTAATCCACCTTCATCGACGCGATCCGCAGGAAGCGCTGGCGCGGCTTAACCGAATCACTGGGCTGGAGTTCGCGCGTTGGCCGGAGTCGCTGCTCGAACACGTGGTTGCCGAAAACCTGCAGCCAGACGCTGACGGTTCAATCCCGCGGGCTGCGCCCAGCCCCGGAGTTTCCTCTGGCTGAAAGCAAAACCCCGCGTCACTACGCGGGATTCGATGTTGCCGTTCTGGTTCAGGCCATGGCCTGGCGGGTCTCGCTGTTGGCCAATTCGACGGCTTGAACGAAGAATTCCTCGACCACCAGACTCTGCGCCGGCACAGCTGAGCGCAGGCGTACCTGCATGTCTTCGATCTTCATCCGCACCGGCATGCGAGCGATCCCGGAGAGCAGGATCTTGCCATGGGCATTGACCTTGCCATGGTCGACATTGACCTCGCGGCGCTTGTCCCCGTCGCGATAACTCACCAGCAGCGATACCGGCAGGTTGGCCAGCCCCGGCAATTGCAGCCAGGTGGCGACGTTGTATTCGGCCACGCGCCCCTCGTAGGGAGTGACCAGCAGGTGAGCGACGTCGACGATGCGCGAGGGCACGGAGCCAATCAGCTTGTCTTGCGCTTGGGACATGGTGAAATTCCAGGCAGGGTGATACTTGAGTGCCTGGAATTATAAGCAGCCACCTGTTGGCGAAACTGTGTACTCGGCGGACAGGCCGCGTGACTGGAGTCGCAGTTTTGTATATCAGGCCAGGCGTAGCGGGTGGCGGGTAACCGATGAGGTCTGCAGGTTACTGTCGGGCAGCGGCAAAATCGCTTGGTTATGCACGCTGGCCAATTGCAGCCAAAGATGCTCGCCGGAGCTGAACTGGCCGTTGGGCAACCACAGGCCGTGGTGCCAACCGTTGCCCGGTGCCGGGGTGCTTTGCAGTACGCCAGGGTGAGTCTGCGCATTGGGTGCACGCCGCAGCCAGACCGGCCGCGGCAGGCCTTTCAGATAGCGCAGCCCGAGGTGTAGGCCTTCGCTATTGAGATGACGCCAACGCACCAGTGCCAGGGTCGGTGTGGCATTGGTCAGCAGCAGAACCAGTTGCCCGACCTGCAGTTGTCCACCCTCGTTGGCGTTGCACAGCAGGCGCGCGCCGCCCGGGCTGGCGTCGAGAATCTGCGCCTCGGTACGCTGCGGCAGTTTATCCAGCAGCTGCGCATGAATGGCCGGCAGACCCACCACCAGGCTGCATTGGCCTTCCAGTTCGGCACGTTCATGGCGACGTTGCTGGCGGCCCAGCCAGTGCTGGCGCACTCGTTCGAGCAACTGGCGCTCCTGCGCGCTTTGTAGGGGCGCGGGTTCGTGCAGGGCAATCAGTAGCGCGCCCAGTTCGAAGCGGCGCAGATTGGCGGCTTCGCCTTCGATACGTTGTTCGAAACTGAGGCAGGCCTGTGATTCGCTGAGGTCGACTACCGGGCCTTCGGCATCGTCTTCCTCGTCCCAGGCTTGCAGCCTGGCCAGCGCCGCCAGAGGTGCCAGCGCGCTGAACAGAGTCAGGCATTCGCCTTCATCGAGATGGAAGGGGTTGCTCAGGGCCAAGAGCAGCATCTGCTGGTAGAGGCCGCGCAGGGTGCTGGCCGGTTTCGGCTCGAAGGCCGCCGCGACTGGTTCGTCCAGGCACTGCTGATGCTCGCCGATCCAGTACAGCAGGTGGCTGTCGCGCCAGAGCGTTGCAGGTGGCTCCTGGTACAGCTGGTAGTGGCGCAGCAACTGCTGAGCAAGAAAGTGCTGGGCCATGTACAGGCACCACGCAAGGTGCGGCATCGACGGCTGGCGACCCTGCAAAATTTGCAGTAGCAGGCGTTTGAAACCGATCGCCAATTCGCCGCACAGCCGCACGAATAGAGGGCTTGGCGGATGCTGGCGATTGGCAAGGCTGGTGTAATGGCGGTACTCGTCACTGAAGTTTTGCAGCGCACGCTGCCTTTCCAGTAAGGTCAGAGCGCTGCGATTGAGCGAAAACAAAAGGCCCAGCACTTGTTGCAGGCCATGTTCCGGCTCCAGATGGCGAGCAGCTGCGAGTCGCTGGGCGATTTCCGCTGGCGATAAGCTGTTGTCCTCGCGGATGTCCGGTACTTCCAGGCGCAGGGCATCCAGCGTCATATCAACCCTGGGTGGACGAGGATCGAGTACATGGGCTTAGGGCTCCGGAGTTTCGGCAAGGCTGTTTTGGGTATCTGCGCCGGTCTGTTGCTGACGGCTTGTGCCGAAGATTACGGCCTTGATCAGCATGGACGAAAGGTAACGGCTGAGAGCCTGGATGGCCAGTGGCTAGTCATTAATTATTGGGCTGAGTGGTGTGCGCCGTGTCGCACGGAAATTCCCGAGCTCAACGCTTTGGAAGAAGAACTGAAAACCCAGTCGGCGCGAGTGATCGGCGTCAATTTCGATGCCCTGCAGGGTGATGACCTCAAGCGCGCAGCGGACAGTTTCGACATTCGTTTCACCGTGCTGGCGCAGGACCCGGCGGCGCGCTTCGAGCTGCCGCGCAATGACGTGCTACCCGTGACCTATATAGTCGATGCCGACGGCAAGTTGCGTGAGCGCCTGGTAGGCGAGCAGACGTCGGCAGGCTTGCAGGCGCATCTCAAGCAGTTGCGCGGGCAGTAACGCCGAGAAAAACCGGCACGTTGGGCAGTCGCAACGATAGGTAGCATGCTAAGCTTTTGCCTCGGCCGAACCTGCGCCGTGCTTCATGAGTCTGCCTGATGTCCGCTACCCATCTAACCCGTGGCAGCGCCGGTTATCGGCGCGCCACCCTGGCGCTGTTCTGCGCCGGTTTCGCCACATTCGCCATGCTCTATTGCGTGCAGCCGCTGTTACCTCTGCTGGCGGCGCACTTTCGCGTGTCTGCAGCCAGTAGCAGCCTGGCGTTATCCCTCACCACACTGAGCCTGGCGCTGTGCCTGCTGATTTCCGGCGCGCTGGCCGAGAGCTGGGGGCGCAAGCCGGTCATGGCTGCGGCGCTGGGGTTGGCAGCAGTTCTGGGGATCGCCTGCGCGCTGGTAGAAGAGTGGGGCAGTTTGCTGATTCTGCGCGCGCTGCTGGGGCTGGCGCTGAGTGGTCTGCCCGCGTTGGCGATGGCCTATGTCGGCGAAGAATTCGACCCCGAAGCATTACCGGCGGCGATGGGGCTGTATATCGGCGGTACGGCGCTGGGCGGTTTGCTCGGGCGTTTGCTGGCTGGTCTGCTCAGTGACCTGGGCGGCTGGCCCTGGGCCCTGGGCGGCATTGCCGGGCTTGGCCTGTTGGCGCTGGGGCTGTTTATCTGGCTGTTGCCGCCTTCACGGCATTTCACCGCCCAGCCGCTGTCCTTGCGCGGGCTGCTGCGCAACTTCGCCTTGCACCTGAGCAACCCGCGTTTGCGCGTGCTGTTCGCTCTGGCCTTCCTGCTCATGGGCGGCTTCGTTGCGCTGTTCAACTATGTTGGCTTTCGCCTGGCCGGCGCGCCGTTCAACCTTTCGGCGACGGTGATCGGCCTGTTGTTCACCGTCTACCTGCTGGGCATCTTCAGTGCCGGTTGGGCAGGGCGCCTGGTGCCACGCTTCGGCGCACGTCAGGTGCTGCACGGCGGGATCGGCTTGATGTTGTTGGGTGTGGCCTTGTGCGCGACGCCCTGGTTGAGCGCTGCGGTGATCGGGCTGGCGCTATTCACCCTGGGTTTCTTCGCGGCTCATGCGGTTGCCAGCGGGCAGGTCGGTATCCATGCGCAGGGGGCCAAGGCGCAGGCATCGGCACTGTACCTGTGTGCCTATTACCTCGGCTCCAGCCTGGTGGGCTACGTCGGTGGTTATGTATGGGAGCACGCCGGTTGGCTGGCGTTGCTGGCTGTGCTGGCCTCGTTATTCGTCGCGGCAGGGGCTCTGGTACGGCGTATCTAGGCTGTTTGTCGCTCGTTCAGTGCAGGTTCAAGGAGGGTTCAGGAGGGATTCAGTAGTCTTCCCGCAGACTTGTTGCCGAGTTGATCAAAACTGCAACGAGAGGAAGGATTCAATGAAAATCACCCTGAACCGTATCGCATTCGCTACCTGCCTGGCCCTGGGTGCAACCGCAGCCCAAGCCAACGACAATTTCGTCGGCCTGACCTGGGGTCAGACTGACAACAATATTCAGAAGTCCAACGCGCTGAATGCCAATCTCGGCAATCCCAAGTTGGACAAAGTGATCAATGACGAGGGTACCTGGGGTGTCCGCGCCGGCCAGAAGACTGCTGACGGTCGCTACTACGCGACCTACGAGAATGTCTCCGACAGTCACAATGGCTACAAACTGCGTCAGCAGAATCTGCTCGGTAGCTACGACATGTTCGTCCCGCTGGGCAGCAACAACACCAAGCTATTCGGTGGTGTAACCGCCGGCCTGGTCAAGCTCGAGCAGGAAAGCCGCGGCTTCTCCCGCGACAGCGATATCGGATTTGCTGCAGGTTTGCAGGCCGGTATCCTGCAGGAACTGAACAGCAATACCTCGATCGAAGCCGGCTATCGTTATCTGCGTACCAACGCCAGCACGGAAATGGCACCGCGTGGTGAAGGCAAGGCCGGGTCGCTGGACCTGCATAGCAGTTCGCAGCTCTACCTCGGCGCCAACTTCGCCTTCTGATGGCGGCTTAGCGTTACCAGGCCGGGCATCTGCCCGGCCTTCGTACAACTAAAAAGGGGAAATCTCATGAAATTGCTGGTGGTGGAGGATGAGGCGTTACTGCGTCACCATCTGTTCACTCGCCTCAGTGAAAACGGACATGTGGTGGACGCCGTGCGCACCGCCGAAGAAGCACTGTACCGAGCTGAGTCCTTCAATCATGACCTGGCCCTGGTCGATCTCGGTCTGCCGGGTATGAGCGGTATCGACCTGATCCGTGAGCTGCGCAGTCAGGACAAGAATTTTCCGATCCTGATCCTTACCGCGCGCGGTAACTGGCAGGACAAGGTCGAAGGGCTGTCCTGCGGCGCTGACGACTATGTGGTCAAACCGTTCCAGTTCGAAGAGTTGGAGGCGCGGCTGAACGCGCTGCTGCGACGCTCTTCCGGGTTCACCAAATCGACCATCGAGGCGGGGTCGCTGGTGCTGGACCTCAATCGCAAGCAGGCCACAGTGGATGAGCAGTCGCTGCAGTTGACGGCCTACGAGTACCGCATTCTCGAATACCTCATGCTGCATCACCAGCAGGTGGTGGCCAAGGAACGCCTGATGGAGCAACTCTATCCGGGCGACGACGAGCGTGACCCCAACGTCATAGAGGTGCTGGTCGGCCGTCTGCGGCGCAAGCTGGAAGGTGTGCTCGGCGGCAAACCAATAGAGACCGTGCGTGGCCAGGGCTACATGTTCAACGAGCGCTGCAAGTGAGTCGAGCGCGCGCCGCGTTGCGCAAATTGCGCATGCGTTTCGGCTCGCTGCGGCTGCGCCTGATGTTGGCCAGCGCCGCGTTGGCAATGCTGTTCATGCTGTTGCTGATGCCTGTCTTGCAGGGCGTGTTTCTCATGGCTCTGGAGCAGACCGTGGAGAAGCGTCTGGCCTCCGATGCGGCCGCGTTGATATCTGCCGCCCGCATCCATGACGGCCAGTTGCACATGCCGGACAAGATGCCTGACGAGGAATTCGACAACCTCGACTCGCACCTGCTGGGTTTCATCTTCGACCGTGAAGGCCAGATGATCTGGCGCTCACGCTCCTCCATCGACGAGTTGGTGCGCTACCTGCCGCGCTACGACGGTCGCGGCCACGAGTTCATCCGCATTCGCGATGACAGCGGCCAGGAATACTTCGTATACGACGTGGAAGTGGATTTGCTGCGCGGCGACCAAACCGCGCTGAGCATCGTGACCATGCAGCCGACGCGCGAATACCAGGGGCTGTTCAACGGCTTTGCCTGGCAACTGCGTCTATGGCTGGGCATCGCCTTGCTAGTGTTGCTGGGCCTGCTCTGGTTCGGCCTGACCTGGGGTTTTCGCAGCCTGCGCGGCCTCAGCGACGAGCTTGATGGCGTGGAGGCGGGCACTCGTCAACGGCTGAGTGATGAACACCCGCGCGAACTGCTGCGCCTGACCAACTCCCTCAACCGCCTGCTCGACAGCGAACGGCGCCAGCGCGAGCGCTACCGCGACTCGCTGGAAGACCTCGCCCACAGCCTGAAAACACCACTCAGCGTGTTGCAGGGCATTGGCGAAACCCTTGCCGTTCAACACGAAAATCGCGAGCAGGCACAGCTGATGCAGGCGCAGATCGAACGCATGAGCCAGCAGGTCGGCTATCAACTGCAGCGCGCCAGCCTGCGCCGCAGCGGCCTGGTACGCCATCGCGAGAAGGTCTGGCCGGTGCTCGACGGCTTGTGCCGCTCGCTGGACAAGGTCTACCGCGACAAGCGCGTCGAAGCGACACTGGAAGTGCCCGAGCACAGCCAGATCACCATGGAACGTGGCGCGCTGATGGAACTGCTCGGCAACCTGCTGGAAAACGCCTATCGCCTCTGCCTGCATCGCGTACGCGTCAGGCTACAACCCCTGGCCGGCGGCTGCCTGATCACCATCGAGGACGACGGCCCCGGCGTACCGCAGCAGCAGCGTGAGCGGGTGCTACAGCGCGGCGAGCGTCTGGATGCGCAGAACCCGGGGCAGGGCATAGGCCTGGCAGTGGTGGAAGACATCATCGAAAGCTACGACGGCGAGCTGAGCCTGGAAGACTCGGAGCTTGGCGGCGCCTGTTTCAGGGTGCGGTTGTATGACTGAGCCTTGCTGATGCATCTTCCTTGATTGTGCTCAGGCCGCTGCAGCGGAGCAAGGCTGATAACAATGATGATCCTCGTGATCGATTGAACGCTTGGCCCCCGCTGCGTGAACTACAGAATGGCCAGGGCGCAAGAGCCCAGAACAGGCCGGACATACGAATGCAACCGCGCTGGCGACAGATGCAAAGCAACACTTTGCTCACTGCTTGTGGGGAGAGTCCATATACACTAGTTAGACATTAACTCCACGACTCTGGATCAATTTCAAAATTTTCACTTTCTAGGCGGCGGAGTTCCTGAAAGCTATCAGATTTTTCCTTAATTTCACTCCAGGCACGTTTGAAAGAGGGCCGTTCAAGATTTGACTTTATTCCCGATAACCAATTTAGCCAAGCTTCTTTCTTAACGCGATTGCGCTGCCTTAGAGGAGTTTGCTCATTGGTTAGATCTATGTATCTATAAAGCTCGTCGAATGATTTTTGAAATTCTTCCTCAGAAAGTTCTATGCCTAGTAGCGCTTTTGTAGGGATATTGGATGCTAGCTCTCTGTACTCTTTTGCAAGTCCATCTTCAAACTCAAGCTGCGCTATGTTCTTTGAGATCCTCAGCTGACCATAAGCTAAAAATACTCCGCACGCGGCAACAACTGATGCAAGAGCCGATATCCAGTCTGGCGTGATGTATTTGCAAAATTCCAAGGCTGCCTCGATTTTGATTTAACGTCTAACGCAGAAGTGGGGCAGCGCGGAGGGAAACAAAAGCTTAGCTTTTGGCTGTCCCCTCGACTGCCGAGTTACGCCTTGCGTTCAGAATCAACACCCTTCTCTTCCATTCTTTCCTGTGCTCGCCTTTTTGCACTCTCTTGAAACTGTATTGCAGCCGCTGCGGCGTCAAGCGCTCCTTCCTTTATAGAGTTAGCGATTGCCCTCCGCCTTCTTAAGAAGATCGCTATATTGCCAACGATCCATGTCGCCAATATGGCAAAAACGGCTGCTAAAGCGAGTGCATTTGGTCTGTGTCCGATGAATTTTCCAAATACCAGACCGAAGATGAAGAAAAGCATGCCCATCGTGGCATTGAATTTCAGGAGGGTAATGATCGCGGATTTCACAGTTGAGTTGCCCTTTGGCCAATTTGCCTAGCTATTAATTAGACGATATTCATGTCGCATTTCCACACGACACCTGTCGTATAACCTTCCTTGTCGTCCTGTAAGTCCTTGTCTGGCCTGACGATGCTCGCTGCAAACGCGACAGCACTCGGGAGAAAAAGCGACATGGAGAACGGCAAGCTTATCGCCTCTGGCGCATTGCCAGCAGGCTTTGGTCAGAAACTAGTACATGACTGTCTGCTCTGTCCATTCACGAAGCCCGATGCACAGACAGCCATGCTGCCTTACCCCTCTTGCGCGCGATACGCCCCTGGCGTGAGCCCTGTCCATTTCTTGAAAGCCCGATGAAATGCCGAGGGTTCGGAGAAGCCGAGTTGTTCGGCAATGTCCTGAATTGCCAGTTCGTCGCGGCCCAGGTGGTAGATGGCGAGGTCGCGGCGCAGGTGGTCCTTGAGCTCCTGGAAGCTGGTGCCTTCTTCGCGCAGGTGGCGGCGCAGGGTTTGCGGGCTGGTGTGCAGGTGCTGGGCGACCTGTTCCAGGTCCGGCCAGGTTCGGCAGTCGCGACCGAGCAGGCGGCGGATCTGGCTGATCAGGCTGTCGCCGCCGTCGGGGCGAGCCAGCAGGTCGGCGGGGGAGTGCTGGAGAAATTGCTTGAGGGTGCGTTCGTCCTGCAGCAGCGGCATGGCCAGGTAGCGGGCATGGAACAGCAGGCTGTTTTGCCCGGCGGCAAAGCGTCGACTGCAGGGGAACAGCAGTTCGTATTCGGCGGCATGCGCGGGTTCGGGGTAGGCGAAGGTGGCTTCTTCCAGGCGGATGCGTTGGCCGATCAGCCAACTGCCCAGGCGATGCCAGATCACCAGCAGGCTCTCCACGAGAAAATGATCCGGGTCCCACAACGTGCTGTCGTCGACGCTCAGCCGCGCCCAGTCGCCTTCGCGTTGCAGGCGTATGCCCGGTGCGTCGGGAAACAGGCCATAGAACATCGCACCACGGCTCAGAGCTTTTTCCAGGCTGCGGCAGTGAATAATGGCGTGGCCCATCATGGCGAAGGTGCCGCGTTTGCTCGGCTGGCGGCCGAAGCCGAGGTATTCGTCGTCCAGCGCTTCCCACAGCAGTTGCATCAGCCGGGAAAATTGTTCCGGGGCGATGCGTGCGCGTGGCTCGACCAGCACGGCGCTCTGAATACCAGCCTGACGCAGTATTGGGTCGCAGGCCTGGCCGTGGCGGTCCGCACCGCGCAGGGCGGCACGGACGAAATGGCTGGCAATGGTGCGTTCGCGCATGCTGGGTTTCCGAAAGCGAGGGTGGCCGATGGTAGGCAGCTGCGCTCGGCTTGGGCAAGCCAGCCGAGCGATTGGGTCAACCGAGGCTGAGCGCATGGGTCATTGAGGGCGCGCGGGGTGGCCCTTACCCTCAATGGCATAACAACAGCGGAGGACCCGCCCATGCAGCGCAGCCATTTCGACACCGAGCACAACCTGTTCCGCGATGCCTTCGCGGCCTTTCTCGACAAGGAAGTGGTGCCCCATCAGGAGGCCTGGGAAGAGGCAGGTGTGGTGGATCGCAGCGTGTGGCGCAAAGCCGGCGAGATGGGTTTTCTGCTGCCTTGGGCGGACGAGGAGTACGGCGGGGCGGGGCTCAAGGACTTTCGTTACGAGCAGATCATGTGCGAGGAGCTGGCGCGCATCAACGAGCCGGGGTTCATGATCCCGCTGCACTCGGCGCTGTGCGGTCCCTATATCGCCGAGTACGGCAATGCCGAGCAGAAGGCGCGGCTGCTGCCGGGCATCATCAGCGGTGAAATCATTCTGGCGGTAGCGATGACCGAGCCGTCTGCCGGCTCGGATCTGGCCGGCATGCGCACCACAGCGGTGGACAAGGTCGACCACTGGCTACTTAACGGCTCCAAGGTGTTCATCTCCAATGGCTATCTGGCCGATGTGGTGATCGTCGCGGCCAAGACCGATCCGGCCAACAAGCACGCCATGGGCCTGTTTCTGGTGGAGCGCGGCATGCCCGGTTTCGAGCGCGGCAAGAAGCTGAAGAAACTCGGCATGCACAGCCAGGACACCGCCGAGTTGTTCTTCAATGACGTCAAGGTGCCCAAGGACAACCTGCTGGGCGATGCCAAGGGCGGCTTCTTCTACCTGATGAACATGCTGGCCCAGGAGCGTCTGACCAATGCCTGTGGCGCAGTGGCCGGCGCCGAGGCGGCGCTGCAGACCACCATCGAGTACGTCAAGGAGCGCCACGCTTTCGGTCGCCCCGTCGCGCACTTTCAGAACACCCGCTTCAAGCTGGCGGAAATGCGCACGCAGGTCGACGTGGCGCAGGTGTTCACCGACCGCTGCGTGATGGATCACAACCAGAAGAAGCTCACTCCCGAAGTGGCTGCCGAGGCCAAGCTATTCACTACCGAACTGCTCGGCAAGGTGGTCGACGAGGGCGTGCAGCTGCACGGCGGCTGGGGCTACATGTGGGAGTACCCGATCTGCAAGATGTACGCGAATGCGCGTATCCAGCGCATCTTCGCCGGCACCTCGGAGATCATGAAGGAGATTATCAGTCGCGGGATGAAGCTGTAGGTTTTCGCACTATGACGGCATCGCGGTCTATCGTCAGTAGCGCTCGTATCGCAATGAGCAGGTGAACCAAAAGGACAAGAAGGTAGCCTCCCATGACCCTGCAACTACCTCTGGAACGATTCAACCACTGGCTGGATCGGCAACCCGACGCAGTCTGGCTGCGTCAGCCTGTTAATGGCGTGTGGCATGACTACAGCTGGCTGCAGGTCGACGAGCAGGCGCGGCGCCTGGCCAGCGCGCTGCTGGCGCTGGGCTGCGTACCTGGCGAGCGCGTGGCGCTGCTGGCGAAGAACTGCGCCGAATGGTTCATCAGCGACCTGGCGATCCAGCACGCTGGGCTGGTAAGCGTGCCGCTGTATCCGCTGCAGGCGCCGGAACAGATCGCTTACGTGCTGGAGCACGCGGGCTGCAAGGTGATTTTGGTTGGCAAGCTGGATGAGCCGGACAAGCTGGCCAGCGGCATCGCCGCGCATATCACCCGCATCGCCATGCCATATCCGACCATGCCTGCTGAGTACCAGTGGCACGCGCTACTGGCCGCTCACGAGCCGCTGCCGGGGACCCGCTCTCAACGTGGCGAGGATCTGCTGTCGATCCTTTACACTTCTGGCACTACCGGGCAGCCCAAGGGCGTGATGCTTTCGGCCCACGCCATGGCGTTCTCTTCGGCCAACGCCACGGCTGAGCTGAACATGACGCCGTTGGATCAGTTTTTCTCCTACTTGCCGTTGTCGCATGCCGCTGAGCGTTTTCTGGTGGAGTTCAACAGCCTCTATTGCGGCGCACCGGTGGCCTTCGTCGAATCCCTGGAGACTTTCGCCAGCGACCTGCGCCAAGTACGGCCCACGGTCTTCTTCTCGGTGCCGCGATTGTGGACGCGCTTTCAACAGGGCGTGCTGGAGAAACTGCCGGTGCACAAGCTCGAGCGTCTGCTGCGCATTCCGCTGCTCGGGCGTCTGGTAGCGCACAAGGTGCGCGCAGGCTTGGGACTGGATCGCGCGCGTATTCTCGTGTCCGGTGCGGCGGCGATTTCCACCGGCTTGTTGGAATGGTACCGGCGGTTGGGCATGACCATTTGCGAGGGCTACGGCATGACCGAGCACTTTGCCTATGGCTGTTTCAATCGCCCCGGCCAGGTGCGCTTCGGCACCGTGGGCAGGCCGATGCCGAATCTGCAGGTGCGCATCGATGCGGCTGGCGAGATTCTGCTGCGCAGCGAAACGCTGATGCAGGGTTATTACCGCGAACCAGAGAAAACCGGGGAAACGCTCAGAGACGGCTGGTTGCACACGGGGGATCGCGGCCAGCTGGATGAGGCCGGCTATCTGCGCATTACCGGGCGGGTTAAGGACATCTTCAAGACCAGCAAGGGCAAGTACGTGGCGCCGGCGCCCATCGAGGGCGACATAGCCAAGAGTCACTGGGTCGAGCAGGTGTGTCTGATGGGCAGCAATCTCGATCAACCGCTGGCGCTGATCGAACTCTCGCCCGTCGCCCGTCAGCAACCGCGTGAGCTGCTCGAACAGTCTCTTTCCGAGCACTTGCACGCAGTCAATCAGAGGCTCGAGGTGCATGAACGTGTCAGTCACTTCTATCTGGTCAGTGAGGCCTGGACGGTGGATAACGGCAGCATGACGCCGACCATGAAAATTCGTCGCAACGTCCTGGAAGTGCGTTATGCCGAGGCTATTGTCGGCCTGCCAGGTGAGCGGGTCATCGTCTGGGAACATTGATTCATCGTCTGGGTGCAAACCGGTAAGCGTCATCCCAGGTTGCATCCGGTCTACCTCGAACACGCCAATCTGGAGTCACCATGTCCGGCCCGTTGTCATCACTGAAGATTCTCGATTTTTCCACGCTGCTGCCTGGGCCGTTCGCGTCGCTGCTGTTGGCCGACATGGGCGCCGAGGTGCTGCGGGTGGAGTCGCCCACGCGCATGGATCTGGTACGCGTGCTGCCGCCGCACGACGGCGGAACCTCCACCAGTCACGCCTACCTCAACCGCAACAAGCGTAGCATCGCCCTGGACCTTAAGCGGCCAGAGGCCGTTGAGGTGGTCAAGCAACTGGTTGGCGAGTACGACATCGTGCTCGAGCAGTTCCGCCCCGGCGTGATGGACAAGCTGGGTGTCGGCTACGAGGCGCTCAAGGCGATCAACCCGCGGCTGATCTACGTGTCGATCACCGGCTACGGCCAGAACGGGCCGTACCGTGACCGTGCCGGGCATGACATCAACTACCTGGCGCTGGCCGGTATCGCCAGCTATACAGGGCGCCGCGACAGTGGCCCGTTACCGCTTGGTGTGCAGTTGGCCGACCTGGCAGGTGGCTCGCTGCATGGCGTGATCGGCCTGCTCGCGGCCGTGGTACAGCGCCAGGTTACCGGCCTGGGGCAGCAGGTCGACGTGAGCATGACCGACTGCGCGTTCAGCCTGCACGGCATGGCGGGGGCTGGCTACCTGGGGGCTGGCGTCGAGCCTGAGATGGAAAACCAGGCGCTCAATGGCGGCAGCTTTTACGACTACTACCGTACCCGCGACGGTCGTTGGTTCTCTGTCGGCAGCCTGGAGCCGCAGTTCATGCAGCAGTTCTGCGCGGCCATCGGCCGCCCCGAGTTGGCGGCGCGTGGTCTGTCGCAAAAGCCCGAGGACCAGCGCGCGCTCAAGCGCGAGATCGAGATCGAGTTCGAGAAGCGCGATTTCGCGCAATGGTGCGCGGTGTTCGCCGAGCTGGATGCTTGCGTCGAGCCAATGCTGCCGCTGGCCGAGGCGGTCGAGCATCCGCAGGTCAAGGCGCGTGGCCTAGTGGTGGAGGTGCCGCGCGAAGGCTTGCCGGCGCAGTCGCAACTGGCCTGCCCACTGAAGTTCTCCGAAGGGCTACCACCGCCAAGGCATGTCGGTGCGGCAGTTGGCGCGCATACCTCCGAGGTGCTGGCTGAGCTGGGCTACGACGCCGAACAGATCGAGGCGTTGAGGAGTGCTAGGGCGCTGGGTTGAGTCGAACGGCTAACTGTCTGGCAATGTCGCTGCGCACAGCGCGCCCTGCGGGGCTTCGATACTGGCGTAGGGTACGCCGCGCGCATCGAGGCGTTATGAGATTTCCCTCATCACTCCTGGCGCTGCTCGCCGCTGAAGGTCAGCGTCACCTTGCAGCGCCGGCAGTAGTAGCGGCGGCCCTTGGCGACCAGAGCGTGACGCTGGGCGGAGAAGGGAAACTCACCATCCGCGCAGCTACAACGATAGATGAAGCGACTGACCTTGCGCCGTTCGACTTCGTAGCTGTGGCAGCGATGTGGCGGCAGTTCGTAGACGCCGCGCATGATCAACTGCCACTCCTCACCATGCGGCTGGATGCGCGGGCCGAATAGCTGGTGGGCGACCATGTGAGCGACTTCGTGAGGCACGGTCTGGCGCAGGAAATCCTCATGGTTGGCGCGGTACAGCTGCAGGTTGAAACGCAGCTTGTTTTCCGTGAGGTGTGCGACGCCAGCCTTCTGGCCACGCAGCTTGAAGCTGATCTCGGGGCGGGCAAAGCGTTGCTTGAAGAAGGTTTCGGCCTGCTGATAACAGGCTTCGACGCGGGCTTGAATCTGTTCTGGCATGGACAGGCGCAGGTACGGGCTGAGCGCCGATTATGCCGTAAGCGGCCTGCTTGCGCAGGTATCACTCGTCTACTGGCGCCTGCATTTGCTCCTGTTGGGTGCCGCGGCTCTGGTCCTGCTGCACCGTGCGCTGATACTCCGGCTCCAGGGTGTAGGTCCAGAACAGGATCATGCTCACCAGAATGGTGACGATCACCAGCAGCCCCACGCCAATCATCGAGGAGGCGTAGAGGAAACCTTGCTGATTGTCGATGCGCATGAAACGTGGCAGCCCGACATAGATCAGGTAGGCAGCATGGGCGCAGGCGAGTAGCAGGACGCTGATTGCCAGCCAGCGCGTGGGATAGAGCGCGGCGATCCCGGCGATAAAGAAGGGCGTACAGGCGTAGGCGATGAAACCAATGCACTGGTTGAAGGTGGGCCTGGCCTCGAAGGTGCGCGACATGTAGCGCAGGAAGTAGCCCATGATGAACACACCGACCAGCGTTGCCAGATAAAGCAGCCCGCTCAGTTGCAGTGCACTTGCGACCTCCAGGCGAATGCGTTCTTCTCCTACCAGGCTCCAGCCGACCCAACGGGTGCCGATGAACAGGCAAACCGCTGGTAGCAGGCTGAAAAGCAACAGGTAGGGCAAGTAGCTGGCGCTGTTACGTTCCTCGTCCTGGCGAATGGCCGTCCACGCTCGATCCGGGCGGGTGAGAAGGGTGTAGAGGTTCGCATACATGGTGTGACCATCCGCTTGGCTGCCTTTAAATGTCCGGCAGCCGTTGCAGCGTAGGGTTCAACCCAAATTTTCTGGTGCATGGCAACGAAAAGGCCGCCCGAGCAGACTGTGTGAAAACCTAGCAGTCTGAGTGCAAGGTGAAGACAATGCCTCCATCAGTCGATGGGGGCATTGTCGTTTATGGGCTACATCCAGGGTGAAGGTCGTCAGCAAAGCAGCCTGTTTCCGCCGACATTGGAAGAGCTGGTTCCTGAGGATCATCTAGTTCGAGTCATCGAGGCCTATGTGGCTCGTCTGGATCTGAAGGTACTGGGGTTCAGC
>NZ_JBLUPX010000031.1:0-44906 GCF_048068235.1 Pseudomonas sp. NY15364 | reverse complement strand
ACGACGCATCGCCGATGGTAGTGTGGTGCTTCACCATGTGAGAGTAGGTCATCGTCAAGCTCCTATACGAAACCCCAGATCGCGAAAGCGGTCTGGGGTTTCTTCTTTGCAGCGCGCAAAATGCGCTCAGGCCATCGGGTAGGGTGTGCTGCGCGCACCGGCCAAGACGCGGTGGCCGTGGTGCGCACGGCGCACCCTACGTAGCTTCGCGAGCAGAGCTCGCTCCTACGGGGTAGTGCGTTATCGGCATCAAGAAAAAGGCCACCTGAAGGTGGCCTTTGCCGTTTATGGGTTCTGAGGGTGTGGTCCTGTGCGTGGGGCAGGATCTTTCCTTTATATAGCTTTCTTATGCTTCCCGTTTTCTATGCAGGCCGAAGCCTCATCGTTATCATGCCAGCCTTGTTCGTGGCGGGGCCTGGCATGCTGGAATTGTTGAAACTTCTGCAGGATGGTCGATTCCATTCCGGTGAAGCCCTGGGGGCGAAGCTTGGGATAAGTCGCAGTGCCATCTGGAAGCAACTGCAAGGCCTGGAGGCCGAGCTGGGGATCGAGGTGTTCAAGGTTCCTGGTCGGGGCTATCGGCTGTCTTCACCCATGACTTTGCTCGATGCCGGAGATATCTCTCGTGGCGCAGATGGCTTGGATTGGCCGATCTCTGTTGAGTCCAGCGTGGATTCGACGAACGCCGAGATCTTTCGTCGCCTCGATGCTGGGGTAAGTGCGCCTTTCGTGCTGCTTGCGGAGCGTCAGACCGCTGGCCGCGGTCGGCGGGGGCGTGTCTGGGCCAGCCCTTTTGCCGAGAACCTTTATTGCAGTGTCGTTCTGCGTGTAGAAGGTGGGATGAGTCAGGTGGAGGCCTTGAGTCTGACTGTAGGCCTTGCTGTCGCCAAAGCACTGCAATCCTGTGGCGTCGATGGCGCGCGACTCAAATGGCCGAATGATGTGCTTGTTGAAGGTCGCAAGATATCCGGAATTCTCCTGGAGCTCGCCGGAGACCCGGCCGATGTCTGTCATGTGGTGATTGGTATCGGTATCAACGTCAACATGGCAGTCGATGCGCCCGCTGTGATCGATCAGCCTTGGATCTCGGTGCGGCAATGCCTTGGGCGGATGCTCGATCGTAATGAATTGGCTGCTGAGCTGTTGTTGCAGCTTCGGAGCAGCCTGTCCACTCATTGGCAGCACGGCTTTGCTGGTTTGCGCGAGGAGTGGGAAGCCTTGCATGCGTGGCGTGGGCGCTCTGTTGCGTTGACGGCAGGAAGCAATGCGACGCTGGGTGTCGTGCTTGGAGTTGATGAGCGAGGCGCTATTAGGCTGAGCGTGGATGGCGTTGATCGCTCCTTCAGTGGTGGCGAGTTGAGCCTGAGGTTGCAACATGATTCTTGAGCTCGACTGCGGTAATAGCTTTATCAAGTGGCGGGTCATCTCCGTGGATGGAGCGCAGCGCGTTCTTGCTGGCGTGGTCGACTCCGATGCCGCGCTTTTCGAGTCTTTGGCTGCTGCGTCTGAGTTGCGGGTGAGTCGCTGTCGCCTGGTCAGTGTGCGTAGCGATGCTGAGACCGAGCAGTTGGTTGCGCGTATCCGTGAGTCCTTGGGGGTGGATGCGGTCTGCGCTCAATCTGCTAGTCAGGTCGGGGTGGTGCAGAACGGTTATGAAGACTTCCGGCGCCTTGGTCTGGACCGTTGGCTGGCTGTGCTGGGTGCCTATCACCTGGGGCAGCGCGCTTGTCTGGTAGTGGATCTCGGAACTGCGGTGACCGCTGACTTCGTATCGGCCGATGGTAGGCATCAGGGTGGTTTCATCTGCCCTGGGTTGCCGCTGATGCGTGATCAGTTGAGCACGCACACTCGGCGTATTCGCTACGATCGTCAGGTGGCGCTCGCCGCTTTGCAGGAGTTGGAGCCTGGGCGCTCCACTGCGGAGGCTGTCGAGCGAGGCTGCGTATTGATGTTGCGTGGTTTTGTTGCCGAACAGTTGCTGCAAGCGCAGGCTCGTTTTCCTGACGGTTTCGAAGTTTTCCTGACTGGCGGCGATGCGGGCCTGGTGCGAGACGTGGTTCCGGGGGCGCAGGTTGTTCCTGATCTGGTATTTGTCGGACTGGCTATTGCCTGTCCCTTGAGCTGAGGCGATGCATGCGCTGGATTCTGCTATTGCTCCTGCTACTTAACGCTTTCTATTACGTCTGGCATCAGCAGCAGGGCCCCTTGCGCGCCAAGGAGGTGGCTCCAGCCGGTGCTTATCAGTCGGCGCGTAAAGATATTCGTCTGTTGAGTGAGGCGGATGCGCCGCGCGTGCGCGCAGAATCTTCGGCGCCGGCTGATGTCGTTGCTCCTGAGGCGGCAGTCTGTCTCTATCTGGGGAGTTTCGAAGAGGAGTCGAAAGCCAGGGTTGTGGAGCAGCGGCTTTTGAGCTTGGACATCCAGGCTGAAGTGCGCAGCGTCGATGCTGCAGCTGGTGTCGAGTATTGGGTTTATCTGCCACCTCTGGCTTCGCGTCAGGCCTCGCTGAGGCAGTTGCGTGAGCTGCAGGCCCGGCGTATCGATGGCTACATCATCACTCAGGGTGAGCTGGCGAATGGCATATCGCTGGGGATATTCCCTCGTAATGACTCGGCCAATAGCGTTATGCAGCGTTTGCGTGATGTGGGTTACGAGCCGCAGATTCGCGAACTCTCACGTGCGCATCGCAGTTTTTGGGTGCGCGTGGCCCCGGAAAGTCGGCGCTTGGCTGACGAGTTTTTGCTTGGGCGACTTGCCGGAGACTTTGCCGGTTTGCAGCATCAATTAATGCCTTGTGAAGGCGTTGCATTGCTCCAGTAGTTTGCATAGAATGGCGCCCGCTTCGCAGGGTGGTCAAAGTTGGTTACCGGCGAAGATGTTGTCGAAGTAGCTAACCTCAAGATTTTAATGAGAAAAAGCTTGACAGCAGGGTGGCAGATCTAGAAAATGCCGCCTCACTTTGGAGGGGTTCCCGAGCGGCCAAAGGGATCAGACTGTAAATCTGACGTCATCGACTTCGAAGGTTCGAATCCTTCCCCCTCCACCAGATTCAGCGTGAGCTGCAAGCTCCGCGGGTATAGTTCAGTGGTAGAACCTCAGCCTTCCAAGCTGATGATGCGGGTTCGATTCCCGCTACCCGCTCCAGTTTGTGGTTGGCGCAACAGAGTTTGGCTCATGTAGCTCAGTTGGTAGAGCACACCCTTGGTAAGGGTGAGGTCAGCGGTTCAAATCCGCTCATGAGCTCCATTTAATGAAGGCAGATATGAAAGTATCTGCCTTTGTTTTAATGGCGGCATGGCTTGCTCAATTCTTCGCTAGGAGACGGTCAAGATGGCTAAAGAGAAATTTGAACGTAACAAACCGCACGTCAACGTTGGCACCATTGGTCACGTTGACCACGGTAAAACCACTCTGACCGCTGCTCTGACCCGTGTCTGCTCCGAAGTATTCGGTTCGGCTCGTGTTGACTTCGACAAGATCGACAGCGCGCCGGAAGAGAAGGCTCGTGGTATCACCATCAACACTGCGCACGTAGAGTACGATTCCACCATTCGTCACTACGCGCACGTTGACTGCCCGGGTCACGCCGACTATGTGAAGAACATGATCACCGGTGCTGCCCAGATGGACGGCGCGATCCTGGTCTGCTCCGCTGCCGACGGCCCCATGCCGCAAACCCGTGAGCACATCCTGCTGTCCCGTCAGGTTGGCGTACCGTACATCGTTGTCTTCCTGAACAAGGCTGACATGGTTGACGACGCTGAGCTGCTGGAGCTGGTCGAGATGGAAGTTCGCGACCTGCTGAGCACCTACGATTTCCCGGGTGACGACACTCCGATCATCATCGGTTCCGCGCTGATGGCGCTGAACGGCGAAGACACCAACGAGATGGGCACCACTGCCGTCAAGAAGCTGGTTGAAACGCTGGATACCTACATCCCTGAGCCGGTTCGTGCCATCGACCGTCCGTTCCTGATGCCGATCGAAGACGTATTCTCGATCTCCGGCCGCGGTACTGTTGTGACCGGTCGTGTAGAGCGCGGTATCGTCAAGATCCAGGAAGAAATCGAAATCGTTGGTCTGCGTCCGACCACCAAAACCACCTGCACCGGCGTTGAGATGTTCCGCAAGCTGCTGGACGAGGGTCGTGCTGGTGAGAACTGCGGCGTGCTGCTGCGCGGCACCAAGCGTGATGAAGTCGAGCGTGGTCAGGTTCTGGCCAAGCCGGGCACCATCAAGCCGCACACCAAGTTCGAAGCTGAAGTGTACGTTCTGTCCAAAGAAGAAGGTGGTCGTCACACCCCGTTCTTCAAAGGCTACCGTCCTCAGTTCTACTTCCGTACCACTGACGTGACCGGTTCGTGCGAACTGCCGGAAGGCGTTGAGATGGTAATGCCGGGCGACAACATCAAAATGGTTGTCACCCTGATCAAGCCGATCGCCATGGAAGACGGCCTGCGCTTCGCAATTCGCGAAGGTGGTCGTACCGTTGGTGCTGGCGTGGTTGCCAAGATCGTCGAGTAATCGGTTGATCTGTTCCTCTCGGGCCGGCATAATGGTCGGCCTGATTTTGCTTTAGGTCAGTAGCTCAATTGGCAGAGCGGCGGTCTCCAAAACCGCAGGTTGGGGGTTCGATTCCCTCCTGACCTGCCATTTTCTAACGAATTTGGCGTGTCTTTCACAGGATCCTCTCGAATGAATGTTAAGGCTGAAGCCAAAGACTCTCGCTTTGATCTGGTCAAGTGGCTGGTTGTCGCTGCCCTGGTTGCGGTGGGTGTGGTGGGTAATCAGTACTTTTCTGCAGAGCCTGTTCTGTATCGTGTTCTGGGTTTGGTTGTGCTGGGCGCTGTTGCCGCTTTCGTGGCGTTTCAGACTGCTCGCGGTCAAGCTTTCGCGGTACTGCTGAAAGAGGCGCGCGTCGAAATTCGTAAGGTTGTTTGGCCGACTCGCCAGGAGACCACTCAGACTACCCTGATCGTGGTTGCTGTGGTGTTGGTCATGGCGCTGCTGTTGTGGGGGCTCGATTCCCTGCTCGGTTTGCTGATTTCGCTGATTGTTGGTTAAGGGTGTCTCGTGGCTAAGCGTTGGTACGTCGTGCATGCTTACTCGGGTTACGAGAAGCATGTCATGCGCTCGCTCATCGAGCGCGTGAAACTGGCTGGGATGGAGGATGACTTTGGCGAGATTCTCGTGCCCACTGAAGAAGTGGTCGAGATGCGCAATGGTCAGAAGCGCAAGAGTGAGCGCAAGTTCTTCCCTGGCTACGTTCTTGTGCAGATGGAAATGAGCGAGGCGACTTGGCACTTGATCAAGGATACGCCGCGTGTCATGGGTTTCATTGGTGGTACGGCTGACAAGCCGGCGCCGATTACCGAGAAAGAAGCCGAGGCCATTCTGCGTCGTGTTGCAGATAGTGGCGACAAGCCCAAGCCGAAAACGTTGTTTGAGCCGGGCGAGATGGTTCGTGTTATCGATGGTCCGTTCGCCGACTTTGGCGGTGTCGTCGAAGAAGTGAATTACGAGAAAAGCCGCATCCAGGTTGCTGTGACCATTTTCGGTCGCTCCACCCCGGTCGAGCTGGAGTTCAGTCAGGTCGAGAAGGCATAACTGACATAAGCATCCCCCACCCCGCAGTCCTAGGCTGCGGGGTTTTGTCGTCATTGGGATAAATGCGTAAGTAACCTCGGGGAGCCGTAAGGCGTTCGAACCCGAAATTGGAGTAGCTAATGGCTAAGAAGATTCAGGCTTATATCAAGCTGCAGGTTAAAGCCGGTCAGGCAAACCCGTCGCCACCCGTTGGTCCCGCTCTGGGTCAGCACGGTGTAAACATCATGGAATTCTGCAAGGCGTTCAACGCCAAGACTCAAGGCGTCGAGCCGGGTCTGCCGACTCCTGTGATCATCACTGTATACAGTGACCGCAGCTTCACCTTTGAAACCAAGAGCACCCCGGCCGCTGTGCTGCTGAAGAAGGCTGCTGGCCTGACCAGCGGTTCCGCGCGTCCGAACACCGTCAAAGTAGGCACCGTTACCCGTGCTCAGCTGGAAGAGATCGCCAAGACCAAGCAGGCCGATCTGACTGCCGCTGACCTGGATGCGGCCGTGCGCACCATCGCCGGCTCCGCTCGTAGCATGGGCCTCAACGTGGAGGGTGTGTAATGGCTAAGTTGACCAAGCGCCAAAAGGCCATCGCCGAGAAAATCGAAGCAGGCAAGGCCTACAGTTTCGAAGAAGCGGCAACTCTGCTGGCTTCGCTGCCTGCTGCCAAATTCGTAGAGTCCTTTGACGTAGCGGTGAACCTGGGTGTAGACCCGCGTAAATCCGACCAGGTCGTACGTGGCGCCACCGTTCTGCCGAACGGCACTGGCAAGACCGTGCGCGTTGCCGTGTTCACCCAAGGTCCGGGCGCTGAAGCAGCCCTGGCTGCCGGTGCCGACAAGGTCGGTATGGACGATCTGGCTGCCGAAATGAAAGCCGGCGATCTCAACTACGACGTGGTCATCGCTTCTCCGGACGCTATGCGTGTTGTTGGCCAGTTGGGTCAGGTTCTGGGCCCGCGCGGCCTGATGCCGAACCCGAAAGTCGGCACCGTGACTCCGGACGTCGCTACCGCTGTCAAGAACGCCAAGGCTGGTCAGGTGCGTTTCCGTACCGACAAGAACGGCATCATCCACACCTCCGTTGGCAAGGTCGGCTTTGAAGCCGCTGCGCTGAAGCAGAACGTGGAAGCCCTGCTGTCTGACCTCAAGCGTCTGAAGCCGTCGACCTCGAAAGGTATCTACGTCAAGCGTGTGACCCTGAGCACCACCATGGGTCCGGGTCTGATCATCGATCAGGCTTCGCTCGACGCGTAAGTGATTGGGCCGGTAGCCATGTGCTGCCCGCCATGAAAGATTGGGGTCCCTGCCTGGCGGGGGCTATCCAAGACCGTAGGTGACACACGTTTTAAATGTCAGGTTCGCCTGATGGCCTACGCAGATGGTGCTCCCGATTCGTTACCGAATCAGACACCAAAACGCCGCCAAGCCTCGGTTTGGCGATACGGTAAAAACCAGGAGTAAACCCGTGGCAATTAAACTCGAAGACAAGAAGGCCATCGTCGCTGAAGTCAACGAGGCTGCCAAAGCCGGTCTGTCCGCTGTCGTGGCTGATGCCCGTGGCGTGACCGTCGGCGCAATGACCGGACTCCGTAAAGAGGCCCGCGAAGCTGGTGTGTACGTGAAAGTCGTGCGTAACACCCTGCTCAAGCGCGCCGTTGAAGGCACTCAGTTTGACGTGCTCAACGACGTGTTCAAAGGCCCGACCCTGATCGCTTTCTCCAACGAACACCCGGGCGCTGCTGCCCGTCTGTTCAAAGAGTTTGCCAAGGGTCAGGACAAGTTCGAGATCAAGGCAGCTGCGTTCGAGGGCAAGTACCTCGCAGCAAACCAGATCGACGTACTGGCAAGTCTGCCGACCCGCGACGAGGGCATCGCCCAGCTGATGAGCGTTATTCAAGGCGCTACCAGCAAACTCGCTCGCACCCTGGCAGCCATTCGCGACCAGAAAGAAGCTGCTGCTGCCTAAGGCGGCGTGAGCACTTTCGAAATCAAACGTTTAATTTGATGGTCGCCTAGGCCGTCACCCCAATACAGGAATTGATAGTCATGTCTCTGACTAACGAGCAAATCATCGAAGCTATCGGCCAGAAATCCGTTATGGAAATCGTTGAGCTGATCAAGGCGATGGAAGAAACCTTCGGCGTTACCGCTGCTGCTGCTGTTGCCGCTGGCCCGGCTGCTGCCGCTGCTGCTGTTGAAGAGCAGACCGAGTTCAACGTTGTTCTGGCTGAAGCTGGCGACAAGAAAGTGAACGTGATCAAGGCTGTTCGCGAGCTGACCGGTCTGGGCCTGAAAGAAGCCAAGGAGAAGGTCGACACCGCTCCTCAGGTTATCGCTGAAGGTCTGAGCAAAGAAGCTGCTGAAGACGCCAAGAAGAAGCTGGAAGAAGCTGGCGCCAAGGTCGAGCTCAAGTAAGCTCGCACCTTGCGTCTACAGCCCGCGCGACTCGCACAAGGCTGATGGCTGGTGGCTTTTGCCACCGGCCTTTTTCCGTTCTAGGTCGACTGTTCGTCAGTTGGCCTGGAGCAGAGAAATCCCGCCCGACAGGCGGTTGCAAACCGAGGTTTGCACGATTTTCTGGTCACCGCCGCCGGCGTTGACCAAATAAGCAGGTGACCAAGCTGGGGAACGCTGATGGCTTACTCATACACTGAGAAAAAACGTATCCGCAAGGACTTTAGCAAGTTGCCGGATGTCATGGATGTGCCTTACCTCCTGGCCATCCAGCTGGATTCCTATCGCGAATTCCTGCAGCAAGGGGTGAGCAAGGAACAATTCCGTGACATCGGCCTGCATGCGGCCTTCAAATCGGTATTCCCGATCATCAGCTACTCCGGCAACGCTGCCCTGGAGTACGTCGGCTATCGCCTGGGCGAGCCGGCGTTCGACGTCAAGGAGTGCGTCCTGCGTGGCGTGACCTTCGCCGTGCCGCTGCGCGTGAAAGTACGCCTGATCATTTTCGACAAAGAATCGTCGAACAAAGCGATCAAGGACATCAAAGAGCAGGAAGTGTACATGGGCGAGATTCCGCTCATGACCGAGAACGGTACCTTCGTCATCAACGGTACCGAGCGCGTCATCGTGTCCCAGCTGCACCGTTCGCCGGGTGTGTTCTTCGACCACGACCGTGGCAAGACCCACAGCTCGGGCAAGCTGCTGTACTCCGCTCGCATCATCCCCTACCGCGGTTCCTGGCTGGACTTCGAGTTCGATCCGAAGGACGCGGTATTCGTGCGTATCGACCGTCGCCGCAAACTGCCGGCGTCCGTTCTGCTGCGCGCACTCGGCTACAGCACCGAAGAAGTGCTGGATGCCTTCTACGACACCAACGTCTACCACGTTAAGAACGACGGCCTGAGCCTGGAGCTGGTGCCGCAGCGTCTGCGTGGTGAAGTCGCGGTCCTGGACATCAAGGACGCCAGCGGCAAGGTGATCGTGGAGCAGGGCCGTCGTATCACGGCTCGCCACATCAACCAGCTGGACAAGGCTGGCATCAAAGAGCTGGAAGTTCCACTCGACTACGTGATTGGCCGTACCACTGCTAAGGCGATCGTGCACCCGGCTACCGGCGAAATCATCGCTGAGTGCAACACCGAGCTGACCGCCGACCTGCTGGTCAAGATGGCCAAGGCACAGGTGGTTCGCTTCGAGACCCTGTACACCAACGACATCGATTGCGGCCCGTTCATCAGCGACACGCTGAAGATCGACAGCACCACCAATCAGTTGGAAGCGCTGGTCGAGATCTACCGCATGATGCGTCCTGGCGAGCCGCCAACCAAGGATGCTGCTGAGACCCTGTTCAACAACCTGTTCTTCAGCGCCGAGCGTTACGACCTGTCCGCCGTTGGCCGCATGAAGTTCAACCGTCGTATCGGTCGCACCGAGATCGAAGGTTCGGGCGTGCTGAGCAAGGAAGACATCGTTGCCGTACTCAAGACCCTGGTCGACATCCGTAACGGCAAGGGCATCGTCGACGACATCGACCACCTGGGTAACCGCCGCGTACGTTGCGTCGGCGAGATGGCCGAGAACCAGTTCCGCGTTGGCCTGGTTCGTGTAGAGCGCGCGGTCAAGGAACGTCTGTCGATGGCTGAAAGCGAAGGCCTGATGCCGCAAGACCTGATCAACGCCAAGCCGGTTGCGGCGGCGGTGAAAGAGTTCTTCGGTTCCAGCCAGCTCTCGCAGTTCATGGACCAGAACAACCCGCTCTCCGAGATCACCCACAAGCGCCGTGTTTCTGCACTCGGCCCAGGTGGTCTGACTCGTGAGCGCGCTGGCTTCGAAGTCCGCGACGTACACCCGACTCACTATGGTCGCGTGTGCCCGATCGAAACGCCGGAAGGTCCGAACATCGGTCTGATCAACTCCCTGGCGGCCTACGCCCGCACCAACCAGTACGGCTTCCTGGAAAGCCCGTACCGCGTGGTCAAGGAAGGTCAGGTTACCGACGAGATCGTGTTCCTGTCCGCCATCGAAGAAGCCGATCATGTGATCGCTCAGGCATCCGCTACCCTGAACGACAAAGGTCAGCTGATCGACGAGCTGGTTGCCGTACGTCACCTCAACGAGTTCACCGTCAAGGCGCCGGAAGACGTCACCCTGATGGACGTTTCGCCGAAGCAGGTCGTTTCCGTTGCTGCCTCGCTGATTCCGTTCCTCGAGCATGACGACGCCAACCGTGCACTCATGGGTTCGAACATGCAGCGTCAGGCTGTACCGACTCTGCGTGCGGACAAGCCGTTGGTAGGTACCGGCATGGAGCGCAACGTCGCCCGTGACTCCGGCGTCTGCGTCGTGGCCCGCCGTGGCGGCGTGATCGACTCGGTCGACGCCAGCCGTATCGTGGTTCGCGTCAATGACGACGAAGTCGAAACTGGCGAAGCCGGTGTCGACATCTACAACCTGACCAAGTACACCCGCTCCAACCAGAACACCTGCATCAACCAGCGTCCGCTAGTGAGCAAGGGTGATCAGGTAGCGCGTGGCGACATCATGGCCGACGGCCCGTCCACCGACATGGGTGAACTGGCGCTGGGTCAGAACATGCGCGTGGCGTTCATGCCGTGGAACGGTTTCAACTTCGAAGACTCCATCTGCCTGTCCGAACGCGTGGTTCAGGAAGATCGCTTCACCACGATCCACATCCAGGAACTGACCTGTGTGGCGCGTGACACCAAGCTCGGCCCAGAGGAAATCTCCTCTGACATCCCGAACGTTGGCGAAGCTGCGCTGAACAAGCTGGACGAAGCCGGTATCGTCTACGTCGGTGCCGAAGTTGGCCCGGGCGACATCCTGGTCGGTAAGGTCACCCCGAAAGGTGAGACCCAGCTGACTCCGGAAGAGAAGCTGCTGCGTGCGATCTTCGGTGAGAAGGCGTCCGACGTTAAGGACACCTCCCTGCGTGTGCCGACTGGCACCAAGGGTACCGTCATCGACGTGCAGGTCTTCACCCGTGATGGCGTGGAGCGCGACTCGCGTGCCCTGTCCATCGAGAAGATGCAGCTGGACGAGATCCGCAAAGACCTCAACGAAGAGTTCCGCATCGTCGAAGGCGCAACCTTCGAGCGTCTGCGTTCCGCTTTGGTTGGCGCGACTGCCGAAGGCGGCGCTGGTCTGAAGAAAGGCACTGTGATCACCGACGAGTTCCTCGACGGTCTCGAGCGTGGCCAGTGGTTCAAACTGCGCATGGCCGAAGACGCTCTGAATGAGCAGTTGGAGAAGGCTCAGGCCTACATCTCCGACCGCCGTCAGATGCTCGACGACAAGTTCGAAGACAAGAAGCGCAAGCTGCAGCAGGGCGATGACCTGGCTCCGGGCGTACTGAAGATCGTCAAGGTCTACCTGGCCATCCGCCGTCGCATCCAGCCGGGTGACAAGATGGCCGGTCGTCACGGTAACAAGGGTGTCGTCTCGGTGATCATGCCGGTCGAAGACATGCCGCACGACGCCAACGGTACTCCGGTCGACATCGTGCTGAACCCGCTCGGCGTACCGTCGCGTATGAACGTCGGTCAGATTCTCGAAACCCACCTGGGCCTCGCGGCCAAGGGCCTGGGCGAGAAGATCAACCGCATGCTCGAAGAGCAGCGCAAGATCGCCGAGCTGCGCAAGTTCCTCGCCGAGATCTACAACGAGATCGGTGGCCGTCAGGAAAACCTCGACGAGTTCTCCGATACCGAGATTCTCGAGCTGGCGAAGAACCTCAAAGGCGGTGTACCGATGGCAACTGCCGTGTTCGACGGTGCCAAGGAAACCGAGATCAAGGCCATGCTGAAGCTGGCTGATCTGCCGGAGAGCGGCCAGATGCGCCTGTTCGACGGTCGTACCGGTAACCAGTTCGAGCGTCCGACCACCGTCGGCTACATGTACATGCTCAAACTGAACCACCTGGTGGACGACAAGATGCACGCCCGTTCCACTGGTTCCTACAGCCTGGTTACCCAGCAGCCGCTGGGTGGTAAGGCGCAGTTCGGTGGTCAGCGTTTCGGGGAGATGGAGGTCTGGGCACTGGAAGCCTATGGCGCCGCCTACACCCTGCAGGAAATGCTGACCGTGAAGTCGGACGACGTGAACGGCCGTACCAAGATGTACAAGAACATCGTGGATGGCGATCACCGTATGGAGCCGGGCATGCCCGAGTCCTTCAACGTACTGATCAAAGAGATCCGTTCGCTCGGCATCGATATCGATCTGGAAACCGAATAACACGACGTGAATCGGCAGCGGGGCTAACCCAGCCCGCTGCCCGCTCCGCCAGGAGGAAAGGCCTTGAAAGACCTACTGAATTTGCTGAAAAACCAGGGTCAGATCGAAGAGTTCGACGCCATCCGTATCGGATTGGCCTCGCCTGAGATGATCCGTTCGTGGTCGTTCGGTGAAGTTAAAAAGCCGGAAACCATCAACTACCGTACCTTCAAGCCAGAGCGCGACGGCCTGTTCTGCGCCAAGATCTTTGGCCCGGTCAAGGACTACGAGTGCCTGTGCGGCAAGTACAAGCGGCTCAAGCACCGCGGTGTGATCTGCGAGAAGTGCGGCGTTGAAGTGGCCCTGGCCAAGGTTCGTCGTGAGCGCATGGCGCACATCGAACTGGCCTCGCCGGTCGCCCACATCTGGTTCCTCAAGTCGCTGCCGTCCCGTATCGGCCTGCTGATGGACATGACCCTGCGTGATATCGAACGCGTGCTCTATTTCGAGAGCTACGTGGTGATCGACCCGGGCATGACCACCCTCGAGAAGGGCCAGCTGCTGAACGATGAGCAGTACTTCGAAGCCCTCGAAGAGTTCGGTGACGACTTCGACGCGCGCATGGGCGCCGAAGCCGTGCGTGAGCTGCTGCACGCCATCGACCTGGATCACGAGATCGGCCGCCTGCGTGAAGAGATTCCGCAGACCAACTCCGAGACCAAGATCAAGAAGCTGTCCAAGCGCCTGAAGCTGATGGAAGCGTTCAAGGACTCCGGCAACCTGCCGGAGTGGATGGTGCTGACCGTTCTGCCGGTTCTGCCGCCGGATCTGCGCCCGCTCGTTCCGCTCGATGGTGGCCGTTTCGCCACGTCCGACCTGAACGACTTGTATCGCCGCGTGATCAACCGTAACAACCGCCTGAAGCGCCTGCTCGATCTGTCCGCGCCGGACATCATCGTGCGCAACGAAAAGCGCATGCTGCAGGAAGCGGTCGACGCCCTGCTCGACAACGGCCGTCGCGGTCGCGCCATCACTGGCTCGAACAAGCGTCCGCTGAAGTCGCTGGCTGACATGATCAAAGGTAAGCAAGGTCGCTTCCGTCAGAACCTGCTCGGTAAGCGCGTGGACTACTCCGGTCGTTCCGTTATTACCGTAGGCCCGACCCTGCGCCTGCACCAGTGCGGTCTGCCGAAGAAGATGGCCCTCGAGCTGTTCAAGCCGTTCATTTTCGGCAAGCTGGAAATGCGTGGTCTGGCGACCACCATCAAGGCCGCCAAGAAGATGGTCGAGCGCGAGCTGCCGGAAGTGTGGGACGTTCTCGCTGAAGTGATCCGCGAACACCCCGTCCTGCTCAACCGTGCCCCGACCCTGCACCGTCTGGGTATCCAGGCGTTCGAGCCGGTACTGATCGAAGGTAAAGCGATTCAGCTGCACCCGCTGGTCTGCGCCGCGTACAACGCCGACTTCGACGGTGACCAGATGGCCGTTCACGTGCCGCTGACGCTGGAAGCCCAGCTCGAAGCGCGCGCGCTGATGATGTCGACCAACAACATCCTGTCGCCCGCCAACGGTGAGCCGATCATCGTTCCGTCGCAGGACGTTGTACTGGGTCTGTACTATATGACCCGCGAAGCCGTTAACGCCAAGGGTGAAGGTCGCGTATTCGCCGACCTGCAGGAAGTCGACCGCGTGTTCCGCGCGGGCGAAGCGTCCCTGCACGCCCGTGTGAAAGTGCGCATCAACGAAACCATCAAAGAGAAAGATGGTTCGATCACCAAGAACACCCGCATCGTCGACACCACCGTCGGCCGCGCGCTGCTGTTCCAGATCGTACCGGCTGGCCTGTCCTACGACGTGGTCAACCAGTCGATGAAAAAGAAGGCGATCTCCAAGCTGATCAACCAGTGCTACCGCACTGTGGGTCTGAAGGACACCGTCATCTTCGCTGACCAGCTGATGTACACCGGTTTCGCTTACTCGACCATCTCCGGTGTGTCGATCGGCGTGAACGACTTCGTCATCCCGGACGAGAAGGCGCGCATCATCGACGCCGCCACCGAGGAAGTGAAGGAAATCGAATCGCAGTACGCCTCCGGCCTGGTCACCCAGGGCGAGAAGTACAACAAGGTGATCGACCTCTGGTCGAAGGCCAACGATGAAGTCTCCAAGGCGATGATGGCCAACCTCTCGAAAGAGCCGGTTGTCGATCGCGAAGGCAAGACCGTCGAGCAGGAGTCCTTCAACTCCATGTACATGATGGCGGACTCCGGTGCTCGTGGTAGCGCCGCCCAGATCCGTCAGCTGGCCGGTATGCGTGGTCTGATGGCCAAGCCGGACGGCTCCATCATCGAAACGCCGATCACCGCGAACTTCCGCGAAGGTCTGTCGGTTCTGCAGTACTTCATCTCCACTCACGGTGCTCGTAAAGGTCTGGCGGATACCGCACTGAAGACCGCGAACTCCGGTTACCTGACTCGTCGT
Organism: Pseudomonas sp. NY15364; assembly: GCF_048068235.1. Lineage (NCBI taxonomy): Bacteria > Pseudomonadati > Pseudomonadota > Gammaproteobacteria > Pseudomonadales > Pseudomonadaceae > Pseudomonas > Pseudomonas sp. NY15364. Next base: position 30,139 of record NZ_JBLUPX010000031.1, on the reverse strand, counting down.
CTGGTCGACGTGGCCCAGGATCTGGTGGTGACCGAGATCGATTGCGGTACCGAGCACGGTCTGCTGATGACGCCGCACATCGAAGGTGGCGACGTGGTCGAGCCGCTGGGTGAGCGCGTACTGGGTCGAGTGATCGCCAAGGACGTGTTCAAGCCTGGCACCGAGGACGTCATCGTTCCGGCCGGCACCCTGATCGACGAGCAGTGGGTCGAGTTCATCGAGCTGAACAGCGTCGACGAAGTGGTCGTGCGTTCGCCGATCACCTGCGAAACCCGCTTCGGCATCTGCGCCAAGTGCTACGGCCGCGATCTGGCTCGTGGTCACCAGGTCAACATCGGTGAAGCAGTCGGCGTTATCGCTGCCCAGTCCATCGGTGAGCCGGGTACCCAGCTGACCATGCGTACCTTCCACATCGGTGGTGCTGCAAGCCGTACTTCGGCTGCCGACAGCGTCCAGGTGAAGAACGGTGGTGCGATCCGTCTGCACAACCTCAAGCACGTCGAGCGCGTGGACGGCAATCTGGTAGCGGTTTCCCGCTCCGGTGAGCTGGCTGTGGCTGACGAGTTCGGTCGTGAGCGTGAGCGCTACAAGCTGCCGTACGGTGCAGTGATTTCCGTGAAGGAAGGTGACAAGGTCGACGCTGGCGCCATCGTCGCCAAGTGGGACCCGCACACCCACCCGATCGTGACCGAAATGAAGGGTATCGTGACCTTCGTCGGCATGGAGGAGGGCATCACCATCAAGCGCCAGACCGACGAGCTGACCGGTCTGACCAACATCGAGGTTCTCGATCCGAAGGATCGTCCGGCTGCTGGCAAGGACATTCGTCCGGCCATCAAGATGGTCGACGCCAACGGCAAGGAACTGCTGCTGCCGGGTACCGACGTTCCCGCTCAGTACTTCCTGCCAGCCAACGCCCTGGTCGGCGTGGCTGACGGTGCGCAGATCGCGGTCGGTGACGTTATCGCCCGTATCCCGCAAGAGACCTCGAAAACTCGCGACATCACCGGTGGTCTGCCGCGCGTTGCCGACCTGTTCGAAGCCCGTCGTCCGAAGGAAGCTTCGATCCTGGCGGAAATCAGCGGCACCATTTCGTTCGGTAAAGAGACCAAGGGCAAGCGCCGTCTGGTCATCACCCCGACCGATGGCAGCGATCCGTACGAGGAGCTGATTCCGAAGTGGCGTCACCTGAACGTCTTCGAAGGCGAACAAGTGAACCGCGGCGAAGTTATCTCCGACGGCCCGAGCGATCCGCACGACATCCTGCGTCTGCTGGGTGTGAGCGCGCTGGCCAAGTACATCGTCAACGAGATCCAGGACGTTTACCGTCTGCAGGGCGTGAAGATCAACGACAAGCACATCGAGACCATCCTGCGTCAGATGCTGCGTAAGGTTGAGGTCTCCGAGTCCGGCGATTCGTCCTTCATCAAGGGCGACCAGATGGAGCTCACCCAGGTTCTGGGCGAGAACGAGCGTCTGGCTGAAGAGGACAAATTCGTCGCCAAGTACACCCGCGTACTGCTGGGTATCACCAAGGCGTCGCTGTCCACCGAGTCGTTCATCTCGGCAGCGTCCTTCCAGGAAACCACTCGCGTCCTCACCGAGGCAGCGGTTACTGGCAAGCGCGACTACCTGCGTGGTCTGAAAGAGAACGTGGTCGTGGGTCGCCTGATCCCGGCTGGTACCGGTCTGGCCTATCACAGCGAGCGCAAGCGCAAGCGTGATGCCGACAAGCCCGTACGTGTCAGCGCCAGTGAGGTGGAAGCCGCACTGACCGAAGCGCTGAACTCCAGCGGAAATTGAGTCGAAGCCTTGCTAGTTTGCTAGCGGGGCTTTGCCTTGACTGGGGGCGTGAGTCTCTTTAGACTCATGCACCCCTAAATTTGGCAGGGCGTTGTGCTCTGCCATCTTTATTTGTGAGCGTCGAAAGACAACAGTGGAGCTAGTAGATGGCAACTATCAACCAGCTGGTACGTCAGCCGCGTAAGCGTATCGTCGAGAAATCCGACGTACCTGCGCTGCAGAACTGCCCGCAACGTCGTGGCGTGTGCACTCGCGTGTACACCACTACGCCGAAAAAACCTAACTCGGCACTGCGTAAAGTATGCCGCGTGCGTCTGACCAACGGTTTCGAGGTTTCCTCGTACATCGGTGGTGAGGGCCACAACCTGCAAGAGCACAGCGTCGTGCTGATCCGTGGCGGTCGTGTAAAAGACCTTCCGGGTGTGCGCTACCACACCGTGCGTGGTTCGCTGGATACCTCCGGCGTCAAAGACCGTAAGCAAGGTCGTTCCAAATACGGTACCAAGCGTCCGAAATAAGGCCGCTTGATCCTTTTTATTTAGTTGAGTCGATAAGAGTAAGGTCGGGCGCGGCATTGGCCGTTGGTCCCGAGCTAACCTGAAGACCGTTTGAGGGCTTATCAATGCCAAGACGTCGTGTAGCAGCCAAGCGTGAGATCCTGGACGATCCGAAATACGGAAGCCAGATCCTCGCGAAATTCATGAACCACGTGATGGAAAGCGGCAAGAAGGCCGTGGCCGAGCGCATCGTTTACGGTGCTCTGGACACTGTCAAAGCACGCAAGAACAGCGATCCCCTGGAGATCTTCGAGAAAGCTCTCGACGCCATCGCTCCGCTGGTCGAAGTCAAGTCCCGCCGTGTAGGCGGTGCTACCTACCAGGTTCCGGTCGAAGTTCGTCCGTCCCGTCGTAACGCCCTGGCTATGCGCTGGCTGGTGGACTACGCGCGCAAGCGCGGCGAGAAGTCCATGGCTCTGCGTCTGGCTGGTGAGCTGCTGGATGCTGCTGAAGGCAAAGGCGCTGCTGTCAAGAAGCGTGAAGACGTGCACCGTATGGCCGAGGCCAACAAGGCTTTCTCGCACTACCGCTTCTAATCCCGGCTCCACTAACCTTGCGAGGGCTTTATGGCTCGTAATACAGCAATTAACCGCTACCGTAACATTGGTATCTGTGCCCACGTTGACGCGGGCAAGACCACCACTACCGAGCGGATCCTGTTCTACACAGGCCTGAGCCACAAGATGGGCGAGGTGCATGATGGCGCCGCGACCACCGACTGGATGGTTCAGGAGCAGGAGCGTGGTATCACCATTACTTCTGCTGCGATCACCACCTTCTGGGAAGGTTCTCGTCGTCAGTACGACAAGTACCGCGTAAACGTCATCGATACCCCCGGTCACGTTGACTTCACCATCGAAGTAGAGCGCTCGCTGCGTGTACTCGACGGCGCTGTCGTTGTGTTCTGCGGTACCTCGGGCGTTGAGCCGCAGTCCGAAACCGTATGGCGTCAGGCCAACAAGTACGGTGTTCCGCGTATCGTCTACGTGAACAAGATGGACCGTCAGGGTGCCAACTTCCTGCGCGTCGTCGGTCAGATCAAGAATCGTCTGGGTCACACCCCGGTTCCGATCCAGATCGCCATCGGTGCAGAAGAGAACTTCGAAGGTCAGGTCGATCTGATCAAGATGAAGGCCATCTACTGGAACGATGACGACAAGGGCACTACCTACCGTGAGGAAGAAATTCCTGCCGAACTGGTAGACCTGGCCAACGAATGGCGTTCGAACATGGTCGAGGCTGCTGCCGAAGCCAGCGAAGAGCTGATGAACAAGTACCTTGAAGAAGGTGACCTGTCCGTCGAAGACATCAAGGCTGGTCTGCGCGCCCGTACTCTGGCAAGCGAGATCGTTCCGGCTGTTTGCGGCTCCTCGTTCAAGAACAAGGGCGTTCCCCTGGTTCTCGATGCCGTCATCGACTTCCTGCCTGCTCCGACCGAAATTCCGGCGATCAAGGGTATTCACCCTGATCTGGCTGACAAGCCGAAAGAGCAGATGGAAGAGTCCGACTACGACGAGCGTCATGCAGACGACAACGAGCCGTTCTCGGCTCTGGCGTTCAAGATCGCTACCGACCCGTTCGTCGGTACCCTGACCTTCGTTCGTGTCTATTCCGGCGTTCTGGAGTCTGGTCAGTCGGTCATCAACTCCGTGAAGGGCAAGAAAGAGCGCGTTGGTCGTATGGTGCAGATGCACGCCAACCAGCGTGAAGAGATCAAAGAAGTACGCGCTGGTGACATCGCTGCTCTGATCGGCATGAAGGACGTCACCACTGGTGAAACCCTGTGCGATCCGGATAAGCCGATCATCCTTGAGCGTATGGACTTCCCGGAGCCGGTAATTTCGGTAGCTGTAGAGCCGAAGACCAAGGCTGACCAGGAGAAGATGGGTATCGCCCTCGGCAAGCTGGCTCAGGAAGACCCGTCTTTCCGCGTCAAGACCGATGAAGAAACCGGCCAAACCATCATCTCCGGTATGGGTGAGCTGCACCTGGACATCCTCGTTGACCGTATGAAGCGCGAGTTCAACGTCGAAGCCAACATTGGTAAGCCGCAGGTTTCCTACCGCGAAACCATCACCAAGGACAGTGTCGAGATCGAAGGCAAGTTCGTTCGTCAGTCCGGTGGTCGCGGTCAGTTCGGTCACTGCTGGATTCGCTTCTCGGCTCCGGACGTGGACGACAAGGGCAACATCACCGAAGGTCTGGTGTTTACCAACGAAGTTGTGGGTGGTGTGGTTCCGAAGGAATACATCCCGGCTATCCAGAAGGGTATCGAAGAGCAGATGAAGAACGGCGTTGTTGCCGGCTATCCGCTGATCGGCCTGAAGGCTACCGTGTTCGATGGTTCCTACCACGACGTCGACTCCAACGAGATGGCGTTCAAGATCGCTGCCTCCATGGCAACCAAGCAGCTGGCCCAGAAGGGTGGCGGCAAGGTGCTCGAGCCGATCATGAAGGTGGAAGTGGTAACTCCTGAGGACTACATGGGTGACGTGATGGGTGACCTGAACCGTCGTCGTGGTCTGATCCAGGGTATGGAAGATTCGGTATCCGGTAAGGTGATCCGTGCCGAAGTTCCGCTGGGCGAGATGTTTGGTTACGCTACCGACGTTCGTTCCATGTCCCAGGGTCGCGCCAGCTACTCCATGGAATTCTCCAAGTACGCAGAAGCTCCGTCGAACATCGTCGAAGCGCTGGTTAAAAAACAAGGCTAATCCCGCCCTTTAAGTAAGAGGTTTACTGTCGTGGCTAAGGAAAAATTCGAACGTAACAAACCGCACGTCAACGTTGGCACCATTGGTCACGTTGACCACGGTAAAACCACTCTGACCGCTGCTCTGACCCGTGTCTGCTCCGAAGTATTCGGTTCGGCTCGTGTTGACTTCGACAAGATCGACAGCGCGCCGGAAGAGAAGGCTCGTGGTATCACCATCAACACTGCGCACGTAGAGTACGATTCCACCATTCGTCACTACGCGCACGTTGACTGCCCGGGTCACGCCGACTATGTGAAGAACATGATCACCGGTGCTGCCCAGATGGACGGCGCGATCCTGGTCTGCTCCGCTGCCGACGGCCCCATGCCGCAAACCCGTGAGCACATCCTGCTGTCCCGTCAGGTTGGCGTACCGTACATCGTTGTCTTCCTGAACAAGGCTGACATGGTTGACGACGCTGAGCTGCTGGAGCTGGTCGAGATGGAAGTTCGCGACCTGCTGAGCACCTACGATTTCCCGGGTGACGACACTCCGATCATCATCGGTTCCGCGCTGATGGCGCTGAACGGCGAAGACACCAACGAGATGGGCACCACTGCCGTCAAGAAGCTGGTTGAAACGCTGGATACCTACATCCCTGAGCCGGTTCGTGCCATCGACCGTCCGTTCCTGATGCCGATCGAAGACGTATTCTCGATCTCCGGCCGCGGTACTGTTGTGACCGGTCGTGTAGAGCGCGGTATCGTCAAGATCCAGGAAGAAATCGAAATCGTTGGTCTGCGTCCGACCACCAAAACCACCTGCACCGGCGTTGAGATGTTCCGCAAGCTGCTGGACGAGGGTCGTGCTGGTGAGAACTGCGGCGTGCTGCTGCGCGGCACCAAGCGTGATGAAGTCGAGCGTGGTCAGGTTCTGGCCAAGCCGGGCACCATCAAGCCGCACACCAAGTTCGAAGCTGAAGTGTACGTTCTGTCCAAAGAAGAAGGTGGTCGTCACACCCCGTTCTTCAAAGGCTACCGTCCTCAGTTCTACTTCCGTACCACTGACGTGACCGGTTCGTGCGAACTGCCGGAAGGCGTTGAGATGGTAATGCCGGGCGACAACATCAAAATGGTTGTCACCCTGATCAAGCCGATCGCCATGGAAGACGGCCTGCGCTTCGCAATTCGCGAAGGTGGTCGTACCGTTGGTGCTGGCGTGGTTGCCAAGATCGTCGAGTAATCGCTGATCCGTTGCAAAGAAAGGGGCCCTTCGGGGCCCTTTTCTTTTGAACTGGTTAAAAGTTGACACCCCTAGGGGGCATCCGTACAATTGCGCCTCCCTTGAGCGGGCGTAGTCCGTCTGTGGGGATTAGCAGCTTGGAATCTGAGGTCAAAATGCAAAACCAACAAATCCGTATTCGGTTGAAGGCTTTTGACCATCGCCTGATCGATCAATCTACCCAGGAAATCGTGGAAACCGCGAAACGTACTGGTGCTCAGGTGCGTGGTCCGATTCCTCTGCCTACTCGTAAGGAGCGGTACACCGTTCTGATCTCTCCGCACGTCAACAAAGACGCGCGCGATCAGTACGAAATCCGCACTCATAAGCGTGTTCTGGACATCGTCCAGCCGACGGATAAAACCGTTGATGCGCTGATGAAGCTCGACCTTGCGGCAGGCGTGGAAGTGCAGATCAGCCTCGGCTAAAACCTGGCGGTTTTAGTCGTGTAACGCTCTGAAATGGGCGGCCATAGCGGGTGAAAGCCCCGTACACTCATGAGGTTTACAACATGACTATTGGTGTAGTCGGTCGTAAGTGCGGCATGACCCGCATTTTCACCGAAGAAGGTGTCTCCATTCCGGTCACGGTCATTGAGATCGAGCCGAATCGCGTCACCCAGTTCAAAAACGAGGAGTCCGATGGCTACCGTGCAGTGCAGGTCACTGTAGGTGAGCGTCGTGCCTCTCGCGTAAGCAAGGCTCAGGCCGGTCACTTCGCCAAGGCGAACGTCGCGGCAGGTCGCACCGTTCTGGAGTTCCGTCTTGAAGATGGCGACTACCAGGCTGGCGATCTGATCAACGCTGAAATTTTCCAAGCTGGTCAACTGGTGGATGTCACCGGTCAGTCCAAAGGTAAAGGCTTCGCCGGTACCATCAAGCGTTGGAACTTCCGCGGCCAAGACAATACTCACGGCAACTCCGTGTCCCACCGTGTTCCGGGCTCCATTGGCCAGTGCCAGACCCCGGGTCGCGTATTCAAGGGCAAGAAGATGTCCGGTCACCTGGGTGCCGAGCGCGTTACCGTTCAGTCCCTGGAAGTCGTACGCGTGGACGCCGAGCGTAACCTGCTGCTGGTCAAGGGTGCCGTTCCTGGCGCTACTGGCGGCGACGTTATCGTTCGTCCGGCTGTCAAGGCGTAAGGGGAGAATCTGAGATGCAATTGAATGTAAATGGCGCTCAGGCGATCGAAGTGTCCGATGCGACCTTCGGTGGCGAGTTCAACGAGACCCTGGTTCACCAAGCAGTCGTAGCCTACATGGCTGGCGGCCGTCAGGGCACCAAAGGCCAGAAGTCCCGTTCCGACGTTTCCGGTGGCGGCAAGCGCCCGTGGCGTCAGAAAGGCACCGGTCGTGCTCGTGCTGGTACCACTCGTGGTCCGATCTGGCGTGGCGGTGGTGTGACCTTCGCAGCGTCCACCCGTAACCATGATCAAAAGCTGAACAAGAAGATGTACCGCGCAGCTCTGCGCTCCATCCTTGCTGAGCTGGTTCGTACCGACCGTCTGGTCGTAGTCGAAGACTTCGCCGTTGATGCGCCGAAGACCAAGACTCTGCTGGCCAAACTCAATGGCCTGGGCCTGACCGACGTGCTGATCGTATCCGACGCTGTCGATGAGAACCTGTACCTGGCTGCCCGCAACCTGCCGCACGTTGATGTACGTGACGTTCAGGGTTCCGATCCGGTCAGCCTGATCGCGTACGAGAAGGTGCTGGTCACCGTTTCGGCCGTGAAGAAATTCGAGGAGCTGCTGGGATGAACCAGGAACGCGTATTCAAAGTGCTGCTTGGCCCGCACATCTCCGAGAAGGCCACGGTTCTGGCTGACAAACAAGGTCAGTTCGTTTTCAAGGTCGCTACCGATGCGACCAAGCTGGAAATCAAGAAGGCTGTCGAAGGCCTGTTCGGCGTGAAGGTTGAGCGCGTTACTACTCAGAACGTTCTGGGTAAGAGCAAGCGCACCGCTCGCGGTCTGGGCAAGCGTAACGACTGGAAGAAGGCAGTTATCTCCCTTCAGCCGGGCCAAGAACTCGATTTCACCAGCAGTGCTGAGTAAGGAAGGGGTGCATCATGGCAATCGTTAAATGCAAACCGACTTCCGCTGGCCGCCGTTTTGTGGTCAAGGTGGTCAATCAGGAGCTGCACAAAGGCGCTCCGTACGCTCCGCTGCTCGAGAAGAAGTCGAAGTCCGGTGGTCGTAACAACAACGGTCGTATCACTACCCGTCATATCGGTGGTGGTCACAAGCAGCACTACCGTCTGGTCGACTTCCGTCGCAACGACAAAGATGGCATCCCTGCCACTGTTGAGCGCGTGGAATACGATCCGAACCGTACTGCTCACATCGCTCTGCTGAAGTATGCCGACGGTGAGCGTCGCTACATCATCGCCCCGAAAGGCGTTGTAGCTGGCGATCAACTGGTAGCCGGCAACATGGCGCCGATCAAGCCGGGTAACAGCCTGCAACTGCGCAACATTCCGGTTGGTTCGACCGTTCACGGTATCGAGCTGAAGCCGGGCAAAGGCGCGCAGATCGCTCGTTCCGCTGGTGCTTCCGCTCAGCTGATTGCGCGTGAAGGTGCTTATGTGACTCTGCGTCTGCGCTCCGGCGAAATGCGAAAAGTCCTGGCTGAGTGCCGTGCGACCCTGGGTGAAGTCTCGAACTCCGAGCACAGCCTGCGTTCGCTGGGTAAGGCTGGTGCCAAGCGCTGGCGTGGCGTTCGTCCGACCGTTCGTGGTGTTGCCATGAACCCGGTTGATCACCCGCACGGTGGTGGTGAAGGTCGTACCTCCGGTGGTCGTCATCCGGTGTCGCCATGGGGCTTCCCGACCAAGGGCGCGAAGACCCGTGCTAACAAGCGCACCGACAACATGATCGTCCGTCGTCGCAAGTAAATAGAGGGATACGACAGTGCCACGTTCTCTGAAAAAAGGTCCTTTTATCGATCTTCACCTACTGAAGAAGGTCGAAGCGGCGGTGGAAAAGAACGATCGCAAGCCGGTTAAAACCTGGTCGCGTCGCTCCATGATCCTGCCGCAGATGGTCGGTCTGACCATCGCTGTGCATAACGGTCGTCAGCATGTCCCGGTTCTCGTGAACGAAGACATGGTCGGCCACAAACTGGGCGAATTTGCCGGCACTCGTACCTATCGTGGTCACGTTGCCGACAAGAAAGGCAAGCGTTAAGGGGTTTGGAAATGGAAGTAGCCGCTAAGTTGTCGGGCGCTCGCATCTCCGCCCAGAAAGCTCGCCTGGTCGCCGACCAGATCCGCGGGAAGAAGGTGGGCGAAGCGCTCAACCTGCTGGCTTTCAGCAGCAAGAAAGCCGCCGAGATCATGAAGAAAGTGCTGGAGTCGGCCGTTGCCAACGCCGAGCACAACGAAGGCGCGGACGTTGATGACCTGAAGGTCAGCACCGTTTTCGTCAACGAAGGGCGTTCGCTTAAGCGCATCATGCCGCGTGCCAAAGGCCGTGCTGATCGCATCGTCAAGCGGTCTTGCCATATCACTGTCAAGGTTGCGGACAAGTAACGGAGTCGATCAGATGGGTCAGAAAGTACATCCCGTTGGCATCCGCCTGGGAATCGTCAAGGATCACACTTCGGTCTGGTATGCAGATGGTCGCAATTATGCCGACTACCTGAACGCCGACCTGAAGGTTCGTGCATACCTGCAAGACAAACTAAAAAGCGCGTCCGTTAGCCGTATCGACATCGCTCGTCCGGCTCAAACCGCACGCATCACCATCCACACCGCTCGTCCCGGCATCGTGATCGGCAAGAAAGGTGAAGATGTTGAGAAGCTGCGTCAGGACCTGACCAAGCAAATGGGTGTGCCGGTGCACATCAACATCGAAGAGATCCGCAAGCCGGAGCTCGACGGTATGCTGGTTGCGCAGAGCGTAGCTCAGCAGCTGGAGCGTCGCGTTATGTTCCGTCGCGCCATGAAGCGCGCTGTACAGAACGCCATGCGCATTGGTGCCAAGGGCATCAAGATCCAGGTGAGCGGTCGTCTTGGCGGCGCTGAAATTGCCCGTACCGAGTGGTATCGCGAGGGTCGTGTGCCTCTGCACACCCTGCGTGCCGATATCGATTACGCCACCTACGAAGCGCACACCACTTACGGTGTGATCGGCGTCAAGGTTTGGATCTTCAAGGGTGAGGTCATTGGTGGCCGCACTGAAGAGCTGAAGCCGCAAGCGCCCGCTCCTCGTAAAGCTGCTAAGAAATAAGGAGTACGCATCATGTTGCAACCAAAGCGTACGAAGTTCCGCAAGCAGATGACCGGCCACAACCGTGGTCTGGCTCAGCGCGGTAGCAAGGTCAGCTTCGGCGAATTCGCGCTGAAGTCTGTCGCCCGCGGTCGTCTCACCGCTCGTCAGATCGAGTCCGCTCGTCGTGCTCTGACTCGTCACGTTAAGCGTGGCGGCAAGATCTGGATCCGCGTCTTCCCGGACAAGCCGGTTACCAAGAAGCCTCTTGAAGTGCGTATGGGTAAAGGTAAGGGTGGCGTTGAATACTGGGTAGCCCAGATCCAGCCAGGCAAGGTCCTGTACGAGATCGAAGGCGTATCCGAAGAGCTGGCGCGCGAGGCATTCGCCCTGGCTGCTGCAAAGCTGCCGCTCGCCACCACCTTTGTTAAGCGGACGGTGATGTGATGAAAGCGACCGAACTTCGTGAAAAAAGCGCACAACAGCTGAACGAGCAACTGCTCGGGCTGCTGCGCGACCAGTTCAATCTGCGTATGCAGAAGGCGACTGGCCAGCTGGGGCAGTCTCACCTGCTCTCGCAAGTGAAGCGCGACATCGCTCGCGTCAAGACTGTCCTCAGCCAGCAGGCAGGTAAGTGATCATGGCCGAAGTTGAAAAAACAGTCCGTACGCTGACCGGCCGTGTTGTCAGCGACAAGATGGACAAGACCATCACCGTTCTGATCGAGCGCCGCGTTAAGCACCCGATCTACGGTAAATACGTCAAGCGTTCGACCAAACTGCACGCTCACGACGAAACCAACCAGTGCAAGATCGGCGACAAGGTTTCCATCCGTGAAACCCGTCCGCAGTCCAAGACCAAGTCCTGGGCTCTGGTTGAAGTCGTTGAACGCGCCGTTGAAGTCTAAGGGCTAGGGGTCGGAGAAATTTTATGATTCAGACTCAATCCATGCTCGATGTGGCTGACAACAGTGGTGCACGTCGCGTTATGTGCATCAAGGTGCTGGGCGGCTCGCATCGTCGCTACGCCGGCATCGGCGACATCATCAAGGTCACCGTTAAGGAAGCAATTCCGCGCGGCAAAGTGAAGAAAGGTCAGGTCATGACCGCAGTGGTCGTTCGTACCCGTCACGGCGTTCGCCGTGCCGACGGTTCGATCATCCGCTTCGACGGCAACGCTGCTGTTCTGCTGAACAACAAGCAAGAGCCGATCGGTACCCGTATCTTCGGGCCAGTGACCCGTGAACTGCGTTCCGAGAAGTTCATGAAGATCGTCTCGCTCGCCCCTGAAGTGCTTTAAGGAGATCCGACATGCAAAAGATTCGTCGTGACGACGAGATCATCGTGATCGCCGGTAAAGACAAAGGTAAGCGCGGTAAGGTGCTCAAGGTTCTCGCTGACGACCGTCTGGTCGTCGGTGGTATCAACCTGGTGAAGCGTCATACCAAGCCGAACCCGATGTCGGGCGTTCAAGGCGGTATCGTCGAGAAAGAAGCGCCTCTGCACGCTTCCAACGTTGCCATCTTCAACTCTGAAACCAACAAGGCTGACCGCGTTGGCTTCAAGACCGAAGACGGCAAGAAAATTCGTGTCTTCAAGTCCACCCAGAAGCCGGTTGGCGCTTGAGAATCCGTAGGTAAATACCATGGCACGACTGAAAGAGATTTACCGGAAGGAAATCGCGCCCAAGCTGAAGGAAGAACTGAAGCTGGCCAACGTGATGGAAGTTCCGCGCATCACCAAGATCACCCTGAACATGGGCCTGGGCGAAGCGATCGGTGACAAGAAAGTCATCGAGAACGCTGTTGCCGACCTCGAGAAGATCACCGGTCAGAAAGTCGTTGTGACTCATGCCCGCAAGTCGATCGCTGGTTTCAAGGTTCGTGAAGGTTGGCCGATTGGCGTCAAGGTCACTCTGCGTCGCGAGCGTATGTACGAGTTCCTGGATCGTCTGCTGTCCATCTCCCTGCCGCGTGTGCGTGACTTCCGCGGCCTGAATGCCAAGTCCTTCGATGGCCGTGGCAACTACAGCATGGGCGTGAAAGAGCAGATCATCTTCCCGGAAATCGATTACGACAAAATCGATGCGCTGCGTGGTCTGGACATCACCCTGACTACCACTGCCCGTAACGATGATGAAGGCCGCGCTCTGCTGCGTGCTTTCAACTTCCCGTTCCGCAACTGATCGGAGTCCTGGACAATGGCCAAGACAAGCATGAAGAACCGCGAGCTGAAGCGTCAGCAAACGGTTGCCAAGTACGCCAAGAAGCGTGCCGAGCTGAAAGCTACCATCGCTAATCCGAACACCAGTCCGGAAGCGCGTTGGGAAGCCCAGGTCGCTCTGCAGAAGCAACCACGTGACGCCAGCGCTTCGCGCCTGCGTAACCGTTGCCGCATCACCGGCCGTCCGCACGGCGTTTATCGCAAGTTCGGTCTGTCGCGTAACAAGCTGCGCGAAGCCGCCATGCGCGGTGACGTACCAGGCCTGGTGAAAGCCAGCTGGTAAGGCGTAGTAAAAAAGCGAAGCCGGCCTAGTGCCGGCTTTGTCTTTATGGCGGTCTGCTGCGCGTCGGCCATGCCGCGTTGCAAGTAGGTTCGGATTGCTCATTTACTACAGTAAACTCCGCATCCTCACCTCCTTGCGCCTTGCCTGGCTCTAGCTCGCAAGACTACCAGCAGAATAATGAATCAAGCCCCTTTTGGGGCTTGCTTCATTTTTGATCGGTCTCTAGAATGTCCGGCTCTCCTGAGCCTGGCGTTTCCATGCCGAGCTTTTGGATGATCCCACAGCCCTCGGGCTGTTCTTTTTGTATCAGGAGCGTCTAGCCCATGAGTATGCAGGACCCGTTAGCGGACATGCTAACTCGTATCCGTAATGCCCAGATGGCTGAAAAGTCCGTCGTAAGCATGCCTTCTTCCACTCTGAAGGTAGCCGTAGCCAAAGTTCTCAAAGACGAAGGTTACATTGCGGGTTATGAAGTCAATGGTGAAGCCAAGCCACAACTGTCCATCGAGCTGAAGTACTTCGAAGGCCGTCCGGTCATCGAGGAAGTCAAGCGCGTGAGCCGTCCTGGCCTTCGTCAGTACAAATCCGTCGATGACCTGCCGAAGGTTCGCGGCGGTCTCGGTGTTTCCATCGTCTCCACCAACAAAGGTGTGATGACGGATCGCGCTGCGCGCGCTGCCGGTGTCGGCGGCGAAGTGCTCTGCACCGTGTTCTAAGGGGGGATAAGCATGTCTCGCGTTGCTAAGAACCCCGTAGTGCTGCCAGCTGGTGTCGAGATCAAACTCGCCGGTCAGCAGCTCTCGGTCAAGGGTGCCAAGGGCGCTCTGGAACTGAATGTTCACTCGTCCGTTGAAGTGATCCAGGAAGGTAGCGAACTGCGTTTCGCCGCTCGTAATGGCGACCAGCAGAACCGCGCTATGGCCGGTACTACTCGCGCCCTGGTGAACAACATGGTCATCGGTGTCAGCCAAGGCTTCGAGCGTAAGCTGCAGCTGGTCGGCGTGGGCTACAAAGCTCAAGCCAAGGGCCAGGTGCTGAACCTCGCACTGGGCTTCTCCCACCCGATCGACTACGAACTGCCGGAAGGCGTCGTGGCTGAAACCCCGAACCAGACCGAAATCCTGATCAAGGGTATCGACAAGCAACTGGTGGGTCAGGTGGCTGCGGAAATCCGTGACTTCCGTCGTCCTGAGCCCTACAAGGGCAAAGGCGTTCGTTACGCGGATGAAGTTGTCCGTCGTAAAGAAGCCAAGAAGAAGTAAGGGGCTGAAAAATGACCGACAAAAAAGTTACTCGTCTGCGTCGCGCTCGCAAAGCACGCCTGAAAATGCACGAGCTCGAAGCCGTGCGTCTGTGCGTGCACCGCTCTTCGCAGCACATCTACGCCCAGGTCATCTCGGCCGACGGCAGCAAGGTTCTGGCCAGCGCCTCTACCTTGGACAAAGCACTGCGTGATGGCGCCACCGGCAACGTCGACGCAGCCAAGAAAGTTGGTGCGCTGGTTGCTGAGCGTGCGAAAGCCGCTGGTGTGACCCAGGTGGCATTCGACCGTTCTGGCTTCAAGTACCACGGCCGCGTGAAGGCGCTGGCTGATGCTGCTCGTGAAGGCGGGCTGGAGTTCTAAGTTATGGCAAATAACGACCAAAAGCGCGACGAAGGCTACATCGAGAAGCTGGTTCAGGTTAACCGCGTTGCCAAGACCGTAAAGGGTGGCCGTATCTTCACTTTCACCGCGCTGACCGTGGTGGGTGATGGTAAGGGTCGCGTCGGTTTCGGCCGTGGCAAATCCCGCGAAGTTCCAGCTGCTATCCAGAAAGCGATGGAAGCTGCTCGTCGTAACATGATCCAAGTTGATCTGAACGGCACCACTCTGCAGTACCCGATCAAGTCCGCTCATGGCGCCTCCAAGGTGTACATGCAGCCGGCGTCCGAAGGTACCGGTATCATCGCCGGCGGCGCCATGCGTGCCGTTCTGGAAGTGGCTGGTGTGCAGAACGTTCTGGCCAAGTGCTACGGCTCGACCAACCCGGTGAACGTGGTTCATGCCACCTTCAAGGGTCTGAAGACCATGCAGTCTCCAGCATCCGTTGCAGCCAAGCGTGGCAAGAGCGTCGAGGAGATTCTCTAACCATGGCTAATACCGTCAAAGTGACTCTGATCAAGAGCACCAATGGCCGTCTGGCCAATCACAAAGCTTGCGTCAAGGGCCTGGGCCTGCGTCGCATCGGTCACACCGTAGAGGTTCTGGATACTCCGGAAAACCGCGGCATGATCAACAAGGCTTACTACCTGCTGAAGGTGGAGGGTTAATCATGCAACTGAACGATCTGCGTTCCGCGCCGGGTGCCCGTCGCGAGAAGCACCGTCCGGGCCGTGGCATCGGTAGCGGTCTGGGTAAGACTGGTGGCCGTGGCCACAAAGGTCAGACCTCCCGCTCCGGTGGCTCCATCGCTCCGGGCTTCGAGGGTGGTCAGCAGCCGCTGCACCGCCGTCTGCCGAAGTTCGGCTTCGTCTCCCTGAAGGCTATGGATCGCGCCGAAGTGCGTACCTCCGAGCTGAACAAGGTAGAGGGTGTTGTAACTCTGCAGGCTCTGAAGGATGCCAATCTGGTTGGCCAGCACGTGCAGCGTGTGAAAGTCATGCTGTCCGGTGAGGTTACCCGTGCGGTCACCCTGAAAGGTATCGCTGCCACCAAAGGTGCGCGTGCGGCTATCGAAGCAGCTGGCGGTAAGTTCGAGGAATAAATGGCTAAGCAAGGTGCTCTCTCTGCTCTGGCTGGTGGCGGGTTGTCCGAACTCTGGGCTCGTCTGCGTTTTCTGTTCATGGCGATCATCGTCTATCGAATCGGCGCGCATATCCCAGTTCCCGGTATAAACCCTGACCGTCTGGCCGATCTGTTTCGACAGAATGAGGGGACCATTCTTAGCTTGTTCAACATGTTTTCCGGCGGCGCGCTGGAGCGGATGAGCATCTTTGCACTGGGGATCATGCCGTACATCTCGGCATCGATCATCATGCAGCTGATGACCGCCGTCAGCCCGCAGCTGGAGCAGTTGAAGAAGGAAGGTGAAGCTGGCCGTCGCAAGATCAGCCAGTACACCCGCTACGGCACTCTCGTCCTGGCGTTCGTTCAGGCCATCGGTATGTCCGCTGGTCTGGCTAGCCAGGGCGTTGCGTTCTCGGGCGATTTCGGCTTCCACTTCGTGGCGGTCACCACTTTCGTGGCGGGCGCGATGTTCATGATGTGGCTGGGCGAGCAGATCACTGAGCGCGGTGTCGGTAACGGTATCTCGATGCTGATTTTTGCGGGCATCGTAGCCGGTCTGCCGTCGGCAATCGGGCAGTCTTTCGAGTCTGCTCGCCAGGGCGATATCAACATCTTCGCTCTGATCGCCATCGGCCTGTTGGCAGTAGCGATCATCGGTTTTGTGGTGTTCATCGAGCGTGGTCAGCGTCGCATTGCGGTGCACTACGCCAAGCGTCAGCAGGGTCGCAAGGTCTTTGCTGCGCAGACCAGCCACTTGCCGTTGAAGGTGAACATGGCGGGCGTAATCCCGGCCATCTTCGCTAGCAGCCTTCTGCTGTTCCCGGCCTCGCTGGGTGCCTGGTTTGGTCAGTCCGAGGGTTTGGGCTGGCTGCAGGACATTTCGCAGGCTATCGCTCCTGGTCAGCCGTTGAACATTTTGCTGTTTAGTGCAGGGATCATTTTCTTCTGCTTCTTCTATACAGCGCTGATGTTCAACCCGAAAGACGTAGCGGAAAACCTGAAGAAGTCCGGTGCCTTTATTCCGGGCATCCGTCCGGGCGAGCAGTCTGCGCGCTATATCGATGGCGTTCTGACTCGCTTGACCATGTTCGGTGCTCTGTACATGACGGCCGTGTGCCTGCTGCCCCAGTTCCTGGTGGTTGCAGCCAACGTTCCGTTCTACCTTGGCGGGACCTCGTTGCTGATCGTGGTCGTGGTTGTGATGGACTTCATGTCCCAAGTGCAATCGCACCTCGTGTCTCACCAGTACGATTCCCTGATGAAGAAAGCCAACCTGAAGGGCTATGGCAGCGGCATGCTCCGCTGATCCACCCGTAAGGTTCGAGGAGTTGGTAATGAAAGTTCGTGCATCGGTGAAAAAGCTGTGCCGTAACTGCAAAATTATCCGTCGCGAAGGTGTCGTGCGGGTGATCTGCAGCGCAGAGCCGCGTCACAAGCAGCGCCAAGGCTGAGTGTGAACCACGCGTGATAAGCCCGGCAGCTAGTGCGCTGCCGGGTTGATTATTTGTTATTACAGCGTTAATATCTCGCGCCCTATTTCTTGGCTTCCGGGGCGTAGGTAGCTGTCAATTGGAGTTCCACTGAATGGCCCGTATTGCAGGCGTTAACATTCCGGATAACAAGCACACTGTTATCTCGCTGACCTACATCTTTGGTGTTGGTCGCACCACTGCACAGAAAATCTGTGCCGCTACCGGTGTAAATCCGGCTGCGAAAATCAAGGATCTGACTGACGAGCAGATCGAACAGCTGCGTGGCGAAGTAGCCAAGGTGAATACCGAAGGCGACCTGCGTCGTGAAGTGAATATGAAGATCAAGCGCTTGATGGATCTGGGCTGCTACCGCGGCCTGCGTCATCGTAAAGGTCTGCCGGTTCGCGGTCAGCGTACCAAGACCAACGCTCGCACCCGTAAGGGCCCGCGTAAGCCGATCCGCAAGTAATCGCATTCGCGAATCGACAGGAATTTAGTCATGGCAAAACCTGCTGCTCGTACTCGTAAAAAAGTCAAAAAGACAGTGGTTGATGGCATCGCCCACATCCATGCGTCTTTCAACAACACTATCGTGACCATTACCGACCGTCAGGGTAACGCCCTGTCCTGGGCTACCTCCGGTGGTTCGGGTTTCCGCGGCTCGCGTAAGTCCACTCCATTTGCTGCCCAGATCGCCGCTGAGCGTGCTGGTCAGGCTGCACTGGAATACGGTCTGAAGAACCTCGACGTCAACGTCAAAGGTCCAGGTCCGGGTCGCGAATCCGCCGTGCGTGCTCTGAACGCCTGCGGCTACAAAATCGCCAGCATCACCGACGTGACGCCAATCCCGCACAACGGGTGCCGTCCGCCGAAGAAGCGTCGCGTGTAATCAGGAGACAGTGAGAAATGGCTCGTTACATTGGTCCCAAATGCAAACTGTCTCGTCGTGAAGGCACCGATCTCTTCCTGAAGAGTGGTGTTCGCGCGCTTGAATCTAAGTGCAACATCGAAGCAGCTCCGGGTATCCACGGCCAGCGCCGTGGCCGTCAGTCCGACTACGGCACCCAGCTGCGTGAGAAGCAAAAAGTTCGTCGTATCTACGGCGTACTGGAGCGTCAATTCAGCGGTTACTACAAGCAAGCTGCCAGCCAGAAAGGCGCCACCGGCGAGAATCTGCTGCAACTGCTGGAGTGCCGTCTGGACAACGTGGTTTACCGTATGGGTTTTGGCGCTACTCGTGCCGAGTCCCGTCAGCTGGTTTCGCACAAAGCGATCAGCGTCAACGGTCAGACCGTAAACGTACCGTCCTACCAAGTTAAGGCTGGCGACGTCGTTGCTGTTCGCGAGAAATCGCGCAATCAGCTGCGCATCGCTCAGGCTCTCGAGCTCTGCGCCCAACGTGGCCGTGTTGAGTGGGTAGAAGTAGACGCCGAGAAGAAGTCTGGTGTGTTCAAGAACGTACCGGCTCGTGGCGATCTGTCCGCTGACATCAACGAGAGCCTGATTGTCGAGCTCTACTCCAAGTAAGGGCTAGAAAATAGGTGCATCCATGCAGATTTCGGTAAATGAGTTCCTGACCCCCCGTCACATCGATGTGCAGGAGGTCAGTTCGACCCGCGCCAAGATCACCCTCGAGCCTCTCGAGCGTGGCTTTGGCCATACCCTGGGCAACGCGCTGCGTCGCATCCTGTTGTCCTCCATGCCTGGCTGTGCAGTAGTCGAGGCCGAGATCGATGGCGTACTCCATGAGTACTCCGCGATCGAAGGTGTGCAGGAAGATGTCATCGAGATCCTGCTCAACCTGAAAGGTCTGGCTATCAAGCTGCACGGCCGTGACGAAGTGACCCTGACTCTGGCTAAAAAGGGCCCGGGCGTAGTTACCGCTGCCGATATTCAGCTGGATCACGATGTCGAAATCGTCAATGGCGACCACGTAATCGCCAACCTGGCCTCCAATGGCGCGCTGAACATGAAGCTCACCGTAGCTCGTGGTCGCGGCTATGAGCCGGCTGACGCGCGTCAGAGCGACGAAGATGAAAGCCGCAGCATTGGTCGCTTGCAGCTGGATGCTTCGTTCAGCCCTGTGCGTCGGGTTGCTTACGTGGTGGAAAACGCCCGTGTCGAGCAGCGCACCAACCTGGACAAACTGGTTATCGACCTGGAAACCAACGGTACTCTGGACCCTGAAGAGGCTATCCGTCGTGCCGCGACCATTCTGCAGCAGCAGTTGGCCGCGTTCGTCGACCTCAAAGGTGACAGTGAGCCTGTGGTGGTCGAGCAGGAGGACGAGATCGATCCGATCCTGCTGCGTCCTGTCGATGACCTGGAACTGACCGTACGTTCGGCCAACTGCCTCAAGGCAGAGAACATCTACTACATCGGTGATCTGATTCAGCGCACTGAAGTAGAGCTGCTCAAAACCCCGAACCTGGGCAAGAAATCCCTGACCGAAATCAAGGATGTTCTGGCTTCTCGCGGTCTGTCCCTCGGTATGCGCCTCGACAACTGGCCGCCGGCAAGTCTGAAGAAAGACGATAAGGCCACTGCCTGATCGTCATCATCACCGAACGAACAAGTTTGGTAAGGAATTGAACCATGCGTCATCGTAAAAGTGGCCGTCACCTCAGCCGCACCAGCGCTCACCGCAAGGCCATGTTCCAGAACATGGCGGTCTCGCTGTTCGAGCACGAGCTGATCAAAACTACACTGCCGAAAGCCAAGGAACTGCGTCGCGTTGCCGAGCCGCTGATCACCCTGGCCAAGGAAGACAGCGTTGCCAACCGTCGTCTGGCTTTCGACCGTACTCGTTCGAAAGCTATCGTTGGCAAGCTGTTCAACGACCTGGGCAAGCGCTACGCCACCCGTAACGGCGGCTACCTGCGCATCCTCAAGTGCGGTTTCCGCGCTGGTGACAATGCTCCGATGGCTTATGTTGAACTGGTCGACCGTCCGGTCGGCGGTTCGGTAGAAGCTGCCGAGTAAGTCTCTGTTCCCTACGCCGAGCCGGCCTGCGTCAAGCAGCCAGTTCGGGCCAAGGCAACGACAAACGCCCCAACAGTGTTGGGGCGTTTGTTTTTGCGGCGGAAATATCCTGGCTTTTCTCCTGTTGCGGTGGTGCTCGGTTTGGACGCGTCCGGGCGTCTATCGAAAGAAAATGACTATCTTGTCGTTGTGTTTCATATATTGGTTCTTTCGTAAGTGCAGGACTACTCTCCTTTCATTGTCGGCCACAGCCGTTGGAACCGACACGATGAGGAGAAGGAGAGAAGCATGTCGAACACAGGTAAATGCCCGTTTCATGTCGCAGGCCAGGGGACGACCAATCTGGATTGGTGGCCGAATCAGTTGCGTGTGGATCTACTGAACCAGCATTCCGAGCGCTCCAACCCGCTGGGCGAGACATTCAACTACGCCGAAGAATTTAAGAAGATCGACTATTCCGCCCTCAAGGGCGACATCCGCAAGGTACTCACCGATTCGCAGGACTGGTGGCCGGCCGACTGGGGCAGCTACGTCGGTCTGTTCATCCGCATGGCCTGGCATGGCGCCGGCACGTACCGTCTGGTCGATGGCCGGGGGGGTGCGGGTCGTGGTCAGCAGCGTTTTGCGCCGCTGGGCGCCTGGCCGGACAACGCCAACCTGGACAAGGCTCGTCGCCTGCTGTGGCCGGTGAAGCAGAAGTATGGACAGAAGATCAGCTGGGCCGACCTGTTCATGCTGGCCGGCAACGTTGCCCTGGAGTCTTCGGGTTTCCGTACCTTCGGCTTCGCTGCCGGGCGCGCGGACACCTGGGAGCCGGATAACGACGTCAACTGGGGCACGGAAAAGGAATGGCTCAAGCACCGTCGTAGCGAGGCGTTGAAAGACAGCCCGCTGTCGGCCACCGAAATGGGCCTGATCTACGTCAACCCGGAAGGCCCGGAAGCCAGTGGCGATCCGCTGTCGGCGGCGCCGTTCATCCGTGCCACCTTCGGCAACATGGCGATGGACGACGAGGAAATCGTCGCCCTGATCGCCGGGGGCCACACCCTGGGCAAGACGCACGGCGCGGTGCCGGGCGACAAGATCGGCGCCGACCCGGAAGCCGCTCCCATCGAGCAGCAGGGCCTGGGCTGGTTCAGCGGCTATGGCAGTGGCAAGGGTAAGGACGCCATCACCTCGGGGATCGAAGTCACCTGGACGCAAACGCCGACCCAGTGGAGCAATTACTTCTTCGAGAACCTGTTCCAGTACGAATGGGAGCAAGTCAGGTCGCCGGCCGGCGCGATCCAGTGGGTGGCCAAGGATGCCCCGGAGATCATCCCCGATCCTTTCGATCCGGCGGTCAAGCACAAGCCGACCATGCTCACCACCGACCTGACCCTGCGTTTCGATCCGGCCTTCGAGAAAATCTCGCGGCGTTTCCTCAACGACCCGCAGGCGTTCAGCGAAGCCTTTGCCCGCGCCTGGTTCAAGCTGACCCACCGCGACATGGGGCCGAAGGCTCGTTACCTCGGCCCGGAGGTGCCGAAGGAAGACCTGATCTGGCAAGACCCGCTGCCGCCAGCCGGCCCGCTGCCGTCCGCTGCCGACATCGCCGATGCCAAAGCGAAGATCGCGGCGCTGGGCCTGAGCGTATCCGAACTGGTTTCCCTGGCTTGGGCCTCGGCGGCCACCTTCCGGGGCGGCGACAAGCGCGGCGGTGCCAACGGTGCGCGCCTGGCGCTGCAACCGCAGCGCGGCTGGGCGGTGAACAAGATCGCGGTTGCCGCGCTGGCCAAGATCGAGGGCATCCAGGCTTCGACTCGCCTGTCTCTGGCCGACCTGATCGTCTTGGCCGGTAATCTCGGCGTCGAGCAGGCCGCCAGTGCTGCCGGTACGTCGATCGAGGTGCCGTTCGCCGCTGGTCGCGTCGATGCCTCGCAGGAGCAGACCGACGTGCACAGCGTTGAATACCTGCGTGGCCCGGCCGATGGCTTCCGTAACTGGAAGGCAGATGGTGTCGATATCGGCGACGAGGTGCTGCTGATCGACAAGGCTCAGCAGCTGACGCTGACCGCGCCGGAGATGACCGCGCTGCTCGGTGGCCTGCGTTTGCTGGGCGCCAACTGGGATGGCAGCCTGCGGGGTGTGTTCACCGACAAGGTGGGCGTGCTGAGCAATGACTTCTTCGTCAATGTGCTGAGCATGGACCTGGAGTGGAAACCCAGTGGCGAGGGCTTCGATGTGCTGGAGCGCAAGACCGGGGCGAAGAAGTACACGGCCAGCCGTGCCGACCTGGTGTTCGGTTCCAACTCGCTGCTGCGCGCCTATGCCGAGGTGTATGCCCAGGACGGCGGCCAGCAGAAGTTCATCAAGGACTTCGTCGCGGCCTGGACCAAGGTGATGAACCTGGATCGTTTCGATCTGGCCTGACGCTTCACTGAGCGGTAACGCAACGCCTCCCTCGCGGAGGCGTTGTGCTTTTGCTTGACCGAACCCCGCGTCAGGCGGAGCATTGCCACTTGTTCATGAATGCTACAAGGAATGCCCGGCATGAAAGGCCATACCGAAGTCGTCGACTATCTCAAGCATCTGCTCAAAGGTGAGCTGGCCGCTCGTGACCAGTATTTCATCCATTCGCGGCTGTATGAGGACTGGGGTTTCAGCAAGCTCTACGAGCGCATCAACCACGAGATGGAAGAGGAAACCCAGCACGCCGACGCGCTGCTCAAGCGCATCATCTTCCTCGAGGGTGTGCCGGATATGGTGCCCAACGCCTTCTCCTTCGGGCAGACCGTGCCTGAGGCGCTGAAGCTGGATCTGGCGCTGGAGTACGAAGTGCGCGCGGCCCTGAGCAAGGGTATCGAACTGTGCGAGAAGCATCAGGATTACCAGACTCGCGACATCCTCCTGGCACAGCTCAAGGATACCGAGGAAGACCACGCCTATTGGCTGGAGATTCAGCTGCAGCTAATCGACAAGCTGGGGCTGGAGAAGTACCTGCAAAGCCAGATGTAAGCTGACTTGCCAAAGGAAGAGCCCCGCATGTGCGGGGCTCTTTCGTTTCAGGCGCGGTCGCGTTCCAGCAGCGGCTTGAGGAAGTGCCCGGTATGTGAGGCCGGGTTGGCGGCCACCTCTTCCGGTGTGCCGGTGGCGATGATCATGCCGCCCTTGGAGCCGCCCTCGGGGCCGAGGTCGACGATCCAGTCGGCAGTCTTGATCACGTCCAGGTTGTGCTCGATCACCACCACTGTATTGCCGTGGTCGCGCAGGCGATGGAGCACGTCGAGCAGTTGCTGGATATCGGCAAAATGCAGGCCGGTGGTCGGCTCGTCGAGGATGTACAGGGTCTTGCCAGTGTCGCGCTTGCTCAGCTCGCGGCTCAGCTTGACCCGCTGGGCCTCGCCACCGGAGAGGGTGGTCGCCGACTGACCGAGCTTGATGTAGGACAGGCCCACGTCCATCAGCGTCTGCAGCTTGCGGGCGATGGCCGGTACGGCGTCGAAGAAGGTGCGGGCATCCTCGATGGTCATGTCCAGCACTTCGGTGATGCTCTTGCCCTTGTACTTCACTTCCAGGGTTTCGCGGTTGTAGCGCTTGCCCTTGCACACGTCGCACGGCACATAGATGTCCGGCAGGAAGTGCATTTCCACCTTGATCACGCCGTCGCCCTGGCAGGCCTCGCAGCGCCCGCCCTTGACGTTGAAGCTGAAGCGCCCCGGGCCATAACCGCGCGAACGCGACTCCGGCACGCCGGCGAACAGCTCGCGGATCGGCGTGAACAGTCCGGTATAGGTGGCCGGGTTGGAGCGCG
Organism: Pseudomonas sp. NY15364; assembly: GCF_048068235.1. Classification (NCBI taxonomy): domain Bacteria; kingdom Pseudomonadati; phylum Pseudomonadota; class Gammaproteobacteria; order Pseudomonadales; family Pseudomonadaceae; genus Pseudomonas; species Pseudomonas sp. NY15364. Next base: position 6,075 of record NZ_JBLUPX010000031.1, on the reverse strand, counting down.
GGGTGCGGCCGATCGGGCTCTGGTCGATATCCACCACCTTGTCCAGGTGCTGCAGGCCGTCGAACGCGTCGTAGGGCGCCGCTTCCAGGCTGGTGGCACCGTTGAGCGCGGTGGCGGTGATGGGGAATAGGGTGTTGTTGATCAGCGTCGACTTGCCCGAGCCGGACACGCCGGTGACGCAGGTGAGCAGACCGACCGGAATCTCCAGGTCGACCTTGCGCAGGTTGTTGCCGCGCGCACCCTTGAGCTTCAGCGATTTTTTCTTGTCGCGTGGAGTGCGGGTGGCCGGGTACTGGATCTTCTTGCGCCCGGACAGGTAGCTGCCGGTCAGCGACTCGGGGTCGGCCATCACCTGGTCGGGGGTGCCTTGCGAGACGATCCGCCCGCCGTGCACGCCCGCACCAGGACCGATATCCACCACGTAGTCGGCCAGGCGGATGGCGTCCTCGTCGTGCTCGACCACGATCACCGTGTTGCCGAGGTTGCGCAGGTGGGTGAGGGTGGCCAGCAGGCGCTCGTTGTCGCGCTGGTGCAGGCCGATGGAAGGTTCGTCGAGGATGTACATGACGCCCACCAGACCGGCGCCGATCTGGCTGGCCAGGCGGATGCGCTGCGCTTCGCCGCCGGACAGGGTGTCGGCGCTGCGATCGAGGGTCAAATAGTCGAGACCGACGTTGACCAGGAACTGCAGGCGCTCGCGGATTTCCTTGAGGATCTTCTCGGCGATCTCGCCGCGGCGGCCGGTCAGGTGCAGATCACCGAAGTAATCGCAGGCATCGCCCACCGGTAGGCCGGTCACGGCCGGCAGGGTCTTCTCGCCGACCCAGACGTGGCGCGCCTCGCGACGCAGACGCGTGCCGCGGCAATCTGGGCAGGGCTGGGTGCTGAGGAACTTGGCCAGCTCCTCGCGCACGCTGTTCGACTCGGTCTCGCGGTAGCGGCGTTCGAGATTGGGAATGATGCCCTCGAAGGGGTGCGAGCGCTTGACGATATCGCCGCGGTCGTTGAGGTACTTGAAGTCGACGCTCTGCGTACCGCTGCCGAACAGGATCACCTTCTGGTGTTCGGCGGCCAGTTCGTCGAACGGCTCCTCCAGGCTGAAGCCATAGTGACTGGAGAGCGAGCCGAGCATCTGGAAGTAGTAGACGTTGCGTCGGTCCCAGCCGCGGATGGCGCCTTCGGCCAGGGTCAGCTCGCCGTTGACCAGACGCTTGGCGTCGAAGAACTGCTTCACGCCCAGGCCGTCGCAGGTCGGGCAGGCGCCGGCCGGGTTATTGAAGGAGAACAGCTTGGGTTCCAGCTCGCTGATCGAGTGACCGCAATGCGGGCAGGCGAAGCGCGCAGAGAAGATGATTTCTTCGCCTTCTTCATCGTCCATGGGCGCGATCAGGGCGATGCCGTCGGCCAGGCCGAGGGCGGTCTCGAAGGATTCGGCCAGGCGCTGCTGCAGGTCCTCGCGCACCTTGAAGCGATCCACCACCACGTCTATGGAATGCTTCTTCTGTTTATCCAGCTTGGGCAGCTCGTCCAGCTCATGCAGCTTGCCGTTGACCCGGGCGCGGACGAAGCCCTGCGCGCGCAGCTCCTCGAACACCGACAGGTGCTCGCCCTTGCGCTCGCGCACGACGGGGGCCAGCAGCATCAACTTGCGGCCTTCAGGCAGGGCCAGCACCTGATCGACCATCTGGCTGACGGTCTGCGCTTCGAGCGGCACGTCATGGTCCGGGCAGCGCGGAATACCGGCGCGGGCATACAGCAGGCGCAGGTAGTCGTAGATTTCGGTGATGGTGCCGACGGTCGAGCGCGGGTTGTGCGAGGTGGACTTCTGCTCGATGGAAATCGCCGGCGACAGGCCTTCGATGGTGTCGACATCGGGCTTTTCCATCATCGACAGAAACTGCCGGGCGTAAGCCGACAGCGATTCGACATAACGGCGCTGGCCTTCGGCGTACAGCGTGTCGAAGGCCAGGGAAGACTTGCCGGAACCGGACAGGCCGGTGATCACGATCAGCTTGTCACGCGGCAGGGTCAGGTCGATGTTCTTCAGGTTGTGGGTGCGAGCCCCACGAATCAGAATCTTGTCCACTTACAACGGGCCTCGCTGGGCGGGCGGAAAACGGTCGAGTATAGGGCTTGCTGCTGCCCTGCGGCAAAGTGTGCGCCTGTGCCGAAACGATGGCGGCTGCTAGAATCGCGGGCTGATTTCCTCAGGGTTTATTCGATGCACGATTCGCACAGCGAGCGCATGAGTAGTAGCGAGACCCGCGCGGCCGGCGGCCTGGCTATGGTGTTCGCGTTTCGTATGCTGGGCATGTTCATGGTGCTGCCGGTGCTGGCCACCTACGGCATGGATCTGGCAGGCAGTACGCCCGCGCTCATCGGCCTGGCCATCGGTGCCTATGGTTTGACCCAGGCTGTGCTGCAAATTCCCTTCGGCATGCTCAGTGATCGTATTGGCCGACGCCCGGTGATCTACGTCGGGTTGCTGATCTTCGCTGCTGGCAGCGTGCTGGCGGCCAATGCCGATTCGATCTGGGGCGTTGTCGCCGGACGCGTGCTACAGGGCGCAGGCGCGATCTCCGCGGCGGTGATGGCACTGTTGTCGGACCTGACTCGCGAGCAACATCGCACCAAGGCCATGGCCATGATCGGCATGAGCATTGGCCTGTCGTTCGCCGTGGCCATGGTCATTGGCCCGCTGCTGACTCGCGCTTTTGGCCTGTCCGGGCTGTTCTGGGCCACCGGGGCGATGGCGTTGCTCGGCATTCTTATCGTCGCCGGCATCGTGCCGAAAGACGCCGGTCCGCTGCAGCATCGCGAGTCCGGCGTGGCGGCGCAGGCGCTGTGGCCGACGCTCAAACACGTCGACCTGTTGCGTCTGGACTTCGCCATCCTGGCCTTGCATGCGGTGCTCATGGCCAGTTTCGTTGCCCTGCCGCTGGCGCTGGTGGAGCAGGGCGGGTTGGTCAAGGAGGAGCACTGGTGGGTGTATCTCACCGCGCTGTTGATTGGTTTCTTCGGCATGGTGCCTTTCATCATTTATGGCGAGAAAAAACGCCAGATGAAGCGTGTGCTGCTCGGTGCCGTCAGCGTATTGCTGGTCTGCGAGCTTTACTTCGCCTTCTTCGGCAGCAGTTTGCGTGCGCTGGTACTGGGCATCGTGGTGTTCTTCACCGCCTTTAACCTGCTCGAAGCCTCGCTGCCGTCGCTGGTCAGCAAGGTGGCGCCAGCTGGCGGCAAGGGCACGGCGATGGGGGTGTATTCCACCAGTCAGTTCCTCGGCGCGGCATTGGGCGGCATTCTTGGCGGCTGGCTGTATCAGCACGTTGGCCTGGGCGGTGTCTTCATCGGCTGCGCAGCGCTCTGTGCAATTTGGCTGGCTATTGCTGTTACTATGCGCGAACCGCCGTACGTGACCAGTTTGCGCCTGCCGCTCGATGCCGCGGCACTGACCGATGTCGGACTGGTCGAACGCCTCAAGGCGACGCCGGGAGTGGCGGACGCCGTGGTGGTGGTCGACGAAGCGGCCATCTATATCAAAGTCGATACCCAACAAGTGGATCGCACGACGCTGGAAAGCCTGATCACATCGGCGCCAGCGGCGTGCCGAGTCTAGGAGAACGTTATGGCCCGTGGGGTTAACAAAGTCATTCTGGTCGGCACCTGCGGCCAGGACCCGGAAACACGCTACCTGCCCAGCGGCAACGCGGTAACCAACCTGAGCCTGGCCACCAGCGAGCAGTGGACCGACAAGCAGACCGGGCAGAAGGTCGAGAAGACCGAATGGCACCGCGTTGCCCTGTTCGGCAAGGTCGCCGAGATCGCCGGCGAATACCTGCGCAAGGGTTCGCAGGTGTACATCGAAGGCAAGCTGCAGACCCGCGAGTGGGAAAAGGACGGCATCAAGCGTTACACCACCGAGATCATCGTCGACATGCAGGGCACCATGCAGCTGCTGGGCGGTCGTCCGAGCGGTGATGAGGGCGGCGCACCGCGTCAATCGCGTCCGGCTCCGCAGCGTGAGCAACAGCAGGCTCCGCGTCAGGAACGTCCTGCTCCGCAGCAGGCCCAGCCAGCGCCTGACTACGACAGCTTCGATGACGATATCCCGTTCTGATCTGATCGGGCTCTAGCCTATGCGAATGCGCCTGATGCTGCTGGGCGGCGGTAGTGCCCTGGGGCAAGCGCTGATCCGTCTTGGTGCCGAGGAAGACATCGGCTTCCTCGCGCCTCGTCCGCCGGAAGACGGTTGGGATGCCGCCAGCCTGACTGAGCTGCTCGACGACACCCGCCCGGATGCACTGATCAACCTGGCTTACTACTTCGACTGGTTTCAGGCCGAGTCGGTGGCCGAGTCGCGCCTGCAGACGCAGGAGCGCGCCGTGGAGCGTCTGGCCGAGCTGTGTCAGCACCACTCCATCGTCTTGCTGCAGCCGTCCAGCTATCGGGTTTTCGATGGTTCGCGAATCACGGCCTACAGCGAGAAGGAAGAGCCGATCCCGCTCGGACTGCGCGGTCAGGCGCTGTGGCGTCTGGAGCAGAGCGTGCGGGCGATCTGTCCGCGTCATGTGCTGCTGCGCTTTGGCTGGCTGCTCGATGACAGTCGTGAAGGGCTGCTGGGGCGCTTTCTAGTACGTGCCGAGCGCGACGATGCCCTTTATCTCGCCGATGACCGGCGCGGCAACCCGACGCCAGTGGACGATGCTGCACGGGTGATTCTGGCCGTGCTCAAGCAACTCGATTGCGAGTCGCCGCTGTGGGGCACCTATCATTACGGTGGTCACGAGACCAGCACATCGCTGAGTCTGGGGCAGGCGGTGCTGAGCGAGGCGCGTCATTATCGCAGCAACCTGGTCGAGGACGTCGCGCCGCAGGCGCACGCTGCTCGCCCGGATGCAGCCGATGAACCGCAACACGCCGTGCTGGCCTGCAAGAAGATTCTTCACACCTTCGGCATCAAACCGCGCGCCTGGCGCTCTGGTCTGCCGAGCTTACTGGATCGTTACTATCGCCATGGCTGAATTTCTCGTAACGGGTGGTGCGGGTTTTATCGGTTCCAACCTGGTCGACGCCTTGCTGGCCGCTGGCCACGAAGTGCGCGTGCTGGACAATCTGTCCATGGGCAAGCGCAGCAACCTGCCGCTGGACAATCCGCGCTTGCGCTTCATTGAGGGCGATGTCGCTGATGCCGAAGTGGTCGCGCAGGCGGTCGCCGGTTGTGCAGGGGTAGCGCATCTGGCAGCGGTGGCGTCGGTGCAGGCCTCGGTGGATGACCCCGTGTCCACGCACCAGAGCAACTTCATCGGTACCCTGAATGTTTGCGAGGCCATGCGTCAGCATGGTGTGCGACGTGTGGTCTATGCCTCCAGCGCGGCTATTTACGGCAACAATGGCGAGGGCGTGGCAATCGACGAAGCCACTGCCAAGGCGCCGCTGACGCCTTACGCGTCCGACAAGCTGTCCGGCGAACACTATCTGGACTTCTACCGTCGTCAGCATGGTCTGGAACCGGCGGTGTTTCGTTTCTTCAATATCTTCGGCCCGCGCCAGGACCCGTCCTCGCCGTACTCCGGGGTGATCAGCATCTTTACCCAGCGTGCGCAGCAGGGGCTGCCGATCAGCGTCTTCGGCGACGGCGAACAGACCCGAGATTTCTTCTATGTCGGTGATCTGGTTGTGCTGTTGATGCAGGCGCTGCTCAACGATCAGGTGGTGAGTGATCCGGTCAACGTGGGGTGGAGTCAGGCGGTAAGTCTTAACCAATTGCTGGCTGAGATCGGCGCGCTGTGCGGCGGTCTGCCGCCTGTGACCCACTTGCCGGCGCGTGCTGGCGATATTCGTCATTCGCGGGCCGACAATGCGCGGTTGCAAGCTCATTACCGCATGCCGCAGCAGACGCCGCTGCGTGAAGGCTTGCGCCAACTGCTCGGTTTGTGAGTCGAGCCCATGAAAAAGCCGGCATGCCAGACTGTGTGAAAACCTAGCAGTCTGAGTGCAAGGTGAAGACAATGCCTCTATCGGTCGATAGGGGCATTGTCGTTTATGGGCTATATCCAAGGTGAAGATCGGCAACAA
>NZ_JBLUPX010000030.1:0-46487 GCF_048068235.1 Pseudomonas sp. NY15364 | reverse complement strand
GAAACCGGTAACGAGTCCTATCGCCTGCAACACAGTAGCTTGGCGGCCCAGGCCAAGATCAAATCACGGGAGCGAAAGCGTAAGGGCGGCCAGGAACCGGAGGACGATGAGCCGTTCTGATTTCATGGCGACGACGGCCTGCTACATGGCTGCGTGTGGCAGGTCTTAAACAACTGAACTGGGCTAGCGAAGGAGTGGGGGCAACAGCAGCTGCGCTGGTAGACTTATCCACAGTTGCTGGTAAAAAAATCAGCAATCCGCCCTGGGTCAAATTTCAATCGGCAGGGTGGGTCAATTTTCCATCAGCGCCAACATTTAATGGGTGTCGTTTGCTTATGGAGCAAACGAAAAACCGCCAAATGTTCTCACAAGGAAAATTAGCAAATGCAATTTTTTCCTGAGCAGCTTTGTCGCTCAGGAAAAGGCTCAACAGAATCGCGCCATGAAAATCGGCGCAGCAATCAGGAAAATTCGACTTGAGCGGGGGCTAACGCTGGAACAGGTTGCCTTCGATGCGGATACCTATGCAGGCAATCTCTCGAAGGTGGAGCGCGACCAGCACCCGCCGTCACTGGAGCTGCTGCACAAAATCGCTCAGGTACTGAGCATCCGTATGTCCGAGTTATATTCAATAGCTGAAAGTGTCTCTGATACGGGCACCTCACCCTTGCAGGAAGGGCGAGCAGACTACGCAAATGAGTTCGTGCTAATGCGCCGCCACTTTCAGACTTTGTCACCTGCCAATCGAAACGTGGCCATTGAATTGATCAAGGTGCTCATCCGATCACAAAGTACCGAGACTTGAGGTCATCCGGGCCGCCGGATATCACGGACTACTCTGCTTCCAGCAGAATGCAGTGAGCGCCTCCAGTCCGCAGCCGTCTCCTGATCCCAGCTCGGGATTTCCTACAGGGCAAACGGCACAGCTGAGCTACTGGTGTGTAGCCCTTGCCACATTAGGGCAAGCCACTTAGGATGAGCGCCCGTTGCCGGTATGGCTTGGGATTCAAGCTACTCCAAACGCTGGACGCGAAATTCGTCCTACTAAACCCACAGCCCTATGGGCTTGGTGCTTCTTGCCTCGTAGCAGCGCAGCCGAATGACAGCTATCTCGCCTCAGATACAGGTGAGCTCAGCGGCAAATACAGGTGACTTACCCTGTAAATACGGGTGACCTCTGAGCAAATGCAGGTGACCTCGGCGTAAATAGGAGTGACCTCTTCAACGCATTGCTCAAAACATGAGCAGCATCTCGATAACATGGCCGAGCTGTATTTGAACGACGCAAGCTGATCGACCCGTTTTGCATCTGCGCGACAACCATCTGCAGCCAGGCGACACCCTGACCGCAGAGCAAGCCATAGGCCAGCAAACGGCTTGGCGGTCACGGAAACGCTATGCTAGCTTGGCCGCCAGCCAGGACGGCCCGCCGTACGCCGGAGTGCATTCGAAGAAGAAGAGGACCCCACCCCATGGCCGAGGCGACGCCCGCGCTGGAAATCCGCAACCTGCACAAACGCTACGGCGATCTCGAAGTGCTCAAGGGTATTTCCCTGACGGCCAAAGACGGCGACGTCATCTCGATTCTCGGCTCCTCCGGCTCCGGCAAGTCCACTTTCCTGCGCTGCATCAATCTGCTGGAAAACCCACACCAGGGTCAGATTTTCGTCGCCGGCGAGGAGCTCAAACTCAAGGCCGCGAAGAATGGCGATCTGATTGCTGCCGACAACAAGCAGATCAACCGCCTGCGCAGCGAGATCGGGTTCGTCTTCCAGAACTTCAATCTTTGGCCGCACATGAGCGTGCTCGACAACATCATCGAGGCGCCGCGCCGCGTGCTCGGCCAGAGCAAGGCCGAAGCCACCGAGATAGCCGAAGCGCTGCTGGCCAAGGTCGGCATCGCCGACAAACGCCATGTTTATCCCAACCAGCTTTCCGGCGGCCAGCAGCAGCGCGCGGCCATCGCTCGCACCCTGGCCATGCAGCCGAAGGTAATCCTGTTCGACGAGCCAACTTCTGCCCTCGACCCGGAGATGGTACAAGAAGTGCTTAATGTGATTCGCGCGCTTGCCGATGAGGGTCGCACCATGCTGCTGGTGACCCATGAGATGAGTTTCGCTCGCCAGGTTTCCAGTGAGGTGGTGTTCCTCCACCAGGGCCTGGTCGAGGAGCAGGGGCCACCCGCCCAGGTGTTCGACAACCCGAACTCGGCACGCTGTAAACAATTCATGTCCAGCAATCGCTAACACGGAGCAACATGCATGCAGAACTATAAGAAGATCCTGCTGGCCGCAGCCGCTACTCTGGCTTTCGGCACCAGCGCTGTCGCAGCTGACAAACTGAAACTCGGCACCGAAGGCGCCTACCCGCCCTTCAACCTGATCGACGCTAGCGGCAAGGTCACTGGCTTCGATATCGAAATCGGTCAGGCACTGTGCGCCAAGATGCAGGCAGAGTGCGAAGTGGTCACCTCTGACTGGGATGGCATCATCCCGGCTCTGAACGCCAAGAAGTTCGACTTCCTGATCGCCTCGATGTCGATCACCGAAGAGCGCCAGGCTGCGGTCGACTTCACCGAGCCCTACTACACCAACAAGCTGCAGTTCATCGCTCCGAAGTCGGCTGACTTCAAGACCGATGCCGCCAGCCTCAAAGGCAAGGTAATCGGCGCCCAGCGCGCCACCATCGCCGGCACCTGGCTGGAAGACAACCTGGGCAAGGTGGTCGACATCAAGCTGTATGACACCCAGGAAAACGCCTACCTCGACCTGGCCTCCGGTCGCCTCGACGGCGTTCTGGCCGACACCTTCGTCAACTGGGAATGGCTCAAGAGCGATGCCGGCAAAGAGTTCGAATTCAAGGGCGACCCTGTATTCGACAACGACAAGATCGGTATCGCCGTACGCAAGGGCGATCCGCTGCGCGAGAAGCTGAACGCCGCTCTGCAAGCCATCGTCGAAGACGGCACCTACAAGCAGATCAACGACAAGTACTTCCCGTTCAGCATCTACTGATGACCTGAAGGCACCGCGCCGCCCATTGGGCGGCGCAGTTGCCCGAGCCCTCCGATGATTTTTGACCTCCACGGATTCGGCCCCGCCCTGGCCGCCGGCACCCTGATGACCATCAAACTGGCGCTGTCCGCGCTGGCTGTAGGTCTGGTGCTCGGCCTGCTCGGTGCGCTGGCCAAGACTTCGCCGTACAAGCCGCTGCAGTGGCTCGGCGGCAGCTATTCCACCCTGGTGCGGGGTATCCCCGAACTGCTCTGGGTACTGCTGATCTATTTCGGCACAGTCGGCCTGATGCGCAGCCTGGCCGATCTGCTTGGTGTCGAGAGCCTGGAGCTCTCCGCCTTCGCCGCAGGCACCATCGCCCTCGGCCTGTGCTTCGGCGCCTACGCCACCGAAGTGTTCCGCGGCGCCATCCTGGCCATCCCCAAGGGCCATCGCGAGGCCGGCCAGGCGCTCGGTATGTCCAAGGGTCGCATTCTCTGGAAGCTGATCCTGCCGCAGATGTGGCGCATCGCCCTGCCCGGCCTGGGTAACCTGTTCATGATTCTGATGAAGGACACCGCGCTGGTGTCGGTAATTGGCCTGGAAGAGATCATGCGCCGGTCGCAGATCGCCGTAACCGCCAGCAAAGAGCCTTTCACCTTCTACATGGTCGCCGCCTTCATCTATCTGGGCCTGACCGTTCTCGCCATGATCGGCATGCACTTCCTTGAAAAGCGCGCCAGCCGCGGCTTCGTCCGGAGCGTCTCATGAATTGGGAAGTTATTATCAAATGGCTGCCACGCCTGTCCGAAGGCGCGCTGCTGACCCTCGAACTGGTGGCCATCGCTGTCGTCGCCGGGCTGATCCTCGCACTGCCGATGGGCATCGCCCGCGCATCCAAGCACTGGTATGTGCGCGCCCTGCCCTATGGCTACATCTTCTTCTTCCGCGGCACGCCGCTGCTGGTGCAGTTGTTCCTGATCTATTACGGCCTGGCCCAGTTCGATGCCGTCCGCCAGGGCCCACTCTGGCCCTACCTGCGCGACCCGTACTGGTGTGCTGTGCTGACCATGACGCTGCACACCGCCGCCTATATTGCCGAGATCCTGCGTGGCGCCATCCAGGCCGTACCTCCCGGCGAGATCGAAGCGGCACGGGCGCTGGGTATGTCGCGACCGCAGGCGATGCTGTACATCATCCTGCCACGCGCTGCTCGCATCGGCTTGCCGGCGTACAGCAACGAAGTGATCCTGATGCTCAAAGCCAGCGCCCTGGCCAGCACGGTGACGCTGCTGGAGCTGACCGGTATGGCCCGGACCATCATCGCTCGCACCTATTTGCCAGTGGAGATCTTCTTCGCCGCTGCAATGTTCTACCTGGCGATAACCTTCGTGCTAGTACAGGCCTTCCGCCTGCTCGAACGCTGGCTACGCGTCGACGCCTGCCAGGGCCGCTAAGCCAACCGGGCAGCCCTCTTTATGTGGGCCGCCCGGCTCGACCAGACGCATACGCATCATGTCCGAGCCCATTCTTACCTCAGGCGATCTGCTCGCTCGCTTCCAGGCCTTGGACAGTTTTCTTCTGCAGCATCAGGCGCTTTGGCGCCCTCGGCCGTTTCATTACCTGCAACTGCCATGGGAGAGCGAGCTGCCAGAGCTAGCCGCCTGGCTACGCAGCCGCTCCCTGGAACAGGCCGAGGCCAGCGACAACAGCCCTTTCGTCCTCTCTGCACCAGCACCCTTTCCTGACCTGGCCCACCGAGCGCAAGCGCTTAGCGGGCTCGGCGAGATTCCAAGCCTGGACAGTCCTCCGCGTGCGCACACCTTCAGCGTCGATGTACCCGGCAGAAAGCTGGCGCAGATCCAGGCCTTCGCCAATCATCTGCAGTTTCGCCAGCGCCCCACGCACTGGCTCGACTGGTGCTCCGGCAAAGGCCACCTCGGTCGCTGGCTGACTCAGGGTGACCAGCATCTGACCTGCCTGGAATACGATCCGGCACTGATCGAGTCCGGTAGCGCACTGAGCAAGCGCCTGGGATTGGCTGCCGCCCATCTACAGCAGGATGTGCTGGCCGATGATTGCAGCGAGCGCCTGCGCAAAGAGCACACGCCCGTGGCCCTGCACGCCTGCGGCGACCTGCACGTACGCCTGCTGCAACTGGCCAGTCGCAGCGGCTGCACCCAATTGGCGGTCGCGCCCTGCTGCTACAACCGTATCGCCGGCATGCAGTACCAGCCGCTGTCAGCAGCGGCGCAGGACTCAAGCCTGCAGCTATCACGTGACGACCTCGGCCTGCCACTGAGCGAAACCGTCACCGCCGGTGCTCGCGTACGCAGACAACGCAATCAATCGATGGCCTGGCGCCTGGCTTTCGACCTGCTGCAACGCCAGCTACGTGGCATCGATGAATATCTGCCGACACCATCGCTGCCCAGCGACTGGTTCAGCAAACCTTTCGCCAACTTCTGTCATGACCTCGCCAAGCTGCGCGACGTGCCGTTGCCCGGTGAGCAGGACTGGCCGGCACTGGAAGCCCACGGCTGGCAACGCCTGGCCGAAGTGCGCAACCTGGAGTTGCTACGCAATCTGTTCCGCCGGCCACTGGAACTCTGGCTACTGCTCGACCGCGCCCTCTATCTGCAGGAACAGGGCTACCACGTGAAGCTAGGCACCTTCTGCGATTACCAACTGAGCCCGCGCAACCTGCTGCTGTTGGCCGAGCGCGACTGAGTTGCACACAGAAGCTGTGGATAACTCTGTTGATCCTTTCTGGGCAAATGCTGCAAAGCCACTTGGTAATTGCCTCGTAGACATCTGATCATTTTTCGAACAGCCCTCGAAGCCCTAACAAAAACAATAACTTGCGAAAAATAGTGATCGAACGCACAGAGCCAGTGCGCGACCGTCGCGCGCGCCTTCTCTTTGTGCATAAGCCAAAAGCTGCTGATAGCCGAGCCCGGAAAAACCCGGCACGAAGGTGGCTTTACTAAGGCCGATGAATGGATATAATAGCGGCCCTTCAGTGCCGGTATAGCTCAGCTGGTAGAGCAACTGACTTGTAATCAGTAGGTCCCGGGTTCGACTCCTGGTGCCGGCACCATACAAATCAAAGGGTTACGTGAAAGCGTAGCCCTTTTTTGTGCCTGAAATTCGGCTTGGGGTAGGATTGGGGTAGGGATTTGCCACCACACCACCACTCGGTTAGAAAAAATCTGCGCCAGTCTTACGACCGCTCATCGGGCTATTTCATCCGCCATCACCGATGACGCCCTCCGCATCACATCCCCCGCCATCAAAATCTAGGCATTACCAGCATCTTGAAGGCTACTCATGGTCAGAGCCTTTTTCGCCGATATCCCGTAAAGTGCCACCTTGCAGGGCCTCTGCGGGCAGCATAGGGTGATTGGGCGGGTCGACAGACCTGGCTTCAGGAACACAGCGCCAGAGGATTCTTGTGTCATGGTGGCTGCATGCGGGGCGCTTCGGCGCGCCGAGTTCCTAGAGTCTCGGTCTTCCACACCCGCATGCAGCCGCCACCCTTCGTGTGGAAGCGAAAGGTGGTGGCCTCTCTAAAACTCTAGAGGTCACCCTATGCCGCAGACCAACATCCCTTCGGGCACCACCGACTCAGTGCCCCAAGCCCTCGACGCGTTTAATGGCCTGTTCACTGTTCGCACTGACGTCACCTCCGGCCAACTGCATGATGAAGCCCAGCTTCGCCAAAACGCCGCAGTCGGCATGCTCCACGCACTCTCCAGTGCAAGTGACTTGAACACCTTGGAAAACCATTTGCTTCTGGACTGCATCATGGCACTACGGCTGCTGTGCTCCGATGCGGCTGCGCTGTACGCGGCAGCATGCGAACGCAGCAAAGCAGAAAATCTGCTCCAGCCTTAAGCGTCCTTACGCGCTAACTCGGTCTCGAAGCGCTGCACGAATTCGACGAGGCCGATGTTCAGCGCGTGGCAGATATCCCGCAGTTGGACGAGATCAATCCGGCGCAAGCCGCGCTCGATATCGCTAGCAAACGACTGTGGGCGCTCCAGCGCTTGGGCGAATTGCGCCTGGGTCAAACCAGCTTCCACTCGACACTGCTTTAGCAGTCTGAGCAGCACCAGGTTCTCATCCCGATACACCGACTTTTCCAACGGGTACACCTCACGCTTGACAATCCGGCAAGGGTATATCTAATCTACAGATATCTGATTTACAGATTATCTGGATAAAGGTTCACGGAGCCATTCATGGATACCCTCACCAAGACACCATCGAGCAATTCGGAAATCCTGTTTTTGATCGACAAGAAAACACAGCAAACCAAGATCGAACTTGGCTCACTGCTCTGCGCGTTCAGCGCACCCACCACCCTGGCTAAAGCTGCAGCTTCGATCTGGGAAAACGAGCTCTTAATTAAAGAGGATCCCGACTCAGGATCACCGCTGTACTACTTACCAATGCAGCTATCTGCTGACTTCATCGATCTGATTCTTGACCAGTTGGATTCAGATAGCAGAACAGATGCCGTGCAATTCCGAGATGCTTGCCGAACCATTGAAGCTAGCGCCAACAAGATTTCCAGGCTGCAACAGACCAAACCCCACGTCTACGAGACATGGCTGAAGTGGATGGACTCTGATGAAGCCACGCAAACAATGCACAAGATCCTCAGCAGACAGCATCAACACCCACCGGCCACTTCCCCCAACCATGCAGCTCCGGGAGGACAGTAATCCGATGCGCGCCACCAAAATCAAAATCCAGGGACTGTCGATTCCAAGTCTGATCAGCAGCGACAATGAGCGTTACTGGCCGATACGCCCCATTTGCGAAGCTATGGGTCTTAACTGGCATGCTCAAGCCGCCAAACTGCAGCCCCCTCGCTACAGCCCGACCGAGCATGACGTTGCCCTGCCTGGGGAACCACTGCTGAAACGAATGCTGTGCCTGCCGCAGTCGGAATTCGAGTTCTGGCTGAAAAGCCTTAGCTCGCGCAAGGTTTCCCCCGGCGCCCGCATGCGACTCGATCAGTTGCGCGCACATTTCTTTGGTGAGCCCACACCGCTGGCAGGGCCGACACCGCCAACTGCAACGGCAGCACCTGCGGTGCTGAAGCGGATTCTGAACTGGCGAGCGCAACAGGCTGAGCCAGGAAACCGCAAAGCCGTGCTCAAAGAGCTCTCCGACCAATTCAGTGCGAAAAACGGTTTTGAAATTGCTGAAGCGCAGGAGCACCAGTTGCGTGGAGCCGTCGCTTCGCTCAGCACGATCATTTATCAGCATGACCGCTCGAAATCGCCAAGCCAGATGCCTGTTTCACAACGGGTCGACGCGATCATCAAATCCATCGTGGATGCCCGCCCTCAGCGCATTCATCTGCTCGACTCGGACTTTGCGGCCCTGTTGTGCAGCATTGAGCTTGAGGAGCACCACCATAGCAGCGCTCAGCACGAACAGCCTTAGACCATGGCCACACTTAGGGAAATGGCGGACTTGCTGTATTCAGCAGGCGAGCCGATGAGCGGCAGTGGCATGAACGACACTGAGGCCATGGCCTATGCACGGCAGCATTTTGTTTATGGCGGCTATTGCTTGGTGCGGAACTGGCGGTGGCTTGATCTGGATGTCACTGAAAGCCAGCGCCTACAACTGGCAAAGACCCGACGACAACCTGCTCTGGTCTATGCACACACGGTTATCTTCGACAGTGAAAGACGGTGGGATGTCGGAGACTTCGTCCGAACGTCGCTTCTGCACCATCACGAGGAGTTCCATTTCAGAACGCTCAATACAGCCTACTTGCTTCTAGGACCAGGCACGCGCATCCAGGTCAGCGCAGACGCCGTTGCGAGCATTTTCTGATCGAGCCAACACATTTACTGATCTGTCGACATAGCCATGTATACACACCCAGTCTTGCAGAAGCTGCTGGAGCAGGTCGAAGACCTTCCTTTCAGCAGACCCGTCACCGGATACCTGACTGATGCCTATATTCGCGGATCAAGCGGCTACGGGATCACTTACCGGCATGTGAGAGCTGATCGTTTCAGTGACGGTGCCTACATTCATACATCAGCCATCGTTCAGGCTGAGCGAGAGGGGCCGTTTTGGGTGCTGCACACGCTAAGTGGCAGCTTCTACGTAATCCTCAGCTTCAACATTTTAAAAGGTGCGCAATCGCTGGATGACTATCTGCATCGAATGCTAACTATGGAGTATCCAGAGCCATGGCAGCTGCACTAGCAGTGCGATGGGATAGCCGATGCGACATGACCTGCGTATCGCAGGAGGCACTGCGACACTCAGTGAGTGTCGCGGAACCCCTATGCGACACACGTGGACTGTCGCACAGATACGCTGCGACACGCTGGCCATGTCGCAACGATACACCGTGTATGTCGCACCATGACTTTGCGACACTCGGGGTCGTGCCGCTAGCGGCAGTTTGAGTGCCCAATACGGCGCTGAAAGTGGCCCAAACCGACACCGAGCTGGCCAGTTATGGCGCTCAGCGTGCCAAAACTGGCACTCCTTTTTTTGGTTATATTATCGCTACAACCCTTGAAAACACTGACTTCGGCGACTTTTTTCATAACCAAATCGCCACTGCGTGGCTAGCATTTTTGAATGCCCCATTTCGACACGCCAGCCACGCACCGCTTCGCGCTACCCCGGCTCGTCCTTTCAGCGCCATGGCGCTGGCTGCTCTTCGATTTTGATGACAAAACGCTTGCGCGCGCTTTTGCTCACGGCGCACGCTGAATTTAGATGAAGCGGGTCGCGTGAGTGAGAGCGCGCAACCCTTACTCGCGCCGCGAGTAAGGGGGCGTTGAGGCAGTTCGGACGTAACGAGAAAAACGGAGCGGCTGCGGAGTGTTTCAGTGGAGTTCGAGCTGACACAACGCCGTTCGCGAAGCGGCTTAGCTTTGTCATCAAAACAACAAGAAGAGAGATGACAGCGATGCAACCTACGACCTTGCAGCGGTACCAAACCCGGGCACAAAACTTTTATCGGTCTCACTGCGGTGAGGACGATCCATCTTCGGCGCAGATCTGCGCAGCTTTGCTTGCCTGTGCACCGGACTATCGACCGAATGCGTTCAGCACCCTCAAGAACACCCTAATGAATGACCAGCTTGCCCGGCGAAACATCGAGGCAGCAAACACCATCAGAGCGCTGGTCAACCCGGTCACGGCACCAGGCAGTCAGATAGTGAAAAAGCCCAAGCCGGGGCAGATTCGGAAAGTCCCCTTCGAAGACTTTAAATTGCTGCACCAGCACCTGCGCGCAGGCGGCAATCTCGACGAAGCCGCATCACTGGTGCTCGCTTATTGCCTCGGTGTACGCCCATGCGAGATGCGCACGATCACTATCTCCGGCAACCACGTGCACATCATTGGAGGCAAGAAATCGGCTGAACTGCACCGTGGCGCTGACCGCACCTTGGTAATCGACAAACCAAGAACGCTGAAGTTGGTGGAATGGGCCGCGCAGTGGATGGCCGGGTGCCCACGCACTAATACCGCCATCAGAGACTGCCTGCGCAAGGAGTGCCGACGCCTCTGGCCCAAGAGGAAAAAGCAGCCAACGCTGAAAAGCTTCCGGCACCAGATGGGATCAATTCTGAAAGCATCCGGAGAAAGCCCAGAAAGCATGGCTTACATCATGGGGCACCAGTCCATCTCGTCGATCAGCGTGTACGGTGATGGCCGACTGGGCGCAGGCATGAAATCACATGTACGCCCCGCAGAGAGCGCCGTCTTGGCGAGCATTCGCCAGCCGCAGAAGCCACCTCGATATGGTCAGGGGCGCATTCTGGGAGCAATCGAATTTCCCGCCGCAACCCGGGGCCATTGGTATACGGAGATGAAGCAACGGCAAGCAGGCAAGATCCTACCTGCTCCGCAGTCGTAGCCACGTGACTGCTGTGAGTGGCCCCTAGTCGCAGGGATCTATAGCTCGCATGAAAAATCTCCAGACATGCTCGGGGCTATTGAATGAGCTATTGCGGCCAAGCACTCTGGGGCCGGGGAAGTATGGCTGTGGCACCTTGTGACCACCACCGTGGATGGGCACCAGCTCCACACTTGCCGTCCTAGCCTCCTGCCACTGGAATAGCTCAGGCTAGGGCTCGCTCGCATCACCTGGAAGCCGGAATACGCTGGACTAGTGCAGGCTGTGTATATCCAGCAAGTCGAGCAAAGTAGCTCTCGCTCACCTGCGCTGAAATCACCTAGCCTCGCTCGCTCATCCCCCAGAAGCCAACGTCTCCGCCCTCTACGGAATTGATAGGATCATCTGTGCCGTTGACCAGTATCACCAGCAATGCCTTGCTGACCGCGCCAGGCGCGGATGAACGCAGTGAGTAGGCTGCTCCCCACGTACCCTTCAGGCTTGATCTGCGCTAACAGCACTTTGGCGGCACGCCGTTGCGATTTGGGGTGCAGCGCATCAGCTTTTAATGCCTGGCGACATGTCAATTTACGGTGTGGGCGCTTGAGGTTCTGACACGTTATTCCGGGGGTTCTGACCCACTCGCGCTGATGGTTCTGTCCCTCCATTCCAGTGATTGTGAGCCACTTTGCTGGTGATTCTGACCCATCCCTCAAGCACTAAACTGTCTGCTCTCACGTCCTGTAGGTCACCGCAATTGATTGAGGAAGGCAGCAAAAATGTCTATGCCGATCTCGGTTGCACCGATGCTGACGTAATGCAGCGCAAGGCCAGTAAACGTTCGGCCAAGCCACCTTCCGAACTCCTGCATTAAGTCCTCGTTTTTTAAGCGGACGGCATCGCTCATCGATAGCGGTGATCACCCAGGTTGCAGGTGATGGTAGGCTTTACGCCAGCGGCTCTTTCACCAGCGAGCCATGAAGCCAGGAGTGCTCAATGGCCCACGTCTGGATAACATCCAAGCTTGCCAGCTTGGCCATATGCATAGCAGGGTTGATGTCGACTTCTCACCTAGTGGCTTCAACACAAGCCACAGAAAAACGGATATTCAAAACCGAAGATATCGCCAGGGTAAAAGAACTCGGCGAGCTGGCCATTTCTCCCGACGGGACAACACTAATTTTCCAAGTAACCGAACTGAACGGTGATGGCGATCAGCGGGAGGGCGCGCTCTGGAAGATGAGTCTGAAGGAACGACGCGCTTCGAAACTTTTCCCTGATCAGCATGATGACAGCATGCCTGCCTGGTCGCCTGATGGTTCGAAGCTGGCGTTCCTTCGAGCCGATGAGGGAGCGACGCAGCTTCATGTCCTGGATTTGACACGAGGCCTGGTCTGTTCACTGACCGATCTGGAGAACGGCGTTAACGACTATCGATGGTCACCTGATGGTCAAAACATTGCCTTCACCTCGGCTGTAGCCATCGCTCAGGCGCCCGTGCCGCCGCCTGGGGTCAGGATAATCACACGGGCCGATTTCCGATCTGAAGAAGTAGGGGGCGGTACTGCCTCTTTGCCCCAAATTTGGGTGGTGGCGGTCGACTCTCACTGTGGCACGCAGACCCCAAGACAGCTGACGCAGGCGTCTGTAGCAGCCACGTTGGCATTCTGGTCTGTCGATAGCCGCTCTATCCTGTTCACCACGAACGATACGATGGAAGCCTATTACGGCGCAGGCACGTCTACTTTGCGCAGTGTTGCCCTAATTGATGGCCAGCAGAGCGTGGTTAGGCCTTTCAAGGTGCCGGGAACCAGCACAGACATGGAAGCGGCTCCGCAGCTTTACCTCAGCCCCAACGGTTCGAAGGTCGCCTTTTCAATGGGCAATCCAGAAGCCCCGTCGGACTTCGCCCAAGATGATGTTTTCGTGATGGATATGGTTACTGGCGAAACTACCAACATAACCGTGGGCTATGACCGTGAGGTGGGCGGTGATGGATTGATGTGGCGGGATGATCGCCGACTGATCAGTATCAAAAGCGACGCGGGCAACGCCAATCTGATCGAGTTGGACATCCTGACCCAGAAGGTTCGGCCACTATGGATTGGCCGCCACGTGGTACAGAGTTTTCATCTAGCTCAGGAAAGCAATCGGCTGATTGCTGTCGCCTCTAGCTTCGTAAGCCCGCCTGAGCTTTATGAGGTTGCTGATGGTACCGGCATGCAGATATCCGAGATCAATCGGCATATTCGAGATGAATTGCTGCTCACTGCCCCTGAAGAAATCACATACGAAGGCCCAGGCGGCGAAACAATTCATGGCTACTTGCATCAGCCACCGATGCTCACTGCCTCGCAGAGGTATCCCCTGATCGTATGGGCGCACGGCGGGCCATATAGCTGGTGGAGCAGCGCTTTTGACGGAGATATCCAGGCCATGGCTGCTGCTGGCTATTTCGTCTTGTATGTGAACCCGCGAGGCAGCATGTCATACGGCCAAGTTTTTGCCGGCAGCCTCGCCGGAGAATGGCCAGGGCCTGAGTATGATGACACGATGGCGGGCGTGGATTACGTGCTTGCCCACCATGAGATCGATGCAGAAAAAATCGGCATCGCAGGTGGTTCAGCAGGCGCGATCCTGACGGACTGGGCCATAACCCACACGAACCGATTCGGCGCTGCCGTTTCGATCAGTAGCGTTGCGGATAATTCGCTCTATTGGTTCTTGGGCGATCAGCCTGACATGGCAGACCCCGATAAATATCCCTGGCTGGATGAAAAGGATAAGGCTCGGTCGCCGATAACTCATGGGCTCGACGTCTCGACGCCTACGCTTTTCATGAGTGGAACCAGAGACTATCGAACGCCTTCATCCGTAGGCAGCGAGTTGATGTTCAAGTTGCTTAAGCACCTGAGAGTGCCCACTGCACTGATTCAATTCGAGGGTGCGGGGCACGTTATTAGAGGAAGTAATGACGCGCGCCACCGTGGTCTCAGCATTCACTACCTGCTGCGCTGGATGGATCTGCACCTGAAAGGAAGAGCCGCCCCGGAGTTTCAGGTACGCCCCGCAGGCTAGCGCGCCATCTGGTGCGTTGAGAGTTCGATTGGCTCAGTGCGAGGGCGCAATCGCTGGAGCTGGGTGTCAGCATCACTGGAATACACACATAAGCCTGGGCTTACGATTCTTTAGGCGGTGTGGTCTTTCTCGATGGTGTGCCCGCTGGGCTCTGGCTCCCATATCGGGACGTGGATCAAGTCGCGCTGCACCCCAAAAACGGAAATCGGTTGATCTAGCTTGACCTGGTGAATGTGGGCCGGGCTCTGGCTATGCGGTGTGGATGACGTCACCACGCCGCGATATGGAGCAAGTTCCGTCGAGAGGTCAGGCCAAGAGACCGTTTTTTGATTAGAATTACGGATTGCATCCAAGACCCAGATTATCTCGGCATCAGGTGCACGTATCCCACATTCCCACAGCTGTATCACCCGCCACCCCGATGCCAGTAACACAGCCTTGTTCCTGGTATCTCGGGCGACGTTCTGGTCAAATTTTCTCTGCCAGAAGTCCAACCGGGTCTTGGGGCTAGTAGCGTAGCGACATCCGGGGTGTCTGTGCCAAAAGCAACCGTGAACAAAAATGCAGACACGATAGCGAGAAAGCACCAAATCAGGCTTTCCAGGAAGATCCTTCTGGTGCAGGCGATACCTGAAACCATGCCGATGCAGCAGGCGTCGGACCTTCATTTCTGGTGACGTGTTGCTGCCCCGAATGCCCGCCATCATGCGAGACCTGACTTCCTTACTGACTATGTCCATGACTCAAGGCCAAAAGAATCTTTTCGATAGTACGCCCACAGACCCTACAGGTGAGCTCGACCACGCCATTCAGGTGGTGGACCTCTTCGCGGGGCCGGGTGGCCTGGGTGAGGGATTCACTTCATTCGGGGACGGTAGACGGTTCGACATAGTTGTGGCAACCCAAGCGACATCACCCATTGGTAAAGTCATCAGGCTACTTTATCGAAATTCAAAACTAGCTCACCAATACCCCATCGAGAGCCTCCGCCCCGACTTAAGCTCACGGAACGGGCGCTCTGCTGCAAAAACTAACAAACAACGAGTGCAGGATGGTTCATTACCTCAGCTCAATGTAGATTTTGTAACCAATGGTAGCCAACATCACCACTATCCCTGTGGCCATCACCAGCACACCACTGTCCCGTTCCCGCCGGCTGTAGCCGACCATCAGGAGCAGGAATCCCAGGCCGATCAGGCCAATCATCACTTCAAGTTCTCGCATCAGTCTCTGCCTTCATCATTGTGGCTGGTATCGGTGGGAGACACCCAGCCGGGCACTCCGCGCCGGATCTGCCTGGAAAAATCGCTCGCATCGTTGGCCATCCGTGCCCGTTCGGTAAAGCGCCCGTGCTGACGCAACGTATCGAGGCTGTAGCCACCCTGCAGGCCACCGACCGACATGACATAGGCCGGCAGGTAGCCTGTCAGCAGCAAACGGTAATCGACCGGCAGTCCGCCAATGATCGTCTGCAGCATGTCGAAAACGATGGTGGTGCAGTTGGCCGTAATGGTGTTGTAGAAACGCGGCTGATCGACCAGGGCGTTGGCCTGCTGCACATAGGAGAGCAGCAACGCACGCATCGCCTCGTCGGGCATAGCAATACGATAGAGATAGCTGTCTTCGCCGCGCACGTTGGTGCGCACGCGCAAGGCATCACGCTCGTCAGTGGCGACGATGCTCAACTCGAACTGCTTGAAGAAACCACCAATCTCCGAATAGGCCTCGCCTTGCTCCTTGCGCACCTCAACGGTGAACGTCAGAAAACGCCCATCCGTGAAGCCGAAAGAAACCAGAACATGGGCGATGGCCGGCATGCCCCAATAGGAGGTGATCAGGTCGACCGAGGCGAGCTGGTCGAGATCGTAGCGACGTGTTTCCCAGGCAACGTCATAGTCATCATCGCTGCGCCAGTTGAAGTTGCGCACATTGTGCAGGATGAGCTGATTGCCCACGAGCTCGCCCTGGGTCATCTGCGCGACATCACCAGCCCAGATACGCTGGTTTGACGGTTCCAGGCTTGTCCACCAGACCAGCAACGCGGCGAAGACAAGCACCTGACCGACAAGCGCCAGTATGGGACGCCCGCGCCACAGCAGAACCTGCAGAATGCAGCCAAGCAGGCACCAGCCCGCAATCAGCACCCAGGTTGCCAGCCCTCCAGTCTGGTAGAACAGCGCCAGCACGCCCCAGGCCATGATCAGAAAAAACGACAGCGCGAGGACACTGCGCAGGAGAAGACCCAACAGCCCGTTCATGGCGCTCGTACCGTAGCCACCTTGGGGCTGGCCAGGCCGGTGAGGTGTTCATGCAGCACGCGGCGAATTTCGATGATCGCCTGCGGTGTTTCCTGCACGCTGTGCCACGATGGCACGACCAGCTCCGAGTCGGCGCCAGCCAGGTGCGAGCTGGCGTACGGCACCACGCCGTCACTGGACAGCAGGACCTCGAGGTCTGGCGTGTAGTTGCCGATGATCGAGTGATAGTGCACTCGTGGCGAAATGGGCAGGTCGGCTGCGGCCTTGACGAAGGGGTCCTGGTTGCTCAGGTTGTCGATGCTGTTGAGGGGGCGCACCAACGCGACCGGTGCCGCCGCATTGGGGTCAACCAGCACTTGGGCAACCTCCTTGAAACGGTTCAACATCGACACCGGCATCTTCACCAGCCCTGCGGCCCAGCGCGACACGCGATTTTCGGCAAACGGGGTACCCCGGTGTGGCGCCGCAGCGAATACGGCCCGGCTCACCTGAGGCAATGGCTCGAAATACAGGTAGGGCCCGAGCTTCGCCCGGGCTTTTTCCAGGCGCGCGCCTTGCATCCCGTAACTTCCCAGCATGGCATCCCACAACTGGTCACCCGATGAGGACAGCATCAGCCGTGACAACACGCCCCCCATGCTGTGCCCGACCAGCACCATATCGTGGCTGGCCTTGGCCGTGCCTTGCGGATCGAAATTCGCCAAGGTCTGCTCGATGGCCTCGCGGATGGCCTGATTGTTGACGGCCAGCGGCAGGTTGGTCGGGTAGTAGACCTGCCAGATCTGGTAATTGCGGCGCAGTTCCTCGTCGCCCAGCACTTCATTGGCCACGTTGATCCAGGCCTCCGGGCTGCTGGCCAGGCCATGCAGCATGACCACGATGCGCCGGTCGGGATCGAACGGCTGCAGCAGGTAGACATGGGGGCGTTCCAACACTTCGCCGCGTCCGACCAGAGTCAGCAGGGACTGCCGGGCAAACCCGGAACGCGCCAGCCACAGGCCATAGCCCGACGTGAAGTTGGCCGCCAGGGGCGCCTGCACACCTGCCATGTCCACCGAATCCTGCCGGTAGGGGTCATAACCGATCACTTCCACCTGATAGGTGGACAACACCTGCTCCAGGGTCTCCCCGGGAAAGCGCGCCACGGCAGTAATCGCCGGGAAGGGGGTTTCGCTCCAGGGTATTTCATCGCTCCCCTTGCTCACCACGCGCTTGGCCGTCACCGCTACCAACTCGGCACCCAGTCCATCCCGACGGTACTGGTTGCGCAACCCGCCAAAGGACAGGGACGCAGCCGGAATCAGCTCCTTCGGCAACAGGCGGTCATCGGCCAGCCTCACATCGGTCATGCGCCCGCCGATCGTCCAGCGCCCGGTCTTGAGGCGGAAATTACCCTGAGTGTCCTCGGGTGATGGTGGCCGTCCACGGTAGCGATCGAAGACCTCGACGAGCGCCTGCTGCACCGAAAAGTTGTAGTAGTCGCGCACCTGCGTCTGCCGGTCTTCCAGGGCGCGCTGGCTCGGTGTGCGGGTGGTCAGGAAGAGGTAGGCGTAGGCATACCGGGCACTCTCCAGGTAGGCATCGGTGCGGGCCTCCGCCGCCATCACCTTGCCGCCGTCCTGGGCTTCCTTCAGCCACAGCTCGGCCAGCGTGGAAAGCCGCTGTTCGTCACGCAACCCCGTTGTGCTGTCCAGCGCCTCGCGGCAGGCCGGCAGGTCAGCAAGGCAGCGCTTCTCATCACTGCCCACGACCTGCAGGGCAGCAACCGCCGAAGCACTGAGGTTGCCGGTGGTCAACACATCACCGCGGCGCTGGGCCAGGTAATCATTGTTGCTGACCGCCGTGACCTTGACCCCTGCACACCCGGCCAGCACTAGAACCAGCAGGACTGACGGAAAGCAACGCAGTGAACGACTCACAGTGAACGAAGTGGTGGTATAAGTTGAAGAGCTCACAATCGGTAGATACCCATTACGTCGGAAATGGCGCGGATCATCACGATCCGCATATGGTTCAGACGCCATCTCGACTGATACAGCGCGAAGTGATTCTGCTGGCGGTAGATGCCAGCCCCAAGTAAGTATCTGCGAATATCTTACGGCCTTATATCCGAAAAACTAAAACAACCAATTATCCCCGCATTAACAATATATCTACACCGGGAGAGGCCTGAGATAATACCTGCCACAGACACTCCGACTCATAATGAGACGCTACACATGTCCGATGACGGCCACAGAGCCCCACGCCTGATCAAGAAATACGCCAACCGCCGTTTGTACGACACCCATACCAGCACCCACGTCACCCTCCCCGACATCCGCCAGTTGGTCATCGACGAAGTACCGTTCCAGGTGGTCGACGCCAAGACTGGCGAGGATCTGACTCGCAGCATCCTGCTGCAGATCATTCAGGAAGCGGAAAGCGACGGCGAGCCGCTCTTCTCCAGCGATATGCTCAAGGGCATCATCCGTTTCTATGGCCCATTCCAGGGCATGCTCGGCAACTATCTGGAAAAGAGCATCCAGACTGTGATCGAAATCCAGACCCAGACCGGGGTGCAATCCTCACAGGCCTGGAGCGACTTTATGCACAAGCAGGTGCCCGTCATGCAGGAGATGATGAGCCAGTACGTAGAACAGTCGAAGAAGCTCTACTTGGGCACCCAGAACCTATTCGGTATGTTCGGCGGCATCCCACCCGGCAATTTCAGGCAGACGAAAAAAGACGGTGATGAGCAATGAAACTCATCACCGTCCGTGACACGGCCGCCCTGCCTTACTTGCGCCCGCCCGCAGCCTTGCCGGCTTCACGAGTGGCCTGACCGGCCGCGGAAGCGGCGGCAGCGATGCCGTTCTCAGCGATCTCGGCTGCCTGCTTGGCGGCTTTCTGCGCGCTTTCATAGACACTGCCGGCGCTTTCCAGTGCCGACTTGAGCACGGCTACCGCCGGTTCCGCACCCGCCGGGGCGTTTTTGGCGATAACGTCCACCAGTTCCCGCACCTGCTTGGTGCCCGCCTCGACCTGGCGCTCGGCAAGCTTGGCGATATCCGCCTGCGTGCTGGAGACCAGATCGTACACCTCGCGATTGAACTCCAGCAGGCGCTCCGCCTGGGCTGCCGGCTGAGCGAAGGACGCCTGCAACTCGGCGAAGGCCTGCGGGTCACGCACTGACAGCAGCTTGCGCAAGCTGTCGAACTGCTCGCCACTGGAAGCGCGTAGCGCCTTGAATTGCAACTGACTGAGCTGCTCGACGCTCTCGAATACCTTGCCACTGATCTGCTGCAGCAGGTCAAGGTTGGCTTTCTGTGCGCTTTGCAGTTTTTCCGAATCAAAAAAAGACATGGTCGGATCTCCTGGCAATGGGGAAGGCCACCTACGGCCTGACACGCGAAAGCCATCCATGATGGAGCTGCCGCGCCAGCATAATATTGCACCGCACAAAAAAGATCGCAAGAGCTTTTTTGCACTGCAAAAAAATTTTGCCCAAGCCGCAGCGATTCGCTATAAACCTAGCCTTAACGCCATGCAGCCTCTCCAAGGGGAGGATTGAGCGCAGGCCTTTAGCACGCCACCGAGATAGGAAATGCTCATGAGCCAGGAAAGTTTTTTTGCGAAGCGAGAAGACAGCTTTTCCTCATTCCATAATCTGTTCGAACACCTCAGCCGTCTGCAGCAGTTGCACGGCAAGCTTATGCTCGATGCCTTCGGCCAACGCCATGCGGCCCTGCTCGCGCCCCTCAACGAAGGTCGCCTGCGTGCCCCCAGCCCGGGAGACTGCTGGGAATACCTGGTCGACTGCGGGCAACGCGGCCTGCTGTTCTGGGATGCACTGCGCCAGCGTGGCGACAATACCCTGGCCCACGAGCGCGCCGGCTATCCCCTGCTGCTCAAGTTTCCCTACGAGGTGCTGATCGACGGCCACGACCTGCCTCATCCGGTCAACTATTCCCTGCTGCGCATCCTTCCAACGGCTGACCAGCCAAGCGATGCCACGCGTCAGCCGGTCATCGTCATCGATCCGCGCGGCGGTCATGGCGCCGGCATCGGCGGCTTCAAGCAAGACTCCGAAATTGGCGAAAGCCTGCGCGCCGGGCATCCGACCTATTTCATCGCCTTCAGCCATGCCCCCGCGCCCGGCCAGACCCTGCTCGACATCGCCGAGGCCGAAGCCCGCTATATCGAAACGGTCAGCGCGCGCCATCCCGAGGCCGGCAAGCCGGTGGTGATCGGCAACTGCCAGGCCGGCTGGGCGCTGATGGGCCTGGCGGCGGCACGTCCGGAACTGCCGGGCCTGGTGATCGTCAACGGTGCGCCGCTGTCCTACTGGGCCGGCGTCAACGGGCGCAACCCGATGCGCTATGCCGGCGGCCTGCTCGGCGGCGCCTGGATGACCCGCCTGGGCAGCGACCTGGGCAACGGCCGCTTCGACGGCACCTGGCTGGTCAGCAACTTCGAGAGCCTGAACCCGGCCAACACCTACTGGAGCAAGTACTACAACCTGTTCCGCGACGTCGACGCCGAAACCCCGCGCTTTCTCGATTTCGAACGCTGGTGGGGCAGCCCGACCCTGCTCAACAGCGAGGAGATCGAGGTGATCGTCGACGACCTGTTCATCGGCAACCGCCTGGCCGGCGGTTCCGGTCGCACGAGCGGCATCGATCTGAAACGCATCGAGGCGCCCGTGGTGGTGTTCTGCTCGTACGGCGACAACATCACTCCGCCGCAGCAGGCACTGAACTGGATAGCCGACGTCTACCCCAGCGACCTGGCACTGCGCAGCGCCGGACGCACCATCGTCTACCTGCAGCATGCCAGCATCGGCCACCTGGGCATCTTCGTCTCCGGCAAGGTCGCCCGGCGCGAACACCGGCAGCTGCTCGGCGCCATCGATGCCATCGCCCTGCTGTCGCCTGGCCTGTACGAGTTGATGATCGACGATCTACCGGCATCCCCCAGTGGTGACCAGGCGTATCAGGTACATTTCGAGTCCCGGCGTATCGCCGATATTCTCGCCCACGATGAAGATGGCCGAAGCGACGAGCGTGAATTCGCCCTGGTCGACCGCGTCTCCGGACTCAACAGCACGCTTTACGACTGGTTCGTGCGGCCCTGGATGCGCAGGGCGATCAACGAACCACTCGCCGAATCCCTGCGCAAGAGCCACCCATTTCACCAGCAGCAGATCGTCTGGAGCAGCCTCAATCCAGCCCTCTGGTGGCTGGCGGGAAGCGCGGCCCTGACCCGCACCAATCGCCGCCCGGCATCCCCCAACAACCCCCTGCTTGCCTGGCAAGAGGTATTCTCCAGCGTCATCGAGGCCCAGCTCGATGGTTATCGCGACATCCGCGATGCATCCCAGGAGTTGCTCTTCCACAGCTTCTACGGCGGGCTGAGCACCCTGACCGGAGGGCAAGCACCGCGCTCGCAACAGAGCCACATAGAACAACGGGACAAGGCTCTGATCGAGCATCTGCACGACTCGCTTCTCCAGGGTGGGGAGCGGGAAGCGCTCATTCGCATTTTCTGCCTGCTCGCACGTGCCAGCGGCAGGTTCGGCAAAGAACGCATCGAAGAGCTCGCCCAGCGCGCTCGCACGCTCTCGCAACAGCTCGGCATCGACCCTCTCGCCGTACGTGACAGCGTCCGCCTGCAGGATCTACTGGTCTTCGCCCACCCCGAGGAAAGCCTGAACACCTTGCCCCTTTTGCTAGCCAAGGCCAGCCAGCGTGAAGTCGTCCTGACAGCCGCCACGCACCTCGTGCCTGAGTTGCTGTACGCCGAGGGTGCCGTGGGTGATCTTTGGCGTCGGTTGCATGATCTGCTCGAACACCCATTGCCGGATTTCGCCCAACCATCCGTGCCACTCATCACGGTGGACAGCCCGCCAGAGCAAATCCAGGCAAGCCTGCGCCTCCCCGAGGCGGACGCCCCTACGTCCAAGGCCGCCACGCGACCAAGGAAGAAAAATGCCGCCCGGCCTGCCAAGGCGCAGGCACAGACTGATGCCAGCCCGCCCCCGGCAGCGACCCGGAGCAGGAGCCCAGTGGCCGCGCCGGAAAAACCAGCACGCATCAAGGCAACCCGCTCCGCGCCCGCACCTGGCCTCGCGAGCCCGGACAAGGGAGGCAACGCCGAATGAGCTTGGATCACTACCAGGCGCTGCTGAACCGCTGCGCCGAGATTGGCCCGCTGCCCACCATCGTCGTGCATCCTTGCGAGGCGAACGCGCTACGCGGGGCGCTGGAGGCCACCCAGGCCGGGCTGATCACACCGATTCTGGTTGGCCCGCGCCAGAAGATTGCGGCAACCGCCAGCGAAGCCGGTCTGGATATCGACGGGCTGACCGTGGAGGACGTGCCACACAGCCACGCCGCCGCCGAGCGTGGTGTCGCCCTGATCCGCCAAGGCCGTGGCGAGTTGCTGATGAAAGGCAGCCTGCACAGCGATGAACTGCTGCATGCCGTGGCCGACCGCGAAAACGGTCTGCGCACGGAACGGCGCCTCAGCCATGTGTTCGCCATGAGCGTGCCCAGCTACCACAAGCCGCTGTTCGTCACCGACGCGGCGGTCAACATCTTCCCCGGCCTGGAAGACAAGGCCGACATCTGCCGCAATGTGATCCAGATGCTGCACGCTCTCGGCATCGAACAGCCCAAGGTGGCGCTGCTGTCGGCGGTGGAAACCGTCACCGCCAAGCTGCCTTCAACCCTGGAGGCCGCCGCACTGGTGGTCATGTCCCGGCGCGGACAGATCGACGGCGCGCTGCTCGACGGGCCACTGGCCTTCGACAATGCGATCAACGCCGAAGCCGCGCGGGTCAAGGGTATCCACTCAGAAGTCGCCGGCGACCCGGACATCCTGCTGGTACCGGACATGGAAGCGGGCAACATCCTCGCCAAGCAGCTGATCTATCTAGCCGGAGCCGAAGCTGCTGGCATCGTCCTTGGCGCCCGAGTACCTATTGTTTTCACCAGCCGCGCTGACAGTCCAAGAGCGCGCATCGCCAGTTGTGGGCTGGCCGTGCTACTTGCCGAAGCACGGCGCGCTCGCCTGGGGATACCTGTATGAGCCCTGTTCAGGACGAACTCATCGTCACCGTCAACGCAGGCTCTTCGAGCATTAAGACCGGCCTATTCTCCGGTCGCCGGGGCGAAGATCAACCTCGCTTGCTGGCGCGCGGAAAGCTGGACGGGATTGGCGTGGCGCCACGTCTACAGGTCGTCATGGCCGACGGAACGATAATGCAGGACACGAGTTTCGAGCCGGAACAGATTGCCAATATGCAGGCGGCCTTCCAGCAGATCTATCGTGTCCTTGAAGAAGGCCTACAGGATCGCCCACCGGTGCTGATCGGCCATCGTGTGGTGCACGGGGGCATGGATTTCAGCGCACCGGTGCGCGTGGATCACACTACACTGGCACGTCTGAAGACGCTGGAGCCTCTGGCACCACTGCATCAACCGCACAACCTCGCGGCAATCCATGCCGCGCTCGAGCACGACCCTCAACTGCCCCAGATCGCCTGCTTCGACACGGCTTTCCATGCTGGACGCAATGAAATCAGTCAACTCTTCGGCTTGCCCTACGCGCTATACGAACAGGGCGTACGCCGTTACGGCTTTCATGGCCTGTCCTTCGAATACGTCAGCCAGCGCCTAATCGACAAAACACCGGAGCTCGCTACTGGCAAGCTGGTCATCGCTCACCTAGGCAATGGTTCCAGCCTTTGCGCTATCGAAGCTGGCCGCAGCATCGAAATGACAACAGGTTTTAGTGCTCTCGACGGCTTACCCATGGGAAGCCGCTGCGGCGCCGTGGATCCAGGCGTATTGCTGTACCTGCTGGGGCAAGGCATATCTGTTGATGAGCTGGAAAAACTGCTGTACAGACAATCCGGCCTGCTCGGCATATCCGGGGTCAGCAGCGACATGCGCAAGCTACGCGCCAGCAACGAGCCGCGCGCGGCCCTGGCCATCGACTACTACGCCTACCGTATCGCCCAGGAAGTCGGTCGGCTTGCCACATGCCTGGGCGGACTGGACGCACTGGTATTCACGGCCGGTATCGGCGAGAAGGATGCTGAGCTGCGTGCCCAGGTACTACAGCATCTCGCGCCGCTCTTCGGGCTGCAGCTAGACGACACGGCGAACCGACGCAACGCCGAGCTTATATCCGGTACATCCAGCACCCGATCAGTATGGGTCATCCCCACCGACGAAGAGAGCATCATCGCGCGCCATAGCTGGCACCTGTATCAGGAGCAACACCCATGAGCATCAAAGAAAGTCTGTCCCTGGCTGGCAAGCGCGGCCTGGTGGTAGGCATCGCAAACACCCATTCGATCGCCTGGGGCTGTGCCCAAGCGCTACATGAAATGGGCGCGGAACTGGCCATCACCTGGCTGAATGAGAAAGCCAGGGCGCATGTCGAGCCCCTGGCGCAACAGGTGCAAGCCAGCGTGCGGATGCCGCTGGACGTCACCCGGCCCGGCGAGCTAGAGGCTCTATTCGAGCACATTACAGAGCAATGGGGATCACTGGACTTCGTCGTACACTGCCTGGCCAGCGCACCCAAAGAGGAAATCCGCGGCCGCCTGCTGGACAGTTCCAGCAGCGGCTTTCAGCAGGCCATGGACATTTCCTGCCACTCCTTCATCCGCATGGCGCACCTGGCCGAGCCGTTGATGCCCCAGGGCGGCAGTCTGGTAACCATGAGTTACTTGGGAGCCCAGGAAACGATCGAAGGATACGCACTGATGGGCCCAGTCAAAGCCGCCCTGGAATCAAGTGTGCGCTACCTGGCCACCGAGCTGGGGCCACACAACATCCGCGTGCATGCCATTTCCCCCGGCCCCATGCCGACTCGAGCAGCATCCGGGCTGAAAGACTTTGATCACCTGCTGCAAACCTCTACCCATCGCGCGCCCCTGCGCCGCCTAGTCAGCTTGGAAGAAGTCGGCGGTCTGTGCGCATGGCTGGTCAGTAATGCCAGTCAGGGCCAAACTGGCGGCGTCCACTTCGTCGATGGCGGCCTGAACATCCTCGGCTAACCGCAAGGACTCTTCATGCAGGACAATACCTTTCTCGTTGAGGGGCTGGTCAGTTTTACTCTGGCGATCATGCTGCTGTTCGCGGGCAAGAGGCTCGCACAGCGTTACGAACCACTAGGCCGCTACAGCATTCCAGAACCAGTGCTCGGTGGCTTCCTTTGTGCCGCTGTTACCGCCGTTCTGTTCTACATACTGGATATCGAAGTGGTCTTCGACCTGGAGGTACGCGATGTACTGCTGCTCTACTTCTTCGCAGGCATCGGGTTGAAGTCGGATATCCGCAACCTGGTCAAGGGTGGCCGCCCGCTGCTAATTCTGCTGGTACTCGCCAGCGTGTTCATCGTCTTGCAGAACCTGCTGAGTATGGGCGTGGCCAGCGGTTTCGGCCTGGATCCCAGAGCCGGCCTGATGCTCGGCTCGATCTCGCTCACCGGCGGCGTCGGTACCACCCTGGCCTGGGCACCGCTGTTCACCGAGCAATTGGGCATCGAAAATGCCATGGAGCTAGGTATTGCCAGTAACACAGTGGGGTTGATCGCAGCGTGCTGTATCGGCGGGCCGATCGCTAACTACCTGATACGCCGCCACGCCTTAACCCCCTCTCGCGATTCAGACCTGGAAGTTGGAGTACCAGCAACCTCGGCAGACATCTCCGCCCCCATCAGCCATTACGACATCCTGTGGGCCTGGATGTGGTTGAACATGACGCTGATGTTGGGCCACGGCTTCAACTTGCTGCTGCTCAACAGCGGAATCACCCTCCCCTCGTTTGTCAGTTGCCTGTTGGCCGGGATCGTCATTCGTAACCTGTTGCAAGCAGCCATCGGCGGTCAACGCATCAAGCACTGGAGCGGAGCCGGCCAAGGGTTGGCGCTGATATCCGATATCTGCCTGGGTATGTTTCTAGTCATGGCGCTGATGGGACTGCAGTTGTGGCAGTTAGGCGGTGTTCTGGTCTTCGTCGTCACAGCCCTGACATTGCAGATAACATTGACGATCCTCTATACCGTATTGCTGGTTTTCCGTTGTATGGGCCGCAACTACGAAGCCAGCGTGATAGCCGCCGGCTTCGGCGGCATCGCCCTGGGTTCAACTGCAACGGCCATCGTCAACATGACGGCAGTTACTCAGCGCTACGGAGCCGCGCACCAGGCGTTCATTATCGTTCCGCTGGTCTGCGGCTTCTTCATCGATATCGTCAATGCACTGATCATCAGCCTGATGAGCGGCATCTGAGACATCCTCATGGGGCGTACTCTGCTCGCCTTCGTCCAGCCGGTATCGACCCGGAGACCTCCCGAACCAGCGCAGGCAGGCCTTGTGGAAACTGCTCTGATCGTGGAACCCCAGGTACTCGGCCACCTGGGTCAGACTGTATGAGCTGCGGCACAGGTAATAATCGGCCGACTGCCGGCGAACATCACCGAGAATGTCCTTGAACTTCAGCCCTTCCTTTTCCAGGCCTCGCTGCAGGGTACGCTTGCTCATGCAAAGAGCCAGTCCGATCGACTCCATGTCGCATCCTTCCTGACCCAGGCGCTCGATTATCAGGCCACGCACGCGCCCCCCCAAGGAGACACCACCCAACTGCCCCAGACGAAACTCGGCGAAGCGCTTATGTAACAACGCAAGCGCCTCATTGGCCGTGCTCAACGGGCGCAACAATTCTTGCTGGTCGAACAGGACACTAGTGTGCTGGGCACCGAAACGTAACGAACACCCGAATAACTGCTGATATTCAGGGAGATTACCCGGCTCGTCATGGACAAAATCGAATTGCAGCGGTTGCGGCAGCCCTCCCCCCATCAGCCAACGGCAAAAACCCAACAGGGCTGCGGCACCGGCATCCTCAAACGCTCGATTTCTGGGACAGCCCTCTTCAGGATGCTCCAAACATGTCAAACGCAGACGCCCGCCTTGCTCAGGAGACAGTGCGAGAGTGACACCATTGCCAAGTAGCAAGTGAAAACGCACAAAATGCTCCAGAGCCTGTTTCAGGTTGGCACTGGACATCATCACGTAGCCCACCAACTGGAAACTGCCAGGTTTGAAATGCACGGCAGCCTTGAGGCCGAGATTCGGATTGTCCGAATCCAACTCGGCCAGCGCCATCAGTCGATAGGCGCTAGCGCGCGTGAAGAACGCATCCTCCTGTGCCAGCAAACACATATCGATTCCTGCCTCACGACACAAACGCACCGCATCCAGTCCCTCCGCCTGCAGCATAGCCACCAGCATCCCGACGTAACTGGAACTGATCCTGTACATAGCATCCCTCTGCGCCCGTTCCCAGCCGAAAGGCAAACGATTGATCGCCGTGAAATACGCATATTAGAGGCCCGCAAGGCATTCTTCCTGATCCAGATCAAGACCAGGCCGAACCACTGTCAAAACGCGACAGAATTGGCGCGCAAGGACAACCCAGCGTCACCCAGAAACATTGTTCCTGCCCGTGAAGCACCGGAAGCTTGACCAAAATATCAAGGCTTCGATTAAGGAGGCATGGTCAGTGGCTACTTCGAGTAATTCGACACGTATAGCACTGGTCACCGGCGGCATGGGCGGCATCGGCACAGCGATCAGCCAGCGCCTGCACCAGGATGGTTTCACCGTAGTGGTGAGTTGCGGCCCCTACTCAAGCCGCAAAGCCTCTTGGATGGCGAAGCAATTAGAGGCTGGCTTCCACTTCCACTGCATCGACTGCGACATCACCGACTGGGACAGCACCCGCCAGGCTTTTGAGATGGTGCGCGAAAATGTCGGCCCGATTGATGTACTGGTCAACAATGCGGGGATCACCCGAGACGGTACGCTACGCAAGATGCCTCCCGAAAACTGGAAAGCAGTGATCGATACCAACCTCACCGGCCTGTTCAACACAACCCGTCAGGTCATCGAGAGCATGCTGACCAAGGGCTGGGGGCGTGTCATCAACATATCCTCGATCAATGGACAGCGGGGTCAGTTCGGCCAGACCAACTACTCTGCAGCCAAAGCCGGTATCCATGGTTTCAGCATGGCTTTGGCCCGAGAAGTGAGTGGCAAGGGCGTGACCGTCAATACGGTTTCCCCTGGCTATATCAAGACAGATATGACTGCGGCAATTCGCCCAGACATCCTTGAAGGCATGATTGCCGGAATCCCCGTCGGTCGCCTCGGCCAGCCTGAGGAAATTGCCTCGATCGTAGCCTGGCTAGCCTCTGATCAATCCGCCTATGCCACCGGCGCCGACTTCTCGGTGAACGGCGGCATGAATATGCAGTGATGCGCAATCGACTAGTCATAACATGAGGCATTCCAGATGATCGACGTCGTTATCGTCGCTGCAACCCGCACCGCCATCGGTAGCTTCCAAGGCAGCCTGGCCGAGATTCCGGCACCGGAACTCGGCGCCATCGTCATCCGGCGCCTGCTCGAGCAGACCGGCCTCGATGCTGCCCAGGTCGATGAAGTGATCCTCGGCCAGGTGCTCACTGCCGCGTCCGGACAGAACCCCGCACGCCAGGCTGTGATTCGCGCCGGCCTGCCCCACGTCGTTCCTGCGATGACCCTGAACAAGGTCTGCGGCTCGGGCCTCAAGGCCCTGCACCTGGCTGCCCAGGCTATCCGTTGCGGCGATGCCGAGGTGATCATTGCCGGCGGCATGGAGAACATGAGCCTGTCGCCCTACGTGCTGCCCAAAGCCCGCACCGGCCTGCGCATGGGCCATGCGCAGATGCTCGACAGCATGATCGTCGATGGCCTGTGGGATGCCTTCAACGATTACCACATGGGCATCACCGCCGAGAACCTGGTGGACAAGTACGGCATCAGCCGTGAAGCCCAGGACGCCTTTGCCGCCGCCTCGCAGCAGAAGGCCGTGGCCGCCATCGAAGCTGGTCGTTTCGACGCCGAGATAACCCCGGTGCTGATCCCGCAGCGCAAGGGCGATCCAATCGCCTTCGCCCGTGACGAGCAGCCGCGTGCCGGCACCACCGCCGAGTCGCTGGCCAAACTCAAGCCGGCGTTCAAGAAGGACGGCAGCGTTACCGCCGGCAATGCCTCCAGCCTCAACGATGGCGCCGCCGCCGTGCTGCTGATGAGCGCAGCCAAGGCCAAAGCGCTGGGCCTGTCGGTGCTGGCGAAAATCAGCGCCTATGCCAACGCAGGCGTCGATCCGGCGATCATGGGTATCGCCCCGGTCTCGGCCAGCCGCCACTGCCTGGACAAAGCCGGCTGGAGCCTGAACGAGCTAGACCTGATCGAAGCCAACGAAGCCTTCGCCGTCCAGGCACTGGCCGTTGGTCAGGAGCTGGGCTGGGATGCCGCCAAGGTCAACGTCAACGGCGGCGCCATCGCCCTTGGCCACCCGATCGGCGCCTCCGGCTGCCGCGTGCTGGTCAGCCTGCTGCACGAGATGATCCGCCGCGATGCCAAGAAAGGCCTGGCAACGCTGTGCATCGGCGGCGGCCAGGGCGTGGCGCTGGCCATTGAACGCTGACTAACGATTTCGCGGATCTATCGGGCGAGCTCCCCTGCACCCTCACCGCCTGGATGGCGGTGAGGGTATTCCCCGAAATGATCGCACCGTGCCCTTTGCCGGGCGCGGCCTTTTTTCATTTTCTTGGACAAACCATGAACATGAACAATTCACATTCTTTCGCTCACTACTGGTCAGGACAGGCGCCTTTCATCACCAGCTTCGCCCTACAGCAACTGCGCCTGTACGTAGCGCAAAACTCTTGGTTCAACGGGCATGACCAAAGCCAGTGGTTCAATGTCTCCCCCGAAGCGTTGGAACAATTGCAGGTTGACTACCAGCAACAATGGACAGCGCTTGGCCAGCAACTGCTGGCCCGTCAACCGTTCGACTTCGACGACCGGCGTTTCGCTAGTGGCAACTGGAGTGAACCGTTGTTCGGTTCCATGGCCGCCTTCTACCTGCTGAATTCCGGATTTCTGCTGAAATTGCTGGAGCTGCTCACCATCAAAGAAGAGAAGCCACGTCAGCGTCTGCGCTACCTGATCGAGCAGGCAATCGCCGCAAGCGCCCCGAGCAACTTCCTGCTGAGCAATCCCGATGCCCTGAAATGCCTGGTGGAAACCCAGGGGGCCAGCCTGCTCAGTGGTCTATTGCATCTGGCCGGAGACCTACAAGAAGGCAAGTTGCGTCAATGCGACCGAGGCGACTTCGAAGTTGGCGTGAATCTCGCCGTCACTCCCGGTGAGGTGGTGCTGGAAACTCCGCTGTTCCAGTTGATCCAATACCTGCCGCTCACCGATACACAGTACCAGAGGCCAATATTTATCGTCCCGCCGGCCATCAACAAGTACTACATCCTCGACCTCAGCCCGGAAAATTCTCTGGTTCGCCATCTGCTGGAACAGGGTCACCCGGTATTCCTGATGTCCTGGCGCAACTTCACCCAGAAACAGGCTGACATCACCTGGGAGCAGATCATCCAGGACGGAGTGATCAGCGCCCTACGCACTACCCGGGTCATCAGTGGCGAGCGTCATCTGAACTGCCTGGGCTTCTGCATCGGCGGCACCCTGCTGAGCTGCGCGTTGGCAGTGCTGGCTGCGAGGGGCGACCACGACATTGCCAGTCTGAGCCTGTTCGCCACCTTCCTCGACTACCTTGATACCGGGCCGATCAGTGTCTTTGTCGATGAGCAACTGGTGGCCTACCGCGAGCGCACCATCGGTGGCCATGGTGGTAAATGTGGCCTGTTCCGCGGAGAGGATATGGGCAACACCTTCTCCCTGCTGCGGCCCAACGAGCTGTGGTGGAACTACAACGTCGACAAGTACCTCAAGGGACAGAAACCACGCGCCCTAGATCTGCTGTTCTGGAACAACGACAGTACCAACCTACCTGGCCCCATGTACTGCTGGTATCTGCGCCACACCTACCTGCAGAACGACCTCAAGTCGGGCGAGCTGGAGCTGTGCGGGGTCAAGCTGGATCTGCGCTCCATAGAGGCGCCAGCCTACCTCCTCGGAACCCACGATGACCACATAGTCCCATGGCGCAGTGCCTATGCCAGCACGGCTCTTCTTGGGGGATCGAAACGCTTCGTCCTCGGATCTTCTGGCCACATCGCCGGAGTGATTAACCCACCAGCAAGCAACAAACGCCATTACTGGGTAAACGAGCACATCACGCCGATTGCTGACGACTGGCTACAAAGCGCTCAACAACACGCAGGTAGTTGGTGGGTCGATTGGTTCGCCTGGCTGGCCGGGCATGCCGGCGAGCTCCGGCCCGCCATCACGCGGATGGGCAATGCCGAATACCCTCCCCTAGAACAAGCGCCTGGGCGCTACGTGAAGCAATGACCGCCCGAAGTTTAGGAAAACCCTCGATGAAGCCACAACAGAAGAAAACCCTGATCCACACGGCCTCCGCCGTCGCCCTGGCCGCCGTGGCCGCACTGGTCTGGCTGGAACTGCGCCCGAGCGGCCTGGGTTCCGGTTTCGCCAGCGCCAATGGCCGGATCGAGGCAACCGAAGTGGACGTCGCCACGAAACTAGCTGGCCGTCTGCTGCAGATCGACGTCGACGAAGGCGATTTCGTCGCCGCCGGACAAGTACTCGCGCAAATGGACATCCAGGTGCTCACCGCCCAGTTGAGCCAGGCCCAGGCCCAGGTTCGCCAGGCGCAGAACGCCACCCGCACGGCCCATTCCCAAGTTTCCCTGCGCATCAGCGAGAAAGCCACCGCCGAAGCCGTTGTGCACCAGCGTCAGGCCGAGCTGACTGCGGCGCAGAAGCGCTACGCCCGTACCGAGACCCTGGTCAGACGCAATGCCTTGCCCCAGCAGAAACTCGACGATGACCTGGCCGCCCTGCAAAGCAGCCAGGCCGCACTCAGCGCCGCCCGTTCCCAGGTTCTGTCGAGCCAGGCCGCCATAGATGCTGCGCAATCGCAGGTGATCGAGGCCGAATCCAGCGTGGAGGCAGCCCAGGCCAGCGTCGAGCGGCTGCAAGCGGATATCGAGGACAGCCGGCTAAAGGCGCCCCGAAGTGGCCGTGTGCAGTATCGCGTCAGCCAGCCAGGTGAAGTCTTGGGTGCCGGCGGCAAGGTACTCAATCTGGTCGACCTCAACGACGTGTACATGAACGTCTTCCTGCCGGCGCAACAGGCTGGTCGAGTCGCCCTGGGCGCGGACGTGCGACTGATCCTGGATGCCGCACCGCAATATGTAATTCCAGCCAAGGTGACCTTCGTCGCCAGCGTCGCACAGTTCACCCCCAAGACAGTGGAAACCGCCAACGAACGGGAAAAACTGATGTTCCGGGTCAAGGCCCGAATCGATCCAGAACTGCTGCAAAAACACCTCGAACAGGTCAAGACCGGGGTTCCCGGCATGGCCTACCTGAAACTTGACGCCGCCGCCGAGTGGCCCGAAAGCCTGCACGTGCGAATCACACCATGACAGCGAACGACCCCAGCGTGGTGCAACTGATCGAGGTCAGCCTGCGCTACAACAAAACCTGCGCGGTGGACGCGGTCACCCTCGACATCCCCGCCAACCGCATGGTCGGCCTGATCGGCCCAGATGGCGTGGGCAAGTCCAGCCTGCTGGCCCTGATCGCCGGGGCGCGTAGGATGCAGGACGGCACGATACGGGTGCTCGACGGCGACATGGCCGATGCCGGCCACCGCCGCGACGTCTGCCCGCGCATCGCCTACATGCCCCAGGGCCTGGGCAAGAATCTCTACCCGACCCTGACCGTGTTCGAGAACCTCGACTTCTTCGGCCGCCTGTTCGGCCAGGATGAGCAGGAGCGCAGGGCGCGGATTGCCGACCTGACGCAAAGCACCGGCCTGGCGCCGTTTGTCGAACGCCCGGCGGGCAAGCTGTCCGGCGGCATGAAACAGAAGCTCGGCTTGTGCTGTGCGCTGATCCACGATCCGGATCTGTTGATCCTCGACGAACCCACCACCGGCGTCGACCCGCTGGCGCGCAACCAGTTCTGGGAATTGATCGAGCGCATTCGCAAGCGCCGCCCCGGCATGAGCGTGCTGGTCGCCACCGCCTACATGGACGAAGCCCAGCGTTTCGACTGGCTGGTGGCCATGGACGACGGCAAGGTGCTGGATATCGGAACCCCTGGCGAACTGCTCGAACGCACCGGCACCGACAATCTGGAAGAAGCCTTCATCGCCCTGTTGCCCGAAGCCAAGCGCAGCGGCCACCATACCCTAGTGATTCCACCGCGCCCGGCGGCCAGCGGCGAGAATGCGGTGGCCATCGAGGCGCACGGCCTGACCTGCCGCTTTGGTGATTTCGTCGCCGTCGATCATGTAGATTTCCGCATCGAGCGCGGGGAAATCTTCGGCTTCCTCGGCTCCAACGGCTGCGGCAAGTCGACCACCATGAAGATGCTCACCGGGCTGCAGCCGGCCAGCGAAGGCGAAGCCTTCCTGTTCGGCAAACCGGTCGACCCAAGGAACATCGACACCCGCCGCCGGGTCGGCTACATGTCCCAGGCGTTCTCGCTGTACAGCGAGTTGAGTGTGCTGCAGAACCTCGACCTGCATGCCCGGCTGTTCGAAATCCCGCCGCAACGGCGTCCCGCGCGCATTCAGGAAATGCTCGACAGGTTCGATCTTCAGGGAGTCGCCGAGCAGTTGCCGGAGGATCTGCCCCTGGGGGTGCGCCAGCGCCTGTCGCTGGCGGTGGCGGTGATTCACCAGCCGGAGATCCTGATCCTCGACGAGCCGACTTCCGGCGTCGACCCGGTAGCCCGCGACGGCTTCTGGGAGCTGTTGATCGACCTGTCGCGCAAGGATGGCGTGACCATCTTCATTTCCACCCATTTCATGAACGAGGCGCTGCGCTGCGACCGCATGTCGATGATGCACGCCGGCCGCGTGTTGGACAGTGACACGCCGCAGGCGCTGATGGCCAAGCGCGGCCTGTCCACCTTGGAAGAAACCTTCATCGCCTACCTGCGCGATGCCGCTGACGACACACCGGCGGACGCCCCGCAGCAGGCACCAGAGGAGGCGGAATTCGTCCATGCCAGCGCGGCAAAATCATGTTTCAGCCCTCGGCGCCTGTACAGCTACGCCCAGCGCGAAGCCATGGAACTGCGCCGCGATCCTGTTCGCGCCACCCTGGCCTTGATCGGTACGGTTCTGCTGATGTTCATCATGGGCTACGGCATCAACCTGGATGTCGAGGATCTGAGCTACGCGGTACTCGATCGCGACCAGACCACCACCAGCGCCGCCTATGCCGAGGCCCTTACCGGCTCGCGCTATTTCCAGGAAAAACCGCCACTGCGCGACTACGACGAACTCGAACGGCGCATGCGCCAGGGCGATATCAGCCTGGCCGTGGAGATTCCGCCAGGCTTCGGTCGCGAGCTCAAGCGCGGTGACGTACCACAGCTGGGATTCTGGGTCGACGGCGCCATGCCGACCCGCGCCAATACGGTCAAGGGCTACGTACAGGGCATCCACCAGGGCTACCTGCAGCAGCTTGCCGCGACGGCTCCCGGGAATGCGGCCCGCAGCCAGTTCGACATCGCCCTGCGCTACCGCTACAACCCCGATGTGCAAAGCCTGCAAGCCATGGTGCCGGCGGTGATCCCGATCCTGTTGATGATGATTCCGGCGATGCTCACCGCCCTGGGCGTGGTGCGGGAAAAGGAGCTGGGCTCGATCACCAACTTCTACGTCACGCCGGTGACCCGCCTGGAGTTCCTGATCGGCAAGCAGTTGCCCTATATCGCCCTGGGCATGGCCAACTTCTTCATGCTGGTGGCCTTCTCGGTCTGCTTCTTCGATGTGCCGGTCAAGGGCAGCATGCTGACCCTGACACTCGGCGCACTGCTCTACGTGACCTGCGCCACCAGCCTCGGCCTGCTGATCTCCTCGGTGCTCAATAGCCAGATCGCCGCGATCTTCGGCACCGCCATCGCCACCGTGGTGCCGGCTACGCAATTCTCCGGTCTGATCTACCCGGTATCGGCCTTGGAAGGCGCCAGCGCCTTGATCGGCAACCTCTACCCGACCAGCCATTTCCTGATCATCAGCCGTGGCGTGTTCTCCAAGGCGCTGGGCCTGGCCGAACTCTACCCCTACTTCATTCCCTTGCTGATCACCATCCCCACACTGACCCTGCTCAGCGTCGCCGGCCTGAAGAAGCAGGAGAAATAAGATGCGCAAACTGAACAACATCCTGCAGTTGGGCATCAAGGAACTGCGCAGCCTGTATCGCGACCCGGCCCTGTTGCTGCTGATCCTCTACGCCTTCACCCTGAGCATTTACTCCCAAGCCAACAGTGTGCCGGAGTCGCCGCACCGGGCCAGCATTGGCGTGCTCGACGAGGATCGCTCGCAACTGTCGACGCGCATCGTCGGCGGCTTCCAGTTGCCCTACTTCATCAAGCCCGCGGCCATCGACCTGGAAACCATGGACAGCGGCATGGACGCCGGGCGCTATACCTTCACCCTGAACATCCCGCCGCAGTTCCAGCAAGATCTGCTAGCCGGACGCCAGCCAACCATCCAGCTCAATGTCGATGCCACACAAGTCAGCCAAGCGTTCACGGGGGCTGGACATATCCAGCAGATCATTAATGACGAGGTCGGCGAGTTCCTCAGGCGCTTTCGTGGCGCCAACGCGGTACCCGTCGAAGCGGTGGTACGCATGCAGTACAACCCCAACCTGGTGCAATCCTGGTTCGGCTCCGTCAACGCAATCGTCAGCCAGATCACCATGCTGTCGATCATCCTCACCGGCGCCGCACTGATCCGCGAACGCGAACACGGCACCATCGAGCACCTGCTGGTGATGCCCGTCACGCCGTTCGAGATCATGTCGGCCAAGGTCTGGTCGATGGGCCTAGTGGTGCTGGCCGCCACCGCCCTGTCCATGCGCATCATCATCGAGGGCTGGCTGGCCGTCCCCATTCCCGGCTCCGTGCTGTTGTTCCTCGGCGGTGTCGCCCTGCACCTGTTCGCCACCACCTCGATGGGCATCTTCTTCGGCACCCTGGCCCGCTCGATGCCACAGCTGGGCCTGCTGATCATTCTCGTGCTGATGCCTCTGCAGATTCTCTCCGGCGGCATGACCCCGCGCGAAAGCATGCCGGAAGTCGTACAGAACGTCATGCTGGCGGCACCCACCACGCACTTCGTCGAGCTAGCCCAAGCCATTCTCTTCCGTGGCGCCGGCCCGGCTGTCGTCTGGCCGCAAATGCTTGCCCTAGGCGCCATCGGTAGCGTGTTTTTCATCGGTGCCTTGTCGCGGCTGCGCAAATCCCTGCATTGAGAAGGCCATCCACACGGTGCCATTCGAATAGACATGCAAGACAGACCAAATAAGGAAACTAATACGTGGAGATAACCACAACCGCTAGGTTGGCCCTGGTGACAGCCATCTGCCTGGGCATCCCAGCACAGGGCTGGGCAACCTCCCTACCCACCCCGGCCAAAACCGACCTGGTCACCGTGTACAAACAAGCAGCGAAGAACAACGCCGATATCGCTGCCGCTCGCGCCGACTACCAGGCGCGTCGCGAAGTGGTGCCGCAGGCGCGTGCCGGGCTGCTGCCCAACCTGTCGGCGGGGGCCAATTATGGCGATACCCGCACCGAGCTCGATTCGCCGAGTAACACCCTGTCGCGCAGCGGCCTGGTGTATCAGGCCAACCTGAGCCAGCCACTGTTCCGTGCCGATCGATGGTTCCAGCTGCAGGCGGCCGAGGCGACCAGTGAGCAGGCGGCGCTGGAGCTGTCAGCGACCGAGCAGAGCTTGATTCTGCAGAGCGCCGAGACCTACTTTGCCGTGTTGCGCGCCCAGGACACCCTGGCCTCGACCCGTGCCGAAGAGGCGGCGTTCAAGCGCCAGCTGGATCAGGCCAACGAGCGCTTCGATGTTGGCCTTTCCGACAAGACCGACGTGCTCGAAGCGCAGGCCGGTTTCGACACTGCCCGAGCCAACCGCATTCTCGCCGAGCGCGCCGTGGATGATGCCTTCGAGGCCCTGGTGGCGCTGACCAATCGCAGCTACACGGCAGTCGAAGGTATCGTGCATACCTTGCCGGTATTGGCGCCGACACCGAACGACGCCAAAACCTGGGTCGATACCGCCGCTGCGCAGAACCTCAATCTGCAGGCCAGCTTCTTCGCGGTCGATGCTGCCGAGGAAAACCTGCGCCAGCGCAAGGCCGGCCATGCGCCGACCCTGGATGCCGTGGCCAGCTATCAGAAGGGCGACAATGACAGCCTGGGCTTTACCAACTCTGCTGCGTCACCCACTACATACGGTGGCGATGTTT
The DNA here is from genome assembly GCF_048068235.1 of Pseudomonas sp. NY15364. NCBI lineage: Bacteria > Pseudomonadati > Pseudomonadota > Gammaproteobacteria > Pseudomonadales > Pseudomonadaceae > Pseudomonas > Pseudomonas sp. NY15364. The sequence goes on along the minus strand of NZ_JBLUPX010000030.1, from coordinate 8,934 downwards.
CGCAGCGCTCCATCGGCCTGCAACTGAATATCCCGCTGTACAGCGGCGGCCTGACCAGCTCGCAGGTGCGTGAGGCCTATCAGCGCCTGGGGCAGACCGAGCAGTTGCGCGAAAGCTTGCGCCGCCAGGTGGTGCAGAACACCCGTAACCTGTTCCGTGCGGTGAATACCGACGTGGAGACCGTGCAGGCGCGCCGCCAGTCGATCATCTCCAACCAGAGCGCCCTGGAAGCCACCGAGATCGGCTACCAGGTCGGCACCCGCAACATCGTCGATGTGCTCGATGCCCAGCGTCAGCTGTACAGCGCGGTGCGCAACTACAACGACGCGCGCTATGACTACATCCTCAACAACCTGCGCCTGAAGCAGGCCGCCGGCACCCTCAGTCCGGCTGACCTGGAAGCGCTGGACAGCTTCCTCAAGCCTGACTACAACCCGGACAAAGACTTCCTACCGGAAGAAACATTAGAAGCCAACTTTACTGACGACAACTTAGGAGCATCATCATGAAAAAAATCTGCCTTGTACTTTCCGCTCTGACTCTCAGCCTGCTTGCTGGCTGTTCTACCCCCTCGCTGATCGTGCTCAACAGCGGTCAGGAAATCCAGACACTAGACGAACCCAAATACGATGCAAAAAGTGGTTTCTACGAATTTAAGCAACCTGACGGGAAACCCCAACGTATAAATAAAGATCAGGTGAATACCATCAGGACGCTCTGATTCAGCAATGACAGCGGTTTCGTGATACCACCTTCAAACTTTCTAACCCCATTTATCACGACTGCATTGAACTTGTTAAACATTAGGAAAACTCCGAAAGAGTCTGCCCGGTAGTTATTACTAGACCAAGGAGGTCTCGCTATGTCTGACTCGACTCAAAAACTGCGCCTCGGCGCGTTGATCGCTCTGGTTGTTGGTTCAATGGTTGGCGGCGGGATCTTCTCCCTGCCGCAGAATATCGCCGCCAGTGCCAGTGCCGGCGCCACCCTTATTGGCTGGCTGATCACCGGTGTCGGCATGCTCACCCTGGCTTTCGTCTTCCAGACCCTGGCCAACCGCAAACCCGACCTCAATGGCGGGGTGTATGCCTACGCTAAGGCCGGCTTCGGCGACTACATGGGTTTCTCCTCGGCTTGGGGTTACTGGATCAGCGCCTGGATCGGCAACGTCAGCTACATGGTGTTGCTGTTCTCCACCCTCGGCTACTTCTTTCCGGTATTCGGCGAGGGCAACACCCTGCCGGCGATCATCTGCGCCTCTATCGTGCTCTGGCTGCTGCACTTTCTGGTGCTGCGCGGGATCAGGGAAGCGGCCTTCATTAATACCATCACCACCATCGCCAAGATGCTGCCGCTGGCGCTGTTCATCGTCATCGCCGCCGTCGCCTTCAAGATGGACGTGTTCACCTCGGACTTCTGGGGCAGCGGCAACACCGAGCTCGGCAGCGTGATGGATCAGGTGCGCAACATGATGCTGGTCACCGTCTGGGTGTTCATCGGTATCGAGGGTGCGAGCATCTTCTCCGCCCGCGCCGAGAAACGCAGCGATGTCGGCAAGGCCACCGTCATCGGCTTCATCGGCGTGCTCCTGCTATTAGTGCTGGTCAACATCCTCAGTCAGGGCATCCTCGCCCAGGCCGAACTGGCCGGACTGAAAAACCCGTCGATGGCTGCCGTGCTGGAACAGGTAGTCGGCCCCTGGGGGGCGCAACTGATCTCCATCGGCCTGATCATCTCGCTGGCCGGGGCGCTGCTGTCGTGGACACTACTGTGCGCCGAGATTCTCTTCGCCAGCGCCAGTGACCACACCATGCCGGAGTTCCTGCGCAAGGAGAACGCCAACCAGGTCCCGGCTAACGCGCTGTGGCTGTCCAACGGGCTGATCCAGCTGTTTCTGATCATCACCCTGTTCAGCGAGTCCACCTACCTCAGCCTGCTGTATCTGGCCACCTCGATGATTCTGGTGCCGTACTTCTGGTCGAGTGCCTACGCCGTGCTGCTGGCCTTGCGCGGCGAGACCTACGAAAACGCCGCCGGCGAACGCAACAAGGATCTGCTGATCGCGCTGATCTCCACGCTGTATGCGGTGTGGCTGGTGTACGCCGCCGGCGTGCAGTACCTGCTGCTCTCCGCGCTGCTCTATGCCCCTGGCGCAATCCTGTTCGCCAAGGCCAAGCGCGAGCTGGGCCAACCGGTGTTCACGGGCGTCGAGAAGCTGATCTTCATCGCCGTACTGATCGGCGCCGGCATTGCCGCATTCGGCCTGTATGACGGTTTCCTGAGTTTGTAAAAGTGCCGCCCCGGACCTTCCGGGGCCACGTTCCACGAGAAGGAGTTTGACATGTCCAAGAAAGCCCTAGGCGTTCATTCCGAAGCCGGCAAGCTGCACAAGGTGATGGTCTGCTCGCCCGGCCTTGCGCACCTGCGCCTGACCCCCGCCAACTGCGACGAACTGCTGTTCGACGACGTGATCTGGGTATCGCAGGCCAAGCGCGACCATTTCGATTTCATGACCAAGATGCGTGAACGCGGTATAGAGGTCGTGGAGATGCACAACCTGCTCGAAGAGACCGTGCGCAACCCGCAAGCGCTGCAGTGGATTCTCGAGCGCAAGATCACCCCCAACAGCGTCGGCCTCGGTCTGCAGAACGAAGTTCGTTCGTTTATCGAAAGCCTGGAGCCACGGCGCATCGCCGAATTCCTGATCGGCGGCGTGTCCGGCGCAGACCTGCAGAAATACAAAGATTCGGAAGCAGCGAAGATGTTCAACGCCTATCTGGGCGAGTCCAGCTTCATCTTCCCGCCGCTGCCCAACACCCAGTTCACCCGCGACACCACCTGCTGGATCTACGGCGGCGTAACCCTCAACCCGATGTACTGGCCGGCGCGCCGCCAGGAAACCCTGCTCGCCAGTGCCATCTACAAATTCCACCCGGACTTCATCAATGAAGAGTTCGAGGTCTGGTATGGCGACCCGGATCAGGATCACGGCTCGGCCACCCTCGAAGGCGGCGACGTGATGCCAATCGGCAACGGTACCGTGCTGATCGGCATGGGTGAGCGCAGCTCGCACCAGGCCATCGGCCAGGTGGCGCGTACCCTGTTCGCCAAAGGCGCCGCCGACAAGGTGATAGTCGCCGGCCTGGGCAAATCGCGCTCGGCCATGCACCTGGACACCGTGTTCAGCTTCTGCGACCGCGACCTAGTGACCATCTTCCCGGAAGTGGCCAACTCCATCGTGCCCTTCGTGCTGCGCCCGGATGAAAGCAAGCCTGGCGGTATCGACCTGCGCCGCGACGAGCGCAGCTTCCTCGACGTGGTCGCCGAGTCGCTCAACCTGAAGAAACTGCGCGTGGTGGAAACCGGCGGCGACGCCTACGAGGCCGAACGCGAGCAGTGGGACGACGGCAACAACGTGGTCTGCCTGGAACCCGGCGTGGTCATCGGCTACGACCGCAACACCTACACCAACACCCTGCTGCGCAAGGCCGGCGTCGAGGTCATCACCATCAGCGCCAGCGAACTGGGACGCGGCCGTGGCGGCGGCCACTGCATGACCTGTCCGATCATCCGCGACCCAATCGATTACTGACGGACACATATTCGTAGGGTGGACATGGCGCAGCCTTGTCCACCTTTGCCAGCAAGAAGGCGGACAAGCCTGCAGCATGTCCGCCCTACAGTTGCCCTTGCCAACGGAGCGAAATCTCATGGCTTTCAACATGCACAACCGCAACCTGCTCAGCCTGATGCACCACAGCACCCGTGAGCTGCGTTACCTGCTCGACCTGTCGCGCGACCTCAAGCGCGCCAAGTACACCGGCACCGAGCAGCAGCACCTGAGCCGCAAGAACATCGCGCTGATCTTCGAGAAGACCTCGACCCGCACCCGCTGCGCCTTCGAGGTGGCCGCCTACGACCAGGGCGCCAACGTCACCTACATCGACCCCGGCTCCTCGCAGATCGGTCACAAGGAGTCGATGAAGGACACCGCTCGCGTGCTCGGACGCATGTACGACGCCATCGAGTATCGCGGCTTCAAGCAGGAGATTGTCGAGGAACTGGCCACCTACGCCGGCGTGCCGGTGTTCAACGGTCTGACCGACGAGTACCACCCCACGCAGATGCTCGCCGACGTGCTGACCATGCGCGAGCACAGCGACAAGCCGCTGCACGACATCGCCTACGCCTACCTCGGCGATGCGCGCAACAACATGGGCAACTCGCTGCTGCTGATCGGCGCCAAGCTCGGCATGGACGTGCGCATCGCCGCGCCCAAGGCGCTGTGGCCGAGCGCCGAACATGTCGCCGCCTGCAAGAAATTCGCCGAGGAAAGCGGCGCCCGCCTGCTGCTCACTGAAGACCCGAAGGAAGCGGTCAAGGGCGTCGACTTCGTCCACACCGACGTCTGGGTGTCGATGGGCGAGCCGGTGGAAGCCTGGGGTGAACGCATCCAGGAACTGCTGCCGTACCAAGTCAACGCCGAAATCATGAAGGCCGCCGGCAACCCGCGGGTGAAGTTCATGCACTGCCTGCCGGCCTTCCACAACAGCGAAACCAAGGTCGGCAAGCAGATCGCCGAACAGTATCCGCACCTGAAGAACGGCATCGAAGTGACCGAGGACGTCTTCGAGTCGCCATGGAACATCGCCTTCGAGCAGGCGGAAAACCGCATGCACACCATCAAGGCGATTCTGGTCGCGACCCTGGCCGACATCTAAACCGTAGCCCGGATGCAATCCGGGGCAATCGCCCCCTCGCCATCCCCGGATTGCATCCGGGCTACGAACGAGAACAAGGAGCAACCATCATGCGACTCGTCATCGCCCTGGGCGGCAACGCCCTGCTTCGTCGCGGCGAAGCCATGACCGCGGAAAACCAGCGTGAAAATGTACGTATCGCCTGTGAGCAGATAGCCAAGGTTGCAGGCGGAAACGAGCTGGTGATCGCTCACGGCAACGGCCCACAAGTCGGCCTGCTGGCCCTGCAGGGCAATGCCTTCGACGCCGCCAATCCTTACCCGCTGGATGTACTCGGCGCCGAAACTGAAGGCATGATCGGCTACATGATCGAGCAGGAGCTGGGCAACCTGCTGCCGTTCGAGGTGCCCTTCGCCACCATCCTCACCCAGGTCGAAGTGGACAGCGCCGATCCAGCGTTCAAGAAACCAACCAAACCTATAGGCCCGGTCTACGCCAAGGAAGAAGCCGAACGCCTGGCCGCCGAGAAAGGCTGGAGCATCGCCCCGGACGGTGACAAGTTCCGCCGCGTCGTGGCCAGCCCACGGCCACAACGCATCTTCGAAATTCGCCCGATCAAATGGCTGCTGGAAAAAGGCAGCGTGGTGATCTGCGCCGGTGGCGGCGGTATTCCCACCATGTACGACGGCAACAAATTGCATGGCGTGGAGGCGGTGATCGACAAGGATCTGTGCTCGTCACTGCTCGCCGAACAGCTCAACGCCGACCTGCTGGTAATCGCCACCGACGTCGACGCCACCTATATCGACTGGGGCAAGCCGACGCAGAAATCCATCGCCGAAGCTCACCCCGACGAGCTGGACAAACTCGGCTTTGCCGCCGGCTCCATGGGGCCGAAGGTGCAAGCCGCCTGCGAGTTCGCCCGCAACACTGGCAGCACGGCGGTGATCGGCTCGCTGGAAAATATCGAGGCCATCGTCCAGGGCAAATCCGGTACCCGGATCAGCCTGGATTACAGCGCCATCGCCTATCGCTGAAGGAGAGATGCCAACATGTTCGAGCCCGGCCATCTGCATCGCGATAACTTGGACAAACTCGAGACAATCTAGAGGGCTACGAGGTTCACTTGGTTTTCACCAGTATGCTTCGACTCTACATCTCAGCCTTGCGACCGACTAATCTCCCAGAACACTCTGCCATGGCGCATGGGTCACTGCAATTTGCTGCCCGAGTCGTTGTTCGATGATGGGGTTCACGGCATTAGGCTGAATCCCTTACCGTCATCGAGCACGGCGTAACGTCCACTGGCGAGCAGACGCTACGCCGTAGATGCCTATCACGCGCCGATCATCAAGGATTGGTCGGTGCTCTAACCCCGTTTCGGCGGCGATCTCGAGAGCGAACTGGGTTCGCTCTCGATTGCGCAACGTCGCCTGCAGGTTACGCGTCAGGATTACACGACGACCTTGAACTGCTCAGGCGTCTCAGCGCGCGAAGATCTTCTGGAACCCAAATGCCACCAGTGCCCCACCGGCCCAACCGTTCATAGCCCGATACGCAGGTAGCCATCACGAAAGGCCAACGTGCCGAAAATCCAAACGAGCCCGATTTGCCAACCTAGGAGTAGCACTCTAGTCAGCAGGAGAGTGATCGGGTAGAACCAGAGCGGAAAGGCGGCCGGGAATATGGCGGCGAAAGAGCTAGAAGTCGCGCTGACTTCAAAACTGAGCAGCAGCTACCGAAAACAACGCAAGATTCGCTTCCCGGTTTGAGACAACTCATTCGGGACGCTCCGTCGGGCCGCAGAATCGAAGTCCAAAGGAACAGCTGGTTCATAGCCTCTCACTAGGTATAGTGCGGATTCCACGGTCATCTGGCCACCCATTCCATAAGCATCTGACCACCGATTCCACGGTGATCCGGCCACTGATTCCACGGCCATCCGGCCACTCAACCGGGCAGGCAGTAACGCAGGATTTCTTCACTACCATCGACCTCTTTTTCGAAGCAGAGAGGTCGTCGTGGAGCGTTTATCCATGCGTAAGATTCGCGAAGTACTTCGTCTCAAGTTCGAGGTCGGGCTATCGGCTCGCCAGATTGCAGTCAGTGTGCAGGTCGGTCGTGTCACCGTCGGCGATTACCTCAACCGCTTTGCCGCCAGCGGTCTAGCCTGGCCCTGTTCGTTGTCCGATTCCGAACTGGAGCAGCAGCTGTTCCCGCCACCGCCGGCGGTACCCTCCGAACAACGACCGCTGCCTGATTGGTCTTGGGTGCATGCCGAGCTGCGTCGCCCCGGCGTGACCCTGGCGCTGCTCTGGCAGGAGTACCGCCTGAACCAGCCGCAGGGTTTTCAGTACAGCTGGTTCTGCGAGCACTACCGGGCCTGGCAGGGCAAGCTGGACGTGGTGATGCGCCAGGAGCATCGCGTCGGCGAGAAGTTGTTCGTCGACTACGCCGGGCAGACGGTGCCGGTTATCGACCGCCACAGCGGCGAGATCCGCCGGGCGCAGGTGTTCGTCGCGGTGCTTGGCGCGTCCAGCTACACCTTCGCCGAAGCCACCTGGTCGCAGCAGCTGCCGGACTGGCTAGGCTCGCATACCCGTTGCTTCGCCTTCCTCGGCGGCGTGCCGGAGATCGTGGTGCCGGACAACCTGCGCAGCGCGGTAAGCAAGGCCCATCGTTACGAGCCGGACATCAACCCCAGCTACCGCGACCTTGCCGAGCACTACGGAGTGGCGGTGGTGCCGGCGCGGGCGCGTAAGCCGCGCGACAAGGCCAAGGCCGAAGTCGGCGTGCAGGTGGTCGAGCGCTGGATCCTCGCGGCCCTGCGCAACCGTCAGTTCTTCTCCTTGGATGAACTCAACAGCGCCATCTCCGTGTTGCTGGAGCGGCTCAATCGCCGCCCGTTTCGCAAGCTGCCGGGCTCCCGGCACTCGGCCTTCGAGGCTCTGGATCGTCTGGCGCTGCGCCCCTTGCCGGTGCAACCCTACGTCTACGCCGAGTGGAAGAAGGCGCGGGTGGCTTCATCGACCAGCCAATCACTTGGCGCGAAAACAGATCCAGTACCACCACCAAGTACAACCAACCCTCATAGGTGCGGATGTAAGTGATGTCGGTGACCCAGACCTTGTTCGGTTCACTGACGTTGAACTTCCGCTCCAGACGGTTGGGCGAGGCCACAGTCGGCTTGCCACCATAGTACCCGGGGCGCCGACGATAACCGGTCTGCGAGCGCAGTCCCTCTCCCCGCATCAGGCGAGCCACGCGGTGCCGACCACAAGACTCGCCCAGCTCACGCAGGTCGTCGTGGATCTTGCGGTAGCCGTAGACCCCGCCGCTTTCCAACCAGGCATGCTTGATCAATCCGAGCAGACGCTGATCCTCCTTGGCGCGTGCAGATTTCGGCTCGGCCAGCCAGGCGTAGTAACCGCTGGGATGTACCTGGAGGGTCTGGCAGAGGCGCCGCACCGGGTACTCCACCGACAGCTTGCTGATAACGGCGTACTTCAGCCGGACTCCTTGGCAAAGTACGCGGCGGCCTTTTTTAGGATGTCTCGCTCTTCGGTCACTCGCTTGAGTTCAGCGCGCAAACGACGCAGTTCGGCTTGCTGATCATCTACCTGCTGCCGCTGTACTTGGGGCTTGCTGTAGCGCTTTACCCAGGCGTACAGGCTATGCGCGGACACACCTAGACGCTCTGCCACATCGGCAACACGCAAGCCGCGCTCAGTGATGTGCTTGACCGCTTCGATCTTGAATTCTTCGGGGTAACGCTGGTTGCTCATGGCACCTCCTGATGGGCCTCATTATGAGGCTTGGAGGTGTCTACGAAACTAGGGGCGATTCAGATCTCGCAGCTCGCGACGTCAAGAAAGTGTTGAGCCTGACAGAGCGCTCAGCGACGAACTGAAATGACCAAGCGGCGTAAATCATAAGATTTCGCCGCTTTACCATTCACTGGCCTGGCCCAACCTCTCCGACCAGCCAGCCCCAGCGAGCACCTCGCGATGACCTGAGCCAGTCTCTGCTCAGCATTCGATCTCCAATCGTTCCAACAGGTACTTCAAAGCTGTCTTTTCTCCTTTGGACAGGTTCAGACGGCCGGAAGCAATCTTGGTCAAGGGTAACCGCTCCATAAACCCCGTCCTAGCGGACGGTTTTTTTCAGGAAGCAGAGGCAGAAGCTGGCGAGCAGTTCCACGGCAGCAGCGCTTCGTAATCCTCGACGCTACTGG
>NZ_JBLUPX010000029.1:0-46666 GCF_048068235.1 Pseudomonas sp. NY15364 | reverse complement strand
TACAACCTCAAACGTGCTATTTCGGTACTCGGGGCACGCCGCATGATCGAGCTGCTGACCTGAGCGCTGCACTTTGCATCATTGCACCAGTAAAAACACAAACGCCCCGAAACAATCGAGGCGTTTGTATTGAACCGGTTCAGTTCAGAACGTTTTCACACAGTCTGTTAGGCCGGTTTTTTCATGCCCGCAGGTTGGAGCTGCGGCAACCCGACTCTGCTAGTGGGGTCGTTTTCCATTCGTTGAAAATGAGAAGATACCGCAATTGAGTATGCGCGCAGATTGCCGAGGATGAAGATGTCGTTTACCCGCAGACAAGTGCTTGCCGGCCTAGCTGGCCTGGGTGTGGCCGGCCTGGGCGCAGGTGGTGTGCGTTATTGGCTGGGGCGCCCGGAGAACGTGGCGAGCCATGACTATGAGCTGATCGCCGCGCCGCTTGATCTGGAGCTGGTGCCGGGGCACAAGACGCCGGCCTGGGGCTATGGCGGCCAGGCGCCGGGATTGGAGTTGCGCTGTCGGCAGGGCGAGCGTTTGCGGGTGCGCTTCATCAACAAGCTCGATGTGCAAAGCACTATCCACTGGCATGGCATTCGTCTGCCGCTGGAGATGGACGGCGTGCCCTACGTTTCCCAGGCACCGGTGCTGCCGGGTGAATACTTCGACTATGACTTCATCTGTCACGACGCCGGCAGCTTCTGGTACCACCCGCACACCGCCAGTGCCGAGCAATTGGGGCGCGGTCTAGTCGGCCCGCTGATCGTCGAGGAGCGCGAGCCGACGGGGTTCCGTCATGAGCGTACGCTGAGCCTGAAAACCTGGCACATCGACGAGCAGGGCGCGTTCACCGAGTTTCTGGTGCCGCGCCAGGCCGCGCGCGAGGGCACGCGTGGGCGCCTGACCACCATCAACGGCGAGCCTAACCCGACACTGGAGTTGCCGGCCGGGCAGGTGGTGCGCCTGCGTCTGATCAACGTCGACAGCACCATCACCTATCGCCTCAACCTGCCGGGCGGCGACGCGCGCATCTATGCGCTGGACGGCAACCCGGTACAGCCGCGCCCTTTGGGCAAGGAATACTGGCTCGGCCCCGGCATGCGCCTTGACCTGGCGCTCAAGGTTCCGGCTGCTGGAGAGGCGTTATACCTGCGCAACGGGCCGCTGCGCCTGGCGACCGTGAAGGGCATCGCCAGCGCCGAAGCTGCCGGAGATTGGCCGCCGCCATTGCCGGCCAATCCGATTGCCGAGCCGGATCTGGCGCGCGCCGAGACGCTACGCTTCAACTTCGAGTGGGCGGCCATGCTGTCGGGAAATGTCGAGCGGGGCGGCAGCTACAAGTACTGGCAGATCAACGGTCAGGCCTGGGACATCAACGACAAGACCTGTGCGGACCGTCCGATCGCCACGCTGAAGAAGGACGGTCACTACGTTTTCGTACTGCGCAACATGGCTCAGTATCAGCACCCGATCCACCTGCACGGCATGACTTTCAAGGTGCTGGGCTCGGATCGACGCCAGATCATTCCGTATTTCACCGACACCTACCTGCTGGGCAAGAACGAGACCGCGCGCATTGCCTTCGTCGCCGATAATCCCGGTGTGTGGATGTTCCACTGCCACGTCATCGACCATATGGAAACGGGGCTGATGGCGGCCATCGAAGTGGTGTAGGGTAGGCGCCGTTTTTCGCCGGCGCCCTACGGATTGATGCAATGAAAAGACCGCAGATCATCGACCGCTCGCGTGACGAGCACTTCATGCGCCTGGCGCTGGCGCAGGCGCGTCTGGGCGCTGGGCAGGGTGAAGTGCCGGTCGGTGCCGTGCTGGTGCAGGACGGTGAGGTGGTGGGCCAGGGCTTCAACTGTCCGATCCTGCGTCATGACCCCAGCGCCCATGCCGAGATGGTGGCGATTCGCGCTGCGGCGCAAAGTGTGCAGAACTATCGACTGCCCGGTAGCACGCTATACGTCACCCTGGAACCCTGCAGCATGTGCGCTGGCTTGATCGTGCATGCGCGCATCGCTCGTGTGGTGTTCGCTGCCAGCGAGCCGCGTGCGGGCGTGGCGATCAGTCAGGGGCAGTTCTTCGATCAAGCCTTTCTCAACCATCGCGTACTGGTGGAAGGTGGCTTGCTGGCAGAGGAGAGCGGGGCACTGCTGAAAGACTTTTTCAAGGCCCGGCGCGGCTGAGCCTCTTTACCGGGAGCGATTATGAACAAAGGGATGTTGAGCGTGCTGGCACTGCTGGCTGCGCCGGTTGTGGCTGCGCAGCCTGAGGTGTATCTGGTGGCCAGTGTGCAGTTAGGCGGCTCGAACCTGGCGCAGAGTATTTTCCTGCACGAGCCGCAGATCACCACGCTGGAGGATTGCCAGGAGGCCGTGCGCGTCGGCCAGCGTGACCGCGACTGGCAGCGTTACCATCATATCTTCATGCGTGATCGCTTCCAGGGCTTTACCGGTCATCTGGACTACCGTTGCGTACTCGCCACCCAACGGTTCAGCGACTGGAACGATCGAGCGCGCTACAACCATGCGTATCTGATCAGCATCGATGCGCAGGCCAACCTGCAGGTCGAGCGGGTCTCGAGTCAGGCGCAGTGCGCCACGCGTTTGAAAGGGCTGCCGGCGGCGCGCCAGGCCATCAGCCGCTGCGCGGCAGGTAATCAGAGCTTGCTGTAGGCATTTACAGCGGCGGGGTTTCTTCTTCGGGTTTGCGCTTGTCGATGCCGGGCAGGTGGATACCGCTCTCGGCCACTTGCGTGCCTTCCAGCTGCGGCTGGGTCACCCAGGTGAGAATGTCGTAGTAGCGACGAATGTTGCGCACGAAATGCACGGGCTCGCCACCGCGGGCATAGCCGTAGCGGGTCTTGCTGTACCACTGCTTCTGCGCCAGGCGCGGCAGGATCTTCTGCACGTCGGCCCATTTGTTCGGGTCCAAGCCCTCGGCTTCGGTCAGCTTGCGTGCATCTTCCAGGTGACCGCCGCCAACATTGTAGGCGGCCAGAGCGAACCAGGTGCGGTCCGGCTCGGCGATGCTGTCCGGCAATTGCTGGTGCACCTGGATGAAATAGCGGGCGCCGCCGTCGATGCTTTGCTTGGGGTCCAGGCGGTTGGACACGCCGACCGACTGGGCGGTGCGCTGGGTCAGCATCATCAGGCCGCGTACGCCGGTCTTGGACGTGGCGTTGGGTTGCCACAGCGATTCCTGATAGCCCATGGCTGCGAGCAGGCGCCAGTCGATCTGATTGGCCTGGCCGGCCTTGCGGAACATCTTCTCGTAGCGCGGCAGGCGTTGCTGCAGGTGCTGGGCGAAGGTGTAGGCGCCGACGTAGCCGAGCACGTCGACATGGCCATAGTAGCGCTCCTTCAGGCGCTGCAGGGTACCGTTGGCCTCGGAGCGCTCAAGGAAGGCGTCGATCTCCACCAGCAGGCTGTCATCTTCACCGGCAGCTACTGCCCAGCGCATGGTATTGGTGTCGCCCAGGTCGAAGGCGACTCGCACGTTGGGGAAGTACACCTGGTTCATCGCCAGTTCGTTGGAGTCCACCAGGGTCAGGTCGATCTGCCCTTCGTCGACCATGCGCAGCAGGTCGACCACCTCTACGGCGTCGGATACCTCGAACTCCAGTTCCGGCTGTTCCAGCTTGAGGGCGGCCAGTTGTTCGGCATGGCTGCTGCCGGCCAGAACGAGAATGCGTTTGCCGACGAGCTCTTCAGGCTTGGTTGGGCGGGTTTCGCCCTGGCGATAGATGACCTGAGGCGTGACTTCCAGATAAGGAATCGAGAAACGTGCCTGACGCTGTCGCTGTGGCGTATCCACCAGGCCGGCGGCCGCCATGACCGGACCATTGGCGCGGCCCAGGCTGGCAAACAGGCTGTCGAGGTTGTCCGCGGTTTCGATCTTCAGCTCCAAGCCGAGATCGGCGGCGAAGCGTTTGGCCAACTCGTATTCGAAACCGGTGGCGCCGTTGCGGTCCTGGAAATAGGTGGCGGGGCTGTTTCGAGTGACCACGCGCAGCTCACCCTCCGCCTTTGCCTGCTCAAGTACGCTGGGCTTGGGTTCTTCGCCACAGCCAGCAAGCATCAGGAGGGTTCCAATCGCCAACAGCCCTTTGGCGCAACGCATGCGTATCGCAGGTCGTGCAAACATCGGCGCAGTATACGCAAAGCGCAGGCGGCGCCATATCTCGACAGCGCTTCGCTTCTCTGCTAGCGCGTTCGTCCTTTAAGCACCCGGCTACAGGTGCCGCAGACCGCCACTTTAGGATAGAATGCCCGGCCTCCAGCACACCCCTTCCCAGAGGCTGTTCCGACGATGTTGATCCTGCGCGGCGCTCCCGCCCTTTCCGCTTTCCGCCATGGCAAATTGCTTGAGCAACTGACCAGCAAGGTGCCGGCCGTGACCGGGCTGTACGCCGAGTTCGCGCATTTCGCCGACGTGACGGGCGTGCTCAACGCCGATGAAGAACAAGTGCTGGCGCGGCTGCTCAAGTACGGCCCGAGCGTGCCGGTGCAGGAGCCCAGCGGCAAGCTGTTCCTGACCATCCCGCGTTTCGGCACCATTTCGCCCTGGTCGAGCAAGGCCAGCGACATTGCTCGCAACTGCGGCCTGGCCAAGGTCCAGCGCCTGGAGCGCGGCATTGCCTATTACATCAGCGGCGAGTTGAACGAGGCCGACAGCGCCGCCGTCGCCGCCCTGCTGCATGACCGCATGACTCAGCTTGTTCTGAATGCGCTGGAGGACGCTGCCGCGCTGTTCAGCCATGCCGAGCCCAAGCCGCTGACCGCCGTGGACGTGCTCGGTGGCGGTCGCGCTGCGCTGGAGCAGGCCAACCAGGATCTGGGCCTGGCCCTGGCCGAGGACGAAATAGACTACCTGGTGAAGAGCTTCAATGACCTGGGGCGCAATCCGCACGACATCGAACTGATGATGTTTGCCCAGGCCAACTCCGAGCACTGCCGCCACAAGATCTTCAATGCCAGTTGGGACATCGATGGCGAGAGCCAGGACAAGTCGCTGTTCGGCATGATCAAGAACACCTACCAGATGCACAACGAAGGCGTACTGTCCGCCTACAAGGACAACGCTTCGGTCATCGTCGGCCACACCGCCGGGCGTTTCTTCCCCAATCCTGAGACCCGCCAGTACGGCGCGGTGCAGGAGCCGGTGCACATTCTGATGAAGGTGGAGACGCACAACCACCCGACCGCCATCGCCCCGTTCCCCGGCGCCTCCACCGGCTCCGGTGGCGAGATCCGTGACGAAGGCGCGACCGGTCGTGGCGCCAAGCCCAAGGCCGGCCTGACCGGTTTCTCGGTCTCCAACCTGAACATCCCCGATTTCCTTCAGCCTTGGGAAAAGCCCTACGGCAAGCCCGAGCGCATCGTCAGCGCGCTGGACATCATGATCGAAGGCCCGCTGGGCGGCGCCGCGTTCAACAACGAGTTCGGTCGCCCGGCGCTCAACGGCTACTTCCGCACCTTCGAACAGGCGGTCAGCAGCCCGCGCGGTGAGGAAGTGCGTGGCTACCACAAGCCGATCATGCTCGCTGGCGGTCTCGGCAACATCCGCGAGAACCACGTACAGAAGGGCGAGATTTCCGTCGGCGCCAAGCTGATCGTGCTCGGCGGCCCGGCCATGCTCATCGGCCTCGGCGGCGGCGCTGCCTCGTCGATGGCCACCGGTGCCAGCTCGGCTGACCTGGACTTCGCCTCGGTACAGCGCGAGAACCCGGAAATGGAACGCCGCTGCCAGGAGGTCATCGACCGCTGCTGGCAGCTGGGCGAGGCCAACCCGATCAAGTTCATCCACGACGTCGGCGCTGGCGGTATCTCCAACGCCCTGCCGGAGCTGATCAACGACGGTGGTCGTGGTGGCCGCTTCGAGCTGCGCAACGTGCCTAATGACGAGCCGGGCATGGCCCCGCACGAAATCTGGTGCAACGAGTCGCAGGAGCGTTACGTGATGAGCGTGGACGCTGCCGACTTCGAGCGTTTCCAGGCTATCTGCGAGCGCGAGCGTTGCCCGTTCGCCGTGGTCGGCGAGGCCACTGCCGAGCCGCACCTGACCGTGACCGACAGCCATTTCAGCAACACCCCGGTGGACATGCCGCTGGAAGTGCTGCTGGGCAAGCCGCCGCGCATGCACCGTAGCGTTAGCCGCGAAGCCGAGCAGGGCGATGACTTCAGCGCTGCCAGCGTGAATATCGAAGAAGCGCTGGGTCGCGTGCTGCATCACCCGGCCGTGGCCAGCAAGAGCTTTTTGATCACCATCGGCGACCGCACCATTACCGGTCTGGTGGCACGTGATCAGATGGTCGGCCCTTGGCAGGTGCCGGTGGCCGATTGCGCCGTGACCGCCACCAGCTTCGACGTCTACACCGGTGAAGCCATGGCCATGGGTGAGCGTACGCCGCTGGCGCTGCTCGACGCGCCGGCCTCCGGGCGTATGGCGGTGGGTGAGACCGTTACCAACCTGGCGGCGGCACGCATCGAGAAAATGTCCGACATCAAACTGTCGGCCAACTGGATGGCCGCTGCCGGCCACCCCGGCGAAGACGCCCGCCTGTACGACACCGTCAAGGCTGTCGGTATGGAACTGTGCCCGGCACTGGGCATCACCATTCCGGTGGGCAAGGACTCCATGTCCATGAAAACCCGCTGGCAGGATGAAGGCGTCGACAAGAGCGTGACCTCGCCGCTGTCGCTGGTGATCACCGGTTTCGCTCCGGTACAAGACATTCGCCAGACCCTGACTCCGCAACTGCGCATGGACAAGGGCGAGACCGATCTGATTCTGATCGACCTCGGTCGCGGCCAGAACCGCATGGGCGCCTCGATCCTGGCACAGGTCTATTCGCAGATCGGCCAGCAGGTGCCGGACCTCGACGACGCCGAAGACCTCAAGGCCTTCTTCGCCGTGATCCAGGGCCTGAACGCCGACGGTCACTTGCTGGCGTACCACGACCGCTCCGACGGCGGTCTGCTGACCACCGTGCTGGAAATGGCCTTCGCCGGTCATTGCGGTCTGTCGCTGAATCTCGACGCGCTGGCTGACGACAGCTCCGAGCTGCCGGCCGTGCTGTTCAACGAAGAGCTGGGTGCAGTGATCCAGGTGCGCCAGGACGCCACGCCAGAGGTGCTGGCGCAGTTCAGCGCTGCCGGTCTGGACGACTGCGTGGCCGTGATCGGGCAGGCCGTGAACAACAGCGACGTCAGCATCAGCTTCAATGGCGAGCCGGTTTTCGCTGGTGATCGTCGTCTGCTGCAGCGTCAGTGGGCCGAGACCAGCTACCGTATCCAGCGTCTGCGCGACAACGCCCAGGGTGCCGATCAGGAATTCGACCTGCTGCTGGAAGAAGACAACCCCGGCCTGTCGGTCAAGCTTGGCTTCGACGTCAACCAGGACATTGCTGCGCCCTACATCAAGAAGGGCGTGCGTCCGCAAGTGGCGATCCTGCGCGAGCAGGGCGTCAACGGCCAGGTGGAAATGGCCGCCGCGTTCGACCGCGCCGGCTTCTCCGCCATCGACGTGCACATGAGCGATATCCTCGCCGGCCGCGTCAGCCTTGAAGAGTTCAAAGGTCTGGTGGCCTGCGGCGGTTTCTCCTACGGCGACGTACTCGGCGCTGGTGAGGGCTGGGCCAAGTCGGTGCTGTTCAACGCGCGTGCTCGCGATGCTTTCCAAGGCTTCTTCGAGCGTCGCGACAGCTTCACCCTTGGTGTGTGCAACGGCTGCCAGATGATGAGCAACCTGCACGAGCTGATCCCGGGTACCGAGTTCTGGCCGCACTTCGTGCGCAACCGCTCCGAGCAGTTCGAAGCGCGCGTGGCCATGGTGCAGATTCAGGAGTCGGCGTCGATCTTCCTGCAGGGCATGGCCGGTTCGCGCATGCCGATCGCCATCGCCCACGGCGAGGGGCATGCCGAGTTCGAAAGCGAGGAGGCGCTGCTGGAAGCCGATCTGTCCGGCACCGTGGCCCTGCGCTTCGTCGACAACCACGGCAAGGTCACCGAGACCTACCCGGCCAACCCCAACGGTTCGCCGCGTGGCATCACCGGCCTGACCAGCCGCGACGGTCGTGTGACCATCATGATGCCGCACCCGGAGCGGGTGTTCCGCGCCGTGCAGAACTCCTGGCGCCCGGACGAGTGGCAGGAAGACGGCGGCTGGATGCGCATGTTCCGCAACGCCCGCGTCTGGGTGGACTAAAAGCGGCTGCGCAGCGGCCTTCTGCTGACCCTCTCCCGCTCGCGGGAGAGGGGAGCAGGGCCCGGTAGCCCGGATGCAATCCGGGAAGCCGTTGCCAAACCCTCTGCTCGGATTCCATCCGAACTACACAGGCCCAGCCATGGCCGATGATTCTCTGCCCATCCTTCCCGAAGTCCGCCTGGTCAAAGCCGGCGAAACTCATCATCTATGCCGCTGTGGGCACTCGCCCGAGATGCCTGACTGCCCACCCGACTGCGCCCAATCCCTGATCCTGCAACCCGAGCGCGAGCAGCGCCTGTTGTTGTGTCGCTGTAGCCGATCCGCAAGCCTGCCCTACTGCGATGGTCGCCACAGCCCTCCGGCCAGCGGTCTGGCCGACAGATGGCGGCGCTTTTTCGGCGCTCGTTGAGAACGCCATACCCGCCGCCTGAGTCGAAAGCAGCGAATCGTTTTAATGCTGCGTATGGATTTGTGCGGGCGATCTCAAGACAACTCCATGGCGAAATGACATCATATTGGCGTCATGGCTTGTCTGTTGTTCGGTTGCCCATCTGCGGAGAACTTGATGTACAAACTGTGTTTCTACGTGCCGGAAACCCATCTGGAACCGGTAAAAAAGGCGGTGTTCGCAGCCGGCGGCGGGCGCATTGGTCTTTACGACAGCTGCTGCTGGCAGGTGCTGGGCCAAGGTCAGTTCCGCGCCCTGGACGGCAGCCAGCCGTTCATCGGTCAGGTCGGCAGCGTCGAGCAGGTTGCCGAGTGGAAAGTGGAAATGGTCGTTGCCGACGAGCTGATCCACGACGCCGTCAAGGCGTTGAAGAAAACCCATCCCTACGAAACGCCGGCCTTCGACGTCTGGCGCTTGTCCGACCTGCAGTTTTGAGTCGATATGAAAAAGGCGCCGATGGCGCCTTTTTCAATGCAGTGGCTCAAGGCCTGATTTCGATCAGCGTACCGTCCTTGACCATACTCCAGACCTCGCGCATGTCGTCGTTCTTCATGGCGATGCAGCCTTCGGTCCAGTCGAGGGTGTGGAAGAACCACTCCGGGTATTCCTCATCCAGCGGCGTGCCGTGGATCATGATCATGCTACCCGGCGGCACCCCGGCGTCATTGGCCTTGGCCAGGTCGCGAGCGTTGGGGTAGGAAATGTGCAGCGACAATTGGTACTTGTCGCTCGGCTTGCGCCAGTCGATCCAGTAGAAGCCTTCCGGCGTGCGCAGGTCGCCTTCGCGTTGCTTGGCGCCATTGGGCTGTTTGCCCAGGGAAATACGGTACGACTTGATGGTCTCGCCGCGCTGCTGCAGGTGTAGTTTGCGCTCGGATTTGAGTACCAGCACCTTGTCCACGGTGCGGCTACTGGTCGCTGGCGTGGTGCTGGCCAGGACGTTGAAGCTGAGGGTCAGGCAAAGCAGGGGCAACAACCAGCGCATCGGGAACGTCCGCAAGGGTCAACGGGGTGTGTAGTGGGCACGCAGCGCTTCGAGTGGCTCATTGCGTACCGGAAAGAGATTCTGCCGACGGTCGGCGAAGAAGCATTCTAAGGTACGGCCTATGGTCGGGAAAGCCAGCTCTGACCAAGGGATTTCGCTCTCTGCAAACAATCGCACCTCCAGGCTTTCCTCGCCGACGGCAAAATCCAGGTCGACCAGTTCGGCGCGAAACAGCATGTACACCTGGCTGATGTGCGGCAGATCGAAGAGGGTATAGAGGCTCAGGTCGCGTACGCGGGCGCAGGCTTCTTCGAGGGTCTCACGGGCGGCGGCTTGTTCGGTTGTCTCGCCGTTTTCCATGAAGCCGGCCGGCAACGTCCAGTAGCCGCGACGCGGCTCGATGGCGCGGCGGCACAGCAGCACCTGGGCGCCCCACACAGGCAGGCAGCCGGCAACGATACGCGGGTTTTCGTAATGCACGGTGGCGCAGTGGCCGCAGACATGGCGCATGCGGTTGTCGCCCGCGGGGATCATGCGGGTGACCGGGTTGCCGCACTGGCTGCAGAATTTCATGCCCGTTCCTCTTTTTCTGGCGCTATCTTGGCCGGCTGAGAGGTGGCCGGCAAGCCCGCTATTGCGGCCGGCTTGTCCTGTCGTCGGGGTTGGGCGGCCGCGTGCTTTCATGCCATGATGCCTGGCAAAACAAGACTCCGAGTATGCCCATGCTGGACGAGTTGCTCCATCGTGTGCGCGGTTACAGTCCGCGCCCTCTGGAGACCGAGCGCAGCTTCCCCGAAGCGGCGGTGCTGGTCCCGATTACCCGCAGTGATGAACCTGAGCTGGTGCTGACCCTGCGCGCCAGTGGTTTGTCGACCCATAGTGGCGAGGTCGCCTTTCCCGGTGGCCGGCGCGACCCGGAAGACCGCGATCTGGTGGACACCGCGCTGCGCGAGGCCGAGGAGGAAATTGGCCTGCCACCTGGTTTGGTCGAAGTCGTCGGACCGCTCAGCAGCCTGGTGTCGCGTCACGGCATTCAGGTCACGCCCTACGTCGGGCTGGTGCCGGATTACGTCGAATACAAGCCCAACGACGCCGAGATCGCCTCGGTATTCTCGGTTCCGCTGGAGTTCTTCCGCAGCGACCCGCGCGAAGTCACCCACCGTATCGACTACCTCGGGCAGAGCTGGTACGTGCCGTCCTACACCTATGGCGAGTACCGCATCTGGGGCTTGACCGCGATCATGGTGGTGGAGTTGGTCAACCTGATCTTCGACGATGCGCAGATCGCTCTGCACCAGCCCCCCGAACACTTCATACACCTGCGCTGATAGCGCCGAGGACTGACGAGCATGAAATACCGCCTGGGAAGCTCCCGTGTCGATGCCCATCCCGAGAGCTGGATCGCACCAAGCGCCGACCTGATCGGCAAGGTTCGCCTGGAAGCCGGTGCCAGTGTCTGGTTCGGCGCCGTGTTGCGCGGCGACAACGAACTGATACATATCGGCGAGAACAGCAACGTGCAGGACGGTAGCGTCATGCACACCGACATGGGCTTTCCGCTGACGCTGGGCAAGGGCGTCACCGTCGGCCACAACGTGATGATGCATGGCTGCAGCGTGGATGATTACAGCCTGATCGGCATCAACTCGGTGATACTCAACGGCGCCAAGATCGGCAAGTACTGCATCATCGGCGCCAACAGTCTGATTCCCGAGGGCAAGGTGATTCCCGACGGCAGCCTGGTCATGGGCAGCCCGGGCAAGGTGGTGCGCGAGCTCACCGAGCCGCAGAAGAAGATGCTGGAGGCCAGCGCTGCGCATTACGTTCATAATGCGCAGCGCTATTCCCGTGAGCTGGTGCCTGATGACGACGAGTGATGTAGAAAAACCGGTGCGTTCACCCTGTGTGCATGTCTGCGCGCTGGATGAGCAGGATATCTGCATCGGCTGTCAGCGTACCGCCGCCGAAATCACCCGCTGGGGCCGCATGGACAATGCCGAGCGCCGCGAGGTACTGCAACGCTGCCTGGAGCGCGCCCGCGCTTCCGGTCTTTTACTGACTCCGTCCTGATTCACTGTTCGAGGAACACTCATGCCCCGTATTGGAACCCCTCTGTCGTCTTCTGCGACCCGTGTACTGCTGTGTGGCTGCGGCGAACTCGGCAAAGAAGTGGTGATCGAGCTGCAGCGCCTGGGCTGTGAAGTCATCGGTGTTGATCGTTATGCCAATGCGCCGGCCATGCAGGTGGCGCACCGCAGCCACGTCATCGATATGCTCGATGGTGCAGCCCTGCGTGCAGTGATCGAAAAGGAACAGCCGCACTACATCGTGCCCGAGATCGAGGCGATCGCCACTGCCACGCTGGTCGAGCTGGAAACCGAAGGCTTCAACGTGGTGCCGACCGCGCGTGCCGCACAGCTGACCATGAACCGCGAGGGCATTCGTCGTCTGGCGGCCGAGGAGTTGGGCCTGCCGACCTCTCCTTATCATTTCTCCAACACCTTCGAGGACTACGCCGCAGCAGTGAAGTCCGTCGGCTACCCCTGCGTGGTCAAGCCGATCATGAGCTCTTCTGGCAAAGGCCAGAGCGTCCTGAAAAGCGACGCCGACCTGCAGCGCGCCTGGGACTACGCCCAGGAAGGCGGCCGTGCCGGCAAGGGGCGGGTGATCGTCGAGGGGTTCATCGACTTCGACTACGAAATCACCCTGCTTACCGTGCGTCATGTCGGTGGCACCAGCTTCTGCGCGCCGATTGGCCATCGCCAGGAGAACGGTGACTACCAGGAATCCTGGCAGCCGCAACCGATGAGCCCGAAGGCGCTGGCCGAATCCGAGCGCGTGGCGCTGGCGGTGACCGAGGCGCTCGGTGGTCGCGGCCTGTTCGGTGTCGAGCTGTTCGTCAAAGGCGATCAGGTGTGGTTCAGCGAGGTTTCGCCGCGCCCGCACGACACCGGCCTGGTGACGCTGATCTCCCAGGAACTGTCCGAGTTTGCCCTGCATGCCCGCGCCATTCTCGGTCTGCCAATTCCGGCAATCCGCCAGATGGGCCCGTCGGCGTCGGCGGTGATTCTGGTGGAGGGCAATTCGCAGCAGGCCAGTTTCGCCAACCTTGGCGCTGCGCTGAGCGAGGAAGACACGGCGCTGCGTCTGTTCGGCAAGCCTGAAGTCAAAGGCCAGCGCCGCATGGGCGTGGCGCTGGCGCGTGACGAGTCCATCGAGGCTGCACGTGCCAAGGCACTGCGCAGCGCGCAAGCGGTTCGCGTCCAGCTGTGAGTCGGCATGCGCTGTGGTGGCTGGCAACTGTGCCATTGCTGCCACTGGCGCTGCCTCTGGCCCTGAACACCCGGCGCACGGCCTTGCGCTTGCCGGTTGCGCAGGGCGAACCGAGCGGTGTCGCCGCTACGCATCTTCCGGGTGAGCCGCTGCGCCTGCTGTTGATCGGTGAGTCGACCGTGGCAGGCGTTGGGGTCACCCGCTTCGATCAATCGCTGGCAAGTTGCCTGGCCACCGCCCTGGCTGAACGCCTGGGGCGACCGGTGCGCTGGCGCGCCTGTGGCGAAAATGGCATCACCGCGCCTGAGGCCCATGAACGCCTGTTACCGCAGGCATTGATGGAGCCCGCGGACCTGGCGCTGCTGGTGTTCGGCGTCAATGACACCACCCACCTGACACCGAGCAAGCGTTGGCTGCAGTCACTGGCCGGGATGGCCGCTGCGCTGGGCGAGCAGGGCTGTCACGTGGCCTTCAGCGGCGTACCACCGTTGCAGCATTTCGGCGCCTTGCCCTGGTTGCTGCGGCAGTTGATGGGCTGGCGGGCCCGCTTGTTGGATGCTGAGTTGCAGGGCCTGGCGCAACGCCTTGGCGCATTGCATTGCCGGCTGGACCTGCCGTTCGAGGCACATTACCTGGCCGAGGATGGCTATCACCCGTCGGCACTGGGCTACCGGCGCTGGGCCGATGGCCTGGCCGAGCGCCTCACTCCGTCGTTGCAGCGTCCGGTTTGACCTTTTTCACCTGCCACACGCGGACGCTCTTCACTCGGTTGTCCGCCGCCTGCAGGATCTCCAGGCGATAGGGGCCGATCTTCAGGCAGACACTGCTGTCAGGGATGGTCTCCAGGGCCTCGGTGATCAGGCCATTGAGGGTCTTGGGGCCATCGCTGGGCAGATGCCAGCCGAGGGTCTTGTTCACTTCGCGAATGTAGGCGGCTCCGTCGATGACCAGCGTGCCGTCTTCTTGCGGATGAATGTCGGGGCTGCGCAGGCTGTCCTGGTTGCTGAAGTCGCCGACGATCTCTTCGAGGATATCTTCCAGGGTGACGATGCCGATCACCTCGCCATACTCGTCGACGACGATGCCGATGCGCCGCTTCTGCTTCTGGAAATTGATCAGCTGGGTCGCCAGCGGCGTGTTTTCCGGGATGAAATAGGGCTCGTTGCAGGCTGCCAGCAAGCTGTCCTTGGTCAGCTGGTTGTGGCTGAGCAGGCGGGCTATCTGGCGCATGTGTACCACGCCTTCGACCTGGTTGATGTCGCCACGAAACACCGGCAGGCGCGTGTGCGAGGTGCTGCGCAACTGGCCGATGATGATTTCCAGATCGTCGTCGAGGTCGATGCCGGTCACTTCGTTGCGCGGAATCATGATGTCATCCACCGTGACCCGTTCCAGGTCGAGGATGCCCAGCAGCATGCTCTGGCGATTCATCGGCAACTCCGAGCCGGACTCACGCACCACGCTGCGCAGCTCCTCGGTAGACAGGCTGTCGCTGGCGCGCTGTGACGGATCGACGCCGAACAGACGCAGCAGGCCACTGCTGATCACGCTGGTCAGCCACACCACCGGGTAAAGCACGCGCAGCAGCAGGCTGAGCACGCGACTGGCAGGGAAGGCCACCAGTTCCGGGCGCAGGGCGGCCAGGGTCTTGGGTGTGATCTCGCCGAAGATCAGTACGATGATGGTCAGGCCTGCGGTGGCGATGGCGATACCGGCCTCACCCCACATGTCCACCGCCAGCACCGTGGCGATGGAGGCGGCGAGGATGTTGACCACGTTGTTACCGACCAGAATGGTGCCGAGCAGGCGATCCGGACGGTCAAGCAGGCGGGTGACGCGCTTGGCGCCGCTATGTCCTTCCTTGGCCAGGTGCTTGAGCCGGTAGCGATTGAGGCTGAGCATGCCGGTCTCGGAGCTGGAGAAGAACGCCGAGCAGAGGATGAGGAAAATCAGCAGGCCGAGCAGGTAGCTCGAATGTATGTCGTCCACGACGTCTGCCTCAGATGTGCAGGATGAATTCGCGTACCAGCTTGCTGCCGAAGTAGGCCAGCATCAGCAGGCAGAACCCGGCGAGGGTCCAGCGAATGGCCTTGTGGCCGCGCCAGCCAAGCTGGTGGCGACCCCACAGCAGAACGGCGAAAACCACCCAGGCGAAGCAGGAAAGAATGGTCTTGTGCGCCAGGTGCTGGGCGAACAGATCATCGATGTACAGCGCGCCGGACAGCAGCGACAGCGACAGCAGCAGCCAGCCCGCGAAGAGAAAGCCGAACAGCAGGCTTTCCATGGTTTGCAGGGGGGGAAAGTTGCGGATCAGCCCGGACGGGTGCTTGTGCTTGAGCTGATGGTCCTGCAACAGCAGCAGGACCGACTGGAACACGGCGATGGTGAGCATGCCGTAAGCCATGATCGAGAACAGGATGTGGGCAAGGATGCCGGGGTGCTCGTCGATCGGGTTGATGGTGCCGCTGGGCATGAACTCGGCCGCCAGCACGGTCAGCGTGCCGAGCGGGAACAGCAATAGCAGTAGGTTTTCCACCGGAATGCGCAGGCAGGCCAGCAGAATCAGGCCGATGACCGCCCAGGCGATCAGGCTGGCTGCGTTGAAGAAGTCCAGGTTGAGGCCGTGTACGTCATACAGCTGGTAGAACAGGCTGATGCCGTGCAGGCACAAGGCGAGCACACCTAGCGACGCCAGCAGGCGTTTGTCGGGGATGCTGCGCTGCGTCAGACGCAGGCCTTGGTAAGCGGCGGCGCCGGCATAGAGGAGGGCGGCGGCGAGACTGGGCAACAGAGGGTGCATAAATCCGTGTAAGGCGAGCCCGAAAGGCGCTGAGTGTGGCACAGATGGGCGTCGGCACGAAAGACTGCCGGCGGTGTCGGCAGCTCGGCGACTTCGCTATAATCCGCCGCCTGTCGCACACCCGGCGCGCCGGGTCGCACCTATCAAAGGAACGCGCATGTTCGAAAATCTTACCGATCGCCTGTCCCAGACGCTGCGTAACGTCACGGGCAAGGCCAAGCTGACCGAAGACAACATCAAGGATACGCTGCGCGAAGTGCGCATGGCCCTGCTCGAGGCCGACGTGGCTCTGCCGGTGGTCAAGGACTTCGTCGGCAAGGTCAAGGATCGCGCCGTTGGTACCGAAGTCTCCAAGAGCCTGACCCCAGGACAGGCCTTCGTGAAGATCGTCCGCGCCGAGCTGGAAGAGCTGATGGGCGCGGCCAACGAAGATCTGGCACTCAACGCAGCCCCGCCTGCCGTGGTGCTGATGGCAGGTCTGCAGGGGGCGGGTAAGACCACCACCGCCGGCAAGCTGGCCAAGTTCCTCAAGGAGCGCAAGAAGAAGTCTGTGCTGCTGGTGTCGGCCGACGTCTACCGTCCTGCGGCAATAAAACAGTTGGAAACCCTGGCGGGCGACCTCGGGGTGACTTTCTTCCCCTCCGATGCCAGCCAGAAGCCGGTGGATATCGCCAACGCAGCGATCCGCGAAGCCAAGCTGAAGTTCATCGACGTGGTCATCCTCGATACCGCCGGTCGCCTGGCCGTGGATAGCGAAATGATGGCCGAGATCCAGGCGCTGCATGCGGCGGTCAAACCGGTCGAAACGCTGTTCGTGGTCGATGCCATGACCGGCCAGGACGCCGCCAACACGGCCAAGGCCTTTGGCGAGGCTCTGCCGCTGACCGGCGTGGTGTTGACCAAGGTCGACGGTGACGCCCGTGGTGGTGCCGCCTTGTCCGTGCGTCATATCACCGGCAAGCCGATCAAGTTCATCGGTATGGGCGAGAAGAGCGACGCACTCGAGCCCTTCCATCCGGATCGTATCGCCTCGCGCATCCTCGGTATGGGTGATGTGCTCAGCCTGATCGAACAGGCCGAGCAGACCCTCGATCGCGAGAAGGCCGAGAAACTCACCAAGAAGCTGAAGAAGGGCAAGGGCTTCGATCTCGAAGACTTCCGTGATCAGCTGCAGCAGATGAAAAACATGGGCGGCCTCGGCGGCCTGATGGACAAGCTGCCGTCCATCGGTGGCGTTAATCTGTCGCAGATGGGCAATGCTCAAGGTGCGGCGGAGAAGCAGTTCAAGCAGATGGAAGCGATCATCAACTCGATGACGCCTGCTGAGCGCCGCGACCCGGACATCATCAGTGGCTCGCGCAAGCGCCGTATCGCTCTGGGCTCCGGTACCCAGGTGCAGGACATCGGCCGCTTGATCAAGCAGCACAAGCAGATGCAGAAGATGATGAAGAAATTCACCGCCAAGGGCGGTATGGCCAAGATGATGCGTGGCATGGGCGGCATGCTTCCGGGTGGCGGCGGAATGCCGAAATTCTGAGGCCTGTACGCCGGCCGATGGCCGTCCGGAAAAAGAGATTTGCAAACCGCCGCATAATCCTTAAAATATGCGGCCTTTCGGGCCTAGGCCCATTTTTGATGTGTGCCTCAAGTTAGCACCGACTACAGGAACGATGTTCTCATGGTAACTATTCGTCTCGCTCGTGGCGGCTCCAAAAAGCGCCCCTTCTACCACCTGACCGTGACCAGCAGCCGCAATGCGCGCGACGGTCGCTTCGTAGAGCGTATCGGTTTCTTCAACCCGATCGCCGCGGGTGCTGAAGTCAAGCTGTCCGTCAATCAAGAGCGTGCTGCCTACTGGCTGAGCCAGGGCGCGCAGCCGTCTGAGCGCGTTGCTCAGCTGCTCAAGGAAGCTGCCAAGGCTGCTGCCTAAGCATCTTTATGAGTACGACGCCGGCCGTCGCCGAGGATTTGATCGTTCTCGGCAAGATTGTTTCGGTGCACGGCGTCAAGGGTGAAGTGAAGGTGTACTCCTTTACCGATCCCATCGATAACGTGCTCGATTACCGCAACTGGACGCTCAGGCGTGACGGTGAGGTAAAGAAAGTGGAACTGGCCAGCGGCCGCCTTCAGGGCAAGGTGCTGGTAGCCAGGTTGAAAGGTCTGGATGATCGCGAAATTGCGCGTACCTACGCCGGTTTCGAGATCTGCGTGCCGCGTAGCGAGCTGCCAGAGCTGGAAGATGGTGAGTTCTACTGGTACCAGTTACAGGGCTTGAAGGTCATTGATCAGGCAGAGCAGCTGCTCGGTGTGGTCGACCACTTGTTCGAGACCGGTGCCAACGATGTGATGGTGGTCAAGCCCTGCGCGGGCAGTCTGGATGATCGCGAGCGTCTGTTGCCCTACACGGGGCAGTGCGTGCTTTCGATTGACCTGGCAGCTGGCGAGATGCGGGTCGACTGGGATGCGGATTTCTAAGGCTCATGCGTGTAGAAGTCATCACCCTGTTCCCGGAAATGTTTGCCGCTATCGGCGAGTACGGTATCACCAGTCGAGCGGTCAAGCAGGAGCTGCTAAAGCTCAATTGCTGGAACCCGCGAGACTACACGACTGATCGTCACCATACGGTGGATGACCGCCCTTTCGGCGGTGGTCCGGGAATGGTGATGAAAATCAAGCCTCTCGAGGATGCCTTGGCCAGTGCCAAGCAAGCCGCGGGAGAGGCGGCGAAGGTGATCTACCTGTCGCCGCAGGGCCGTAGCCTGGATCAGGCGGCGGTCCGCGAGCTGGCGCAGGAGGATGCACTGATCCTGATCGCCGGTCGTTATGAAGGCATCGACGAGCGTTTCATTGAGGCGCATGTCGATGAGGAATGGTCGATTGGCGACTACGTCCTGTCCGGCGGTGAGCTGCCGGCCATGGTGCTGATCGACGCGGTGACGCGCCTTTTGCCTGGTGCATTGGGTCATGCCGATTCGGCCGAGGAGGACTCCTTTACGGATGGCCTGCTCGACTGCCCGCACTACACCCGCCCGGAGGTGTATGCGGATAAACGTGTTCCCGAAGTGTTGCTTAGTGGCAACCACGAACACATCCGGCGCTGGCGTTTGCAGCAGTCCCTTGGTCGGACCTGGGAACGTCGCGCTGATCTTCTGGATAGCCGCTCGCTTTCTGGAGAAGAGAAGAAGCTGCTGGAGGAATACATCCGCCAGCGGGACGATAGTTAACGTATCGATGATGGGCCGGGAGGCTTGTCTTAGGAGCGCAGCATGACCAACAAGATTATCCAGATGCTCGAAGCTGAGCAGATGAACAAAGAAATCCCGACTTTCGCACCGGGCGACACCGTAGTCGTACAAGTGAAAGTAAAGGAAGGCGACCGTCAGCGTCTGCAGGCCTTCGAAGGCGTCGTTATCGCCAAGCGTAACCGCGGCCTGAACAGCGCCTTCACCGTGCGCAAGATCTCCAGCGGCGTTGGCGTTGAGCGTACCTTCCAGACCTACAGCCCGCTGGTCGACAGTCTGGCAGTCAAGCGTCGCGGTGACGTGCGCAAAGCCAAGCTGTACTACCTTCGCGATCTGTCCGGCAAAGCCGCACGCATCAAGGAAAAGCTGTCCTAAGTTCGGACGCTTCTCTGACAAAGGCAGCCTAAGGGCTGCTTTTGTCGTTTCTGGCTTGCAGTAATCATGAGTGGCATTGAGATGACCCCGAGAGAGCAAGAGATCCAGCGACGCATCGCGCTGTCGGAAACCCGTGTGACCAAGGCGGTGTTTCCGCCGACCACCAATCATCACAACACATTGTTCGGTGGTACGGCGCTAGCCTGGATGGACGAGGTGTCGTTCATCGCCGCCACGCGGTTCTGCCGTCTGCCGTTGGTCACCGTTTCCAGCGATCGCATCGATTTCAAGCACGCGATACCGGCGGGCTCCATCGTCGAGTTGGTTGGGCGGGTAATCAAGGTCGGCAATACCAGTCTCAAGGTGGAGGTTGAGGTGTTCGTCGAGGGGCTGTATCAGGAAGGGCGCGAGCGGGCGATCAGCGGTAGTTTCAGCTTCGTCGCCGTCGATGATCAGCAGAAGCCGGTGCCGGTATTGCCGGGATTCGCTAGCTAGCCATTTGCCGGCCTTGGGCAAGGGCCGCTGATCGTCGGCCTGGTCTGCTGGTGCGTCGGGTGTTGGCTGTGGAACACTTGCCTACCCTGTAATTGAAGGTCAATCGATGCCTGCGCTGACTCACCCTCTGATCGAGCGCTTTCTCGAAGCCCTATGGTTGGAAAAAGGGCTTTCCGCCCATACTCAGGCCGCCTATCGCAGTGATCTGGAGCACTTCAATGGCTGGCTCGATGGGCGTGGCCTGGCGCTGCAGCATATCGGTCGCGACGCCATTCTCGATCACCTGGCCTGGCGTCTCGAGCAGGGCTATCAGGCTCGTTCTACAGCGCGTTTTCTCTCAGGGGTGCGTAGCTTCTACCGTTTTTTGCTGCGCGAAACGCTCATCAGTGAAGACCCGACGCTGCAGATCGAGTTGCCGCAGATCGGCCGGCCGCTGCCCAAGTCATTGTCCGAAGCGGATGTCGAGGCGCTGCTGCAGGCGCCGGACCTGGATGACCCCATCGGTCTGCGTGATCGCGCCATGCTCGAGGTGCTCTACGCCTGCGGTTTGCGTGTCAGTGAGCTGATTGGCCTGACGCTGGAGCAGGTCAATCTGCGTCAGGGCGTGTTGCGGGTGTTCGGTAAAGGCAGCAAGGAGCGCCTGGTGCCGCTGGGTGAAGAGGCCATCGCCTGGGTCGAGCGCTACATGCGCGAGGCGCGTCCGCTATTGCTGGGCGGCAAACCCAGCGATGTGCTGTTTCCCAGCTTGCGTGGCGAGCAGATGACTCGGCAGACCTTCTGGCATCGCATCAAGCATCAGGCCCTGGTCGCAGGCATCAGCAAGGCGTTGTCGCCGCACACATTGCGCCACGCCTTCGCCACGCATCTGCTCAATCACGGCGCCGATCTGCGGGTGGTGCAGATGTTGCTGGGTCACAGTGACCTGTCCACCACGCAGATCTACACCCATATCGCGCGCGCACGCCTGCAGGAGCTGCATGCGCAACACCACCCGCGTGGCTGATGCTCTTGCGGAATGGGCGTCCGTTGGCTGCGCCATCTGTTAGCTGGCCGGCTGTCCGGTGCTGCATCTGTGGTAGGCTGTTGCGATTTTCACCGGCCCGTCTTTCGACAGGAGTGTTCATGTCACTGACCCGTATTTCCATTGCCTTGGCACTCGCGCTGGGCAGTAGCGTCGCCCTGGCTGCCGATCCTGATCAGGCCATTCGCCAGTCGCTCAAGTCGCTCGACGCCAATTTGCCGATCGAGGCGATTGCCGAAAGCCCGTTGCCGGGTATCTATCAGGTGCAGCTGGAGGGCGGCCGTCAGCTGTATACCAGTGCCGATGGTCAGTTCCTGATCCAGGGTTATCTGTTTCAGGTCAAGGACGGTAAGGCCGTCAACCTGACCGAGCTCGAAGAAAGCCGCGCGGTGGCCAAGCAGATCAATGCCATTCCGGCCAACGAAATGGTGGTGTTCGCGCCCAAGGCGCCGAAGACCCATATCACCGTCTTCACCGATACCGACTGCGGTTACTGCCAGAAGCTGCACAGCGAGGTGCCGGAGCTCAACCGCCTGGGCGTCGAAGTGCGTTATGTGGCTTTCCCGCGCCAGGGCCTGAACAGCCCGGCGGCCAAGGAGCTGGTCAGCGTCTGGTGCGCCAAGGATCAGCAGGAGGCGATGAATCGTGCCAAGACCCGCCAGAGCGTAGCCGATGCGTCCTGTGACAACCCGGTGGCCAAGCAGTACCAGCTCGGCCAGATGATCGGGGTCAATGGCACGCCGGCCATCGTTCTGGCTAACGGCAAGATGATTCCGGGTTATCAGCCGGCGCCGCAGTTGGCCAAAATAGCTTTGGAGTCAAACGACTGAGTGCGGATTGACTAACAAACAGCCGCTTCGTAAGGTGCGGCTCTTTATCTGCGGCCGGGGCATGCTCCGGCCGTTTCGTGCAGTGCTGATGGGGAATTGAGTGTGAAGCCGGTCAAAGTAGGCATCTGTGGGTTGGGCACCGTCGGTGGCGGTACGTTGAATGTACTCAAGCGCAATGCCGAGGAGATTACTCGGCGCGCCGGTCGCGGCATCGAGATTGCCCAGATTGCCATTCGTTCGCCCAAGCCCCAGTACGACACCACCGGCATTGCCATGACCAGCGATGTGTTCGAGCTGGTCAACAACCCCGAGATCGATATCGTCATCGAGCTGATCGGTGGCTACACCCTGGCCAAGGAGCTGGTGCTCAAGGCCATCGACAACGGCAAGCACGTGGTCACCGCCAACAAGGCGCTGATCGCCGTGCACGGTAACGAGATATTCGCCAAGGCATGCGAGAAGGGCGTTATCGTCGCTTTCGAAGCGGCTGTGGCTGGCGGCATCCCGGTGATCAAGGCCATTCGCGAAGGCCTGTCGGCCAACCGCATCAACTGGCTGGCCGGCATCATCAACGGCACCGGCAACTTCATTCTCACCGAAATGCGTGAGAAGGGCCGTGCCTTTGACGACGTGCTCAAGGAAGCGCAGGCGCTGGGCTACGCCGAGGCTGATCCGACCTTCGATGTCGAAGGCATCGACGCGGCGCACAAGCTGACCATCCTGGCGTCCATCGCTTTCGGTATCCCGCTGCAGTTCGACAAAGCCTACACCGAAGGCATCACCAAGCTGACCACGGCTGATGTGAATTACGCCGAGGCGCTGGGCTATCGCATCAAGCACCTGGGTGTGGCTCGTCGCACTGAGGCTGGCATCGAGCTGCGCGTGCACCCGACGCTGATCCCGGCCGACCGTCTCATCGCCAACGTCAATGGCGTGATGAACGCGGTGATGGTCAATGGCGATGCGGTTGGTAGCACTTTGTATTACGGCGCTGGTGCTGGCATGGAGCCGACTGCGTCGGCCGTGGTGGCCGACCTGGTGGACGTGGTGCGGGCACTGACCACCGATCCGACCAATCGTGTGCCGCACCTGGCCTTCCAGCCGGACTCGCTGTCCGATCACCCGATCCTGCCCATTGCCGAGTGCGAAAGCGCTTATTACCTGCGCATTCAGGCCAAGGATCATCCGGGCGTGCTGGCTCAGGTGGCGAGCATCCTCTCGGAGCGCGGTATCAACATCGAGTCGATCATGCAGAAGGAGGCTGAGGAGCAGGACGGTCTGGTGCCGATGATCCTCGTAACCCATCGCGTGGTCGAGGCGCGTATCATCGAGGCTATCGCCGCCATGGAAGCGCTGGATGGCGTGACCTCGCCGGTCATGCGTCTGCGCGTCGAACAGCTCAACTAATCCCGTGTCCACCCGCAGGCGCAGGCCTGCGGGTGCAGTCGAACGAAGGTTTATCCCATGCGCTATATCAGTACCCGCGGCCAGGCGCCGGCCCTGAATTTCGAAGACGTGCTGCTGGCTGGCCTGGCCAGCGACGGCGGACTCTATGTGCCGGAAAATCTGCCGCGTTTCACCGTCGAGGAAATCGCTTCCTGGGCCGGTCTGCCGTATCACGAGCTGGCTTTCCGGGTGATGCGTCCGTTCGTTGCCGGCTCCATCGCTGATGCCGACTTCAAAAAGATTCTCGAAGAAACCTACGGTGTGTTCGAGCACAACGCCGTGGCGCCGCTGCGTCAGCTCAATGGCAACGAGTGGGTGTTGGAGCTGTTCCACGGCCCGACCCTGGCGTTCAAGGATTTCGCCCTGCAACTGCTCGGCCGCCTGCTCGATCACGTACTGGCCAAGCGC
Source organism: Pseudomonas sp. NY15364 (assembly GCF_048068235.1). Classification (NCBI taxonomy): domain Bacteria; kingdom Pseudomonadati; phylum Pseudomonadota; class Gammaproteobacteria; order Pseudomonadales; family Pseudomonadaceae; genus Pseudomonas; species Pseudomonas sp. NY15364. The sequence goes on along the minus strand of NZ_JBLUPX010000029.1, from coordinate 23,135 downwards.
GGCGAGCGCGTGGTGATCATGGGCGCCACCAGTGGCGACACCGGCTCGGCGGCCATCGAAGGCTGCAAGGCCTGCGACAACGTCGACATCTTCATCATGCACCCGCACAACCGCGTGTCCGAGGTGCAGCGCCGGCAGATGACCACCATTCTCGGTGAGAACATCCACAACATCGCCATCGAAGGCAACTTCGACGACTGCCAGGAGATGGTCAAGGCCAGCTTCGCCGACCAGGGCTTCCTCAAGGGCACCCGCCTGGTGGCGGTCAACTCGATCAACTGGGCGCGGATCATGGCCCAGATCGTCTACTACTTCCACGCTGCGCTGCAGCTCGGCGGCCCGGCGCGTTCCATCGCCTTTTCGGTGCCGACCGGCAACTTCGGCGACATCTTCGCCGGCTACCTGGCGCGCAACATGGGCCTGCCGGTCAGCCAACTGATCGTCGCCACCAACCGCAATGACATCCTGCACCGCTTCATGAGCGGCAACCAGTACGTCAAGGAAACCCTGCACCCGACCCTCTCGCCGTCCATGGACATCATGGTCTCGTCCAACTTCGAGCGCCTGCTGTTCGACCTGCACGGTCGCAACGGTGCCGCCATCGCCAGCCTGATGGACAGCTTCAAGCAGGGCGGCGGTTTCAGTGTCGACGAAGATCGCTGGACCGAAGCGCGCAAGCTGTTCGATTCGCTGGCGGTGGATGACGAGCAGACCTGCGAAACCATCACCGAGGTCTACAAGGAGTGCGGCGAGCTGCTCGATCCGCACACCGCCATCGGTGTGCGCGCCGCGCGTGAGTGCCGTCGCAGTCTGGCGACGCCGATGGTGGTGCTGGGTACCGCGCATCCGGTCAAATTCCCCGAGGCGGTGGAAAAGGCCGGCATCGATGCGGTGCCTGCATTGCCGGCGCACCTGACCGATCTGTTCCAGCGCGAGGAGCGCTGCACGGTGCTGGCCAATGACCTGAAGACCGTGCAGCAATTCGTCGCGGCTCACGGTAATCGCGGCAAACCGCTCTGAGGTGTTCTGCTTCGATGAAACCGGCGCCCTTGTGGCGCCGGTTTCGTTTGTGGCTGGCTCAGAGGGCGAAGATCAGTGCCAGCAGCGCCATCAGAATGATCAGGATCAGCCAGATCAGTGCGTTCAGGCGACTGGCTCGCACGACGCCTGCGCCGCGCAGATGCACGGGTGGATCGTCTTCCAGGTATTGATCGATGCGACGTTAGGCTTCCTGCTGATCGTTGGCCAGGTATTCGCTCAGCAGGTCGATGGCGGCCTGACGTTGGCCTGCATGCACGAGCTGGCGTACTGCGGGTGGGAGTTCATTCATGGCACTGTCTGTCTCTCGGGTTGGCGGTCATAACTGAGACCCGGTTAGCGCTTTTTTGCGTGCGCAACGAAGGTACCTGGGGTTTAATTCGACACTTCGCGAATGGATGCGTTTTAGCCGAATCATGGATGAGCCCAGGTGCCTGCCTCTCTTCTTCCCATTCCAGCCCGCTTTTCGGTTGCCTTGCGCCAAGGATGACGCCTGCGCGCTCGTCTGACGAACGGCATCACATTTATCACATGTGAGTTCTTTACATGTTCACATGTAAGGGTCTAGTCTGCGTCTCATGGACAACAAATCATCAGCCCATTACCAGCGTCTTTATCGTCAGCGTCTGCGTGAGCAGGGGTTGGTCAAGAAGGAAGTCTGGATCTTGCCCGAGCATGCGCCGTTGTTGGTCGCGTTCGAGCGCAAACTGCGCCAGCCACAGTCGCTGCTGGCTTCGATGGAGAAGGGGGAGGGTATGAGCATGCCTCAAGTTTGGACCGCCCAGGCGCTGCATGAAGCGCTGGCGGCAACGGAACTGTTCCAAAGCGCTCAGGCCAGTATCGAACTGATTCAAGGTGCCGATGCCAGCCTGCACATCACCATGCGTGAGTACGGCGACCTGCCGTTGTTCATCGCTGTATTCGGTGAGCAGATCATCGTTGAGGCGCTGCTTTGGCCGGCGGCGGACGTCAAGGATGCGGCGAGCTTCAACGAAGAGGTACTGCGTACCCACAAGTTGTTCCCGCTGTCGTCCATCGGCCTGGAGAAAATGGTCGACGGGCGCGATTGCTACACCATGTTCGGCGCGTTGAGCTCGTCCTCGACCTTGTCCGATGTGGTGTTCGAAATCGAGTTGCTGGCGGACAACGTGATCAAAGCCACCGAAGCCTATGAAGGCTTCCTCAAGTCCGGCGCCTGAGAGGAGAGAAGACGATGAATGTCTGGAGCAAAATGCTGACGGCGCTGCGTGGCGGTGCCAATGAAGTGGGTGAGGCGGTGGTCGATAGTCAGGCCCTGCGTATCCTCGATCAGGAAATCCGCGACGCTGATGTCGAGCTGCGCAAGTCCAAGGAAGCGCTGGCCGAGATCATGGCCAAGCAGAAGCTGGCCAGCGACAAGGTGAACAAGAGCGCGGCGAGCATTGCCGAGTACGAACAGTACGCGCTGAAGGCACTGGATGCAGGCAACGAAACCCTGGCCAAGGAAGTCGCTGAGAAGATCGCCAACCTGGAAATCGAGCAGGCCAGCGAACGTGAGCAGGCTGAAGGCTTCGCCGCCAGCGTAGCCCAGCTGCGCAAGGCCGTGACCCAGGCCGAGGGCAACATAAAGCGCCTCAAGCAGCAGGTGGATACGGTCAAGGCCACCGAAAGCGTGCAGAAGGCGCAAATGGCTGTGGCTCAGCGCTACGGTGGCTCGCAAGCCAAGCTGCAGACGGCGGTCGAGTCGCTCGAGCGCATCAAGCAGAAGCAGGCCGAGCGTGCGGCGAGGATGGAGGCTTCGGCTGAACTGGCTGCCACCAGCGCGCCGGACGATTCGCTGGAAGCCAAACTGCGTGCTGCCGGCATCAAGGCCGACAACGCCAGCGCCGACAGCGTGCTGGCCAGGCTGAAGGACAAGTCCAAGGCTTGAATGATGCGGGGCGTTCGCGCCCCGTTTCCCTACTTTAGGGAAAGGAAAAAATGGAACTCTTCCTGCAGACAGCTCTGTCATTCCCCACCGCCATCTACAGCTTCCTGCTGTGCGTGGCGGTCATCTACTGGTTGGTCGTCGCCGCCGGTCTGCTCGAGGTCGATTTGCTCGACGTCGAGGCAGATTCGATGATGGAAGGCAGCGGCCAGACCGAAGGCCTCGCCGGCCTGCTCTATAAGCTCAAGCTCGACGGTGTGCCGGTCACGCTGGTGCTGACGCTGCTGTTCTTCTTCGGCTGGTTCATTTGCTATTTCATCGAACTGTGGCTGCTGCGCCATCTGCCGCTGGGCATTCTGCGCTACCCGCTGGGGCTGGTGGTCATCGCTGGCGCCTTCATTATTGCTGCGCCGCTATGCGCAGCGATCTGCCGGCCGCTAAGACCGCTGTTTCACAAGGTCGAGGCGATCAGCAGCAAATCGGTGCTGGGCCAGGTAGCGGTGGTGCGCAGCGGCCGGGTCACCGCCAACCACGGCGAGGCGGTGCTGGAGGACGGCGGCGCCGGGCTGATTCTGCGCGTACGCGCCGACGAGACGCTGGGCTTCAAGCGTGGCGACCGAGTGGTACTGCTGGAATATCTGGCGGCCGAGCACGCCTACCGCATCATTACCGAAGAAGAATTTCGAGGCGTCTAGCCTCTGCCGACAATCCGTACGTAACAGAGGGTAGGCAGCCTAGGTGTGGCCGAACCTGCCTGCACAACTAGCAAAGGAGTAGAGCTGTAATGGAAAACGTCATTCCCTTCATCGTCGGGGCAGGGCTGGTCGTCCTCTTCATCATTGCCCTGATCGCCTTGTTCAAGGCCTTCTACATCAAGGTTCCGCAAGGCACGGCGCTGATCGTCAACGACATGAGCTCGACACCCAAGGTGCACTTCACCGGCTCGCTGGTATACCCGGTGATCCACCTCAAGGAGTTCATGAAGATCTCCCTGATTACCCTGGAAGTCGACCGCCGCGCCAAGGATGGTCTGATCTGCCGCGACAACATGCGTGCCGATATCACCGTGGCCTTCTACCTGCGTGTCAACGAGACCCAGGAAGACGTGCTCAAGGTGGCCAAGGCCATTGGCGTGGAGCGTGCCTCCGACCGTGCGGCGGTCAACGAACTGTTCAACGCCAAGTTCTCCGAGGCGCTGAAGACTGTCGGCAAGCAGTTCGATTTCGTCCAGCTGTTCGAGAATCGTCAGGACTTCCGTGATCGTATCGTCGAAGTGATTGGCAATGATCTGAACGGTTACGTGCTCGAAGACGTGGCTATCGATTACCTGGAGCAGACGGCCAAGCACTCGCTGGACCCGAGCAACATTCTCGATGCCGAAGGTATCCGCAAGATCACTGAGCTGACCGCTGCGCAGAACGTCATCACCAACGAACTGGAGCGCAACGAAGAGCTGGCGATCAAGAAGAAGAACGTCGAAACCCGCGAAGCGACCCTCTCGCTGGAGCGTCAGCAGGCCGATGCCGAAGCGCGGCAGAAGCGCGAGATCGAGACCATCCGTGCCCGTGAGGAAGCAGAAACCCTCAAGGTACGCGAGGAAGAGCGCCTGAAGGCCGAGCAGGCCCGCATCCAGACCCAGCAAGAGCTGGACATCCGCGCCGAGAATCACCAGCGCGAAGTGGAAGTGGCGCAGCAGAACCGTCAGCGTGCCGTGGTCATCGAAGTGGAAAAGGTTACCCGCGCCAAGGACCTGGAAGTGGTCTCCCGCGAGCGCGAGGTCGAGCTGCAGCGCATCGAGAAGGAAAAGGCGCTGGAAGAAGAGCGCAAGAACATCGCTGCCGTGGTGCGCGAGCGTGTTGCGGTCGAGAAGACCGTGGCGCAGGAAGAAGAGCGCATCAAGGAAGTGCGTGAAGTGTCCGAGGCCGAGCGCTTGAAGCAGGTCACCGTGCTCAACGCCCAGGCCGAAGCCGAGCAGGAGCTGGTGCGCCAGGTCAAGCAGGCCGAAGCCGACGAAACCCGTTCCAAGCACAAGGCAGTGGAAATCAACAACCTGGCCCAGGCCGAACTGGAAGCAGCCGCCAAGAGCGCCGAAGCCAAGAAGAAACTGGCTGAAGGTATCGAAGCCGAGCGCGCCGCCCCTGGCCTGGCCGATGCGCGTGTGCGTGAAGTCACCGCTGCCGCCAAGGAGAAGGAAGGCCTGGCCGAGGCTCGCGTGCAGGCCGAGCGCCTGATCGCCGAAGCCAAGGGCGAACAGGAGAAGGGGCTGGCGCAAGCGCGTGTCACCGAAGCGCAAGCAGCTGCCAAGGAAAAAGACGGCCTGGCCGACGCCAAGGTACTGGAAGAGAAACTCGGCGCCCAGGCGCGCGGCGAAGAGCAACTTGGCACCGCCAAGGCCAAGGCCACTCAGGATCTGGGCATGGCCGAAGCGCAGGTACTGCTGGAGCGTCTGAACGCCGAAGCGGAAGGTCTGGGCAAGAAGTTCGGCGCGCTGGATTCGCTCAGCGACAACGCCCGCCAGCACGAAGAGTTCCGCATGCAGCTGGAGAAGAGCTTCGAGGAGGCCATGGCCGCCATCGCTGCGAACAAGGACATCGCCAAGGATCAGGCCGAGGTGCTGGCTACCGCGCTGGCCAAGGCGAAGATCGAGATCGTCGGTGGCGAAGGCGATTTCTTCAACTCCTTCGCCAAGTCGCTGTCGGTGGGCAAGGCCATCGAAGGTGTGGTGGGCAAGAGCCCGGTGGTGCAGGACGTGCTGTCGCGCTTGCTGGCCGGCAAGGCGGCGCCCGCAGCGCCGGTGGCAGCGCCAAGCGCAGAGCCTGATCAGGCCTGAGCGCGTTGCCTGTAGGGTGGGCTTCAGCCCACCACTGGCGACACGAGCGGCGGACAAAAAGAGCGTTGTCCACCCTACCGGCCACAGCATGCCGAGCCTTGTGGGAGGGGCTTTAGCCGCGAACCTTCCACGCATTTTCCAGACCCTTGCCCTGCTGATCGGGCGAGGGTGCTCGATGCCGAATATCCAGGAAGAACACGATGTCGGACGCACAAACACAGGACGTATTGGACAAGGCTGTCGCCGAAGGCGGTGCCTACGAGGTGCTGCAGCGGCGCCTGCAGGAGCAGGGCCAGCGCCTGCGCAGTTTGACCGAGACGCTCAATGGTCAGCGTCTGGCCGAGTTCGGCAGCAGCGCCATGGAGGCTATCGGTCGGGTGCGTATCCGCACCGAGAACAACTGCATCGCCCGCGATATCGTCCAGGTCGGTGAATGCCTGCTATTCGGCTACAACGTGTTCCTGGGGCTGAAGAAGGAAACCAGCGTCGCCGACGTGTTCTCCCTCTACCGCCTGGTGGAAACCCCTGACGGCTTCGATGCCGAGTCGGTGCCGCTGGATGGCAGCTTCCTGGCTCAAGCCAGCTTTGTCGCCGACTTCAACGAGCTGTACACCTACTACAAGAACACCCGCCTGCTGCAACTGGCCATCCGCGACGGCAAGCTGCTGGCGAGTTTCCAGATCGGCGAGCGGATCAGCGACATCCGCGTGTTCCGCTGGTCGATCTCCACCGACGGCAAGGACGTCCGCTACATCGACAACCGCGGCGAGCGCGATATCGCGCTGCCAGCGCCGTTCGACTTCGAGTGGCAGAAGACCACCCGCGAGATGGTGGTCAGCGGCCGCCATCCGCACATGAACATTCTCGACACCGTGTTCGTCGAGACCATCGGTGGCGACCTCACCATCAAGGTCGAGAACAACACCCAGGATGGCCAGGGTATCTACCGTGAAGCCGTGGTCGACAAGACCCAGTCGCTGGACGACGCGCAGATCGAATACGCCCGCCTGGGCAGCCTGATCCTGCTGAAGATCCTGCCGTACCGCGAGGAGCAGTGGCGCTACCTGGTATTCAACAGCCTGACCAATCAGGTCGAGCGTATCGACGCCATCGGCCTGGCCTGCGTGCAGCTGCCGGAAGACCACGGCATCATCTTCCCCGGCGGCTACTACCTGCAGAGCGGCGAGTACAAGACCTTCGAACAGCCCATGGGCGGCATGCGCTTCAAACGCTCGGTGCGCTCGCCCAACGGCGAAGACGTGCAGTACATCTTCTACCACCCGGAAGAAGGCCGCGCGGCGCTGTTCACCTACAACATGATCAATCGCCAGTTGCACAACCCGATCTTCGGTCACGGCTATGCGCGCCTGGAAGACGGGCGCATGGTGATCTTCTCCGCCGAGGGCAGCGAGCCGACCCGCATCCATCCGATGCAGATCTGGCAGACGCCGTTCGAGAGCGAGGACTACGCAGCTCGCCAGCCGGCGCGCAGCGGTTTCTTCGGGCGCATCGGCAATGCCGAACTGGTGCGTGGTGTGTCCGATCTGCTCAACCTCAGTCGCGAGATCGACAGTCGCGAAGTGTCGGTGGCGCGTTACACCCAGCTATGCCAGAACACTCGCCGGCTGTTCGACATCTACCACTGGCTGGGCGACGCCCAGTGCGCCGAGCTGGCGCCGCTGCTGCGCGAAGTGGCTTCTACTTCCGAGCTGGTATTGGATGAGTTCGAGAAGGTCGAGAGTATTCGCCAGCAGTCCAGCCGGGCCATGGCCGAGGCCGAGTCGCGGCAGAAGAGCCTGCTCTCCGGTCTGCTGGTCGACAGCTGGGACGAGGTGCAGCATTTCGTCGAGGCGCTCAATACCATCACCGCGCAGCGCGGCCAGTTGCTGACCATCCGCGACTACCGCTATATCGACGTGGCGCGTATCGACGCCATGGAAACTGAACTGCTCGAAGCGCAGGAGCGCGTGGCCGGCGCTACCTCGACCTTCCTCGCCAGTGATGCGGCGCTGCAACCCTATGTACTGCGCCTCGGTGAGCTAGACGGCCTGGCACAGAAGGCCGATACCGTCACCCAGCTCAATGAACCGCTGGTCGAGATGCAGGAGATGGCCGGCAACTTGGACATGCTGTCGAGCCTGATGGCGTCGCTGAAGATCGATGACGCCACCCAGCGTACCGCCATCGTCGAATCGATTTCCGAGGTATATGCCCGGCTCAATCAGGCCAAGGCGCGTGCCGAGCAACGGCGCAAGGGCCTGGGCTCGGCCGAGACGGTGGCGCAGTTCGGCGCTCAGTTCAAACTGTTCGGCCAGGGCATCACCAACGCCCTGGCGCTGGCCCAGGACCCGGAGAAGTGCGACGAACAGCTGTCGCGTCTGCTGGTGCAGCTGGAAGAACTGGAAAGCCAGTTCGGTGATCAGGAGCAGTTCCTCAGCGATATCCTCGGCAAGCGCGAAGAGCTGCTGGAAACCTTCGAGGCGCACAAGCAGAGCCTGCTCGACGAGCGTCAGCGCCGCGCCCAGGGCGTGCTCGATGCTGCCCAGCGCATCCTCGACAGCCTCGTCCGGCGCACCGCACGCCTGACTCAGATGGAAGAGCTCAACGCCTTCTTCGCCGCTGACCCGTTGATCCTCAAGCTGCGCGAGATGGCCGAGCGCCTGCGTGAGCTCAAGGACAGCGTCAAGGCTGATGACGTCGAAGCGCGTCTGAAGGCTGCACGCGACCAGGCGGTACGTGCCCTGCGCGACAAGAGCGAGCTGTTCGAAGAGGGCGGCAACGTCATCAAGCTCGGGCCGCGTCACCGCTTCAGCGTCAACACTCAGGAACTCGACCTGACCCTGATGCCGCGCGGCGATGCACTGTATCTGCACCTGACCGGTACCGATTTCTTAGAACCGCTGCGCGACGAGACGCTGGAAGGCCTGCGCGATTACTGGCAGGTCTCGCTGGAGTCCGAGTCCTCCGCGCTGTACCGCGCTGAATACCTGGCGGGGCTGGTGCTGGACGCGGCTCTGGGCGGGCGTGAAGGCCTGACCCTGGACTTGCTCAAGACCCACCTGGCGCAGCCGGATGACCTGACCCGGCTGATCCGCGACTTCGCTGCGCCGCGCTACAAGGATGCTTACGAGAAGGGCATCCACGACCACGATGCGGCACTGATCCTGATCCAGTTGCTGCCACTGCGCGAAAGCGCCGGACTGCTGCGCTACGCGCCAGCCGCGCGGGGTTTCGCCGCGCTGTTCTGGAACCGCTGGGGGCAGGACATCGAGGCCGAGCTATGGCCCGAGCGCGCACGCAGCAGCCTACACCTGCGACAGATGTTCGGCAGTGAGGATGGCGTACTGCGCTTGCAGGAGGAGATCGCGGCAGCGATGCAACGTTTCCTCGCTCAGCACCCGTTGGCCGTGGACACCGCTCAGCGCCAGGCGGCAGCCGCCTACCTGGTCGAGGAGCTGGCGGCCAAGCCAATCGAGTTCACCTTCAGCAAGTACGCCCGGCAGCTGCTCGATAGCCTGCAGCAGCGCATGCAAGCCAGCCATGTCTGGGACGACTACCGCGAGGCGCTGAACAACCTGCGCGGCCGCCCGGTGCAGCGCTGGTCGCTGGCGCAGACCTGGATCGATGGTCTGTGTGCGCAGGATGAAGCGCTGGCCGAGCTGGCCGAATACATTCCCGAAGCCGTGGCCATCAGCATGCTGGACGATGAGTTCCCACGACGCTTCACCGAGGTCGACCTGCGTTTCACCGTCAGTGGGCTGCTCGGCGATCATCCGCGCGTGCAGGATGGCGCCCTGGTGCTGGCCATTGACGACTACTTCGCCCGCCTCGAGCAGCACCGTGGCCACTTCGTGCCGCAATTGCAGCGCTACCAGGCGCTGCGCCAGGAAGTGATCAACCGCGAACGTCAGGCCCTGCGCCTGAGCGAGTTCAAGCCGCGGCCGCTGTCGTCGTTCGTGCGCAACAAGTTGATCAACGACGTATACCTGGGCTTTATCGGCGACAACCTGGCCAAGCAGATGGGCACCGCTGGCGAGAACAAGCGCACCGACCTGATGGGCCTGCTGATGCTCATCTCGCCGCCCGGTTACGGCAAGACCACGCTGATGGAGTACGTGGCGCATCGCCTGGGGTTGATCTTCATGAAGATCAACGGCCCGGCGCTCGGCCACGAAGTGCGCTCCATCGACCCGGCGCAGGCGCCAGATGCCACTTCGCGCCAGGAGCTTGAAAAGCTCAACCTGGCGCTGGAGATGGGCAACAACGTGATGCTCTACGTCGACGACATCCAGCACACCCACCCTGAATTCCTGCAGAAATTCATCTCGCTGTGCGACGGCACCCGGCGCATTGAGGGGGTGTGGAAGGGCAAGACCAAGACCTACGACATGCGCGGCAAGAAATTCTGCGTGGTGATGAGCGGCAACCCGTACACCGAGTCCGGCGACGTGTTCAAAATCCCCGACATGCTCGCCAACCGCGCCGACATCTACAACCTCGGTGACACCCTGGGCGGCATGCAGGAAGCCTTCGCGCTGAGCTACATCGAGAACGGTCTGACTTCCAACCCGGTGCTGGCGCCGCTGGCCACCCGCGACATGGCCGACGTCTATCGCTTCGTTGCCAAGGCCGAGGGCAAGCCGTTCTCGGCCAATGAGCTGAGCCACACCTACAGCGCCGCCGAGATCAACGAGATCACCTCGACCCTGCAGCGCCTGATGCAGATTCGCGACGTGGTCGGCCGGGTCAACCAGCAGTACATCGTCAGCGCCGCGCAGGCCGACAGTTACCGCACCGAGCCACCGTTCAAGTTGCAGGGCAGCTACCGCAACATGAACAAGATGGCCGAGAAGACCAGCCCGGTGATGAACGATACCGAGTTGCTGCAGTTGATCGCCGACCATTATCAGGGCGAGTCGCAGTTGCTCACCACCGGCGCGGAAGAGAACCTGCTCAAGCTCGCCGAGCTGCGTGGCAACATGACACCGGAGCAGGCTGAGCGCTGGACGCAGATCAAGCGTGAATTCCTGCGTAACAAGGCCATGGGCGGCAGCGATACGGACGTTGGAGGACGCGTGGTAGCGCAGCTCAACGACCTGGTCGAGAGCGTGCGCGGTCTGGGGGCCGGCAAGACGCCGGCCAGCGAAGCGCCGGGTATTCCCTGGGAGCAACTGCTGGCCGGGCTGGATAGCCTCGGTAAACTGCGCCCGCAGGTGGAGGTGATCGCGCCGCCGCAACCGGGCACGCAAAAATTGCTCGAGAACCTGGCCGATAGCCTGGAAAACAGCTTTCTGCCGCTGATCAAGGCGATGGACAAGAAGATCGACATCGATTTGCGCACCCATAACCGCATGCTGGAAATCTCCACCCAACTGCGTGACCTTGGCACGCTGCTGGGCCAGGAGCAGCGCAGCGACGCCTCGGATAACGGGGCGCCGTGAGGCGAGGCTGGCTGATCGAGTTGCGTCCGCTGTTGGTGATCAGCGGCGCGATGCTGCTGGTGCAACTGTTCAATGGCGCCCTCGGGGGCGCCCTGAATGTCTGGGGACTGTTGCCTCGGCATATCGAGGCGCTGCCCGGCATTCTCCTCGCGCCCTGGCTGCATGGCAGCTGGGCGCATCTGCTGAGCAACCTCAGCGGTCTGCTGGTGCTCGGCAGCCTGGTGCTGCTGCGCTCGCGCCGCGATTTCTTCTTCGCCAGCGCCTTTATCATCATCGGCAGTGGCGTGCTGGTCTGGCTGTTCGGTCGTACCGGCCTGCATGTCGGGGCCAGTGGCTGGCTGTTCGGTTTATGGGGGCTGCTCCTGGCACGCGCCTGGTTTGAGCGCAGCCTGCTCGATCTGCTGTTAGCTGTGCTGGTGTTCTTCCTCTACGGCGGCTGGTTCTTCGGGCTGCTGCCGCGTGCTGGCGTTTCTTTCGAATACCACCTGGCGGGGGCTTTTTGCGGCGTTCTCTACGCTGCATTAAGCCGTCGTAGTCATCGATAAAAGGGATTTTTCATGGACTTCAATCGCCTCGACCAGCAACTGCGCGACAGCCTGGCCGACCTGCGCCTGAGCAATGAGGAGCGCGACGAACTGCGTCAACTGGGTAGCGAACTGAGCGCCGATCAGGTGCGCTTCATGCGCAACCGCGCCTTCGCCCTGGCCCGCGAGTTGATGCGCGAAGCGGAAAACGTCGAGCCGGCGCTGAAATGGCTGGAACAGGTGATCAAGACCCTCGACAGCGTCGGTAGCGCGCCGCGCGTGGAACATGCCAGCGCTCACTTCAGCCCGGGCGAGAGTTGCCGGCGCAAGATCCGCGAGCTTTGCCGCCAGGCGCGCAAGAGCGTGGAGATTTGCGTCTACACCATCTCCGACGATCAGCTCAGCGAGGAGGTGCTTGCCTGCCATCAACGCGGCATTGCCGTGCGGGTGATCACCGACAACGAAAAGCAGTTCGACGAGGGCAGCGATATCCAGTGGCTGCGCGACAAGGGCGTGCCGCTGCGCATCGATGCCGGACCCTTCCACATGCATCACAAGTTCGCCCTGTTCGACGGGCGCCTGCTGCTCAACGGCAGCTTCAACTGGACGCGCAGCGCCACCACCAGCAACGAGGAAAACCTGCTGGTGATCGATCATCCGCAGCTGGTCGCGGCCTATGGCCGTGAATTCGAAGCACTCTGGGCGCGCTACGCAGGTAACTGATGGCTCACCCTCACGCCCGCCAGCTGCTCGGCTTCTATCGCAGCTGCTACCTGGCCGACAGTCGCGACCTGGATCTGGACAACCTGAGCAAGCTGCCCGCCAATCGCTGGGCCTGGCTCGATGGGCGTGAGGAATTGGCCAGCGGAGGCTTGCCGTTGCTGCCATTGGCGGCCGAACTGGGCCGCAGTCTGGCCGAGGCGCAGGCGCTGTATCAACGCGAGCTGCAACTGCTCTACGGCGTGCTGCCGGTCTGTGGCCGGCTGCAACTGGAAACCGGTGCCGCGCAGACGATTTGCGGCCCGCTGTTCTATTACGAGGCCAGCCTGCAGGCAACGGCCGACGGGCAGAGCCAGATGCTCGCCATCGACGTGCAGCGCGCCCATGGCAATTGGCGCTTGCTGCGCCGTCTGTTCGATGAGAACGGCAGTGATAGCCTCGACGGACTGCCGCTGCCGACAGGCCCGCTCGATGATGCCTCCCTGGGGCAGTTGCTGGCCTGGGTAGAGCGCAATACGCAGGTGGGTGACGTCAGTGAAGCGGCGAGTTTCCCGCAATTGGCAGATGTCGAGACCTTGGCCAAGGCTCAGCGTCGCCGCAGCCTGTCGCTGCAGGCCGGTGCCTTCGTCGCCCTGGTGCCGCGCGGCAGCGGTAGCCGTGGCATCGCCCATGAGCTGCAACTGCTGCAGGATGCCGAGGTACTGTCGCCGGCCTTGTTGCAGCTGCTCGGCGAAACACCTCCTGTGCAGACGGCAGGCTCGACCAGCAGGCCGCAGCGCCTGCCGGCGCAGCTCAGCGCTGCCCAGTGCCAGGCGCTGGCCAATGCTGCACACCATCCGCTGAGCCAGATTTCCGGCCCGCCCGTTACCGGCAAGAGCTACAGCCTGGCGGCGCTGGCGCTGGATCGTTATCTGCCGTATGACCTGTTGAAGGTCGGCGTGGGCCATGCATTCGCGTTAGACTTGCGCTCTTTCGACCAGCCAAGAAGCCCGCCATGGCCCTGCCATCGACCACCTACAAGATCGAACTGAACCTCACCGACATGGATCGCAGCGTTTATGAAAACCTGCGTTTCACCGTCGCTCGCCACCCGTCCGAGACCGAAGAGCGCCTGGCCGCGCGGCTGATTGCCTATGCGCTGTTCTACCACGAGCAACTGACGTTCGGTCGCGGCCTGTCGGACGTTGACGAGCCGGCGCTGTGGGAAAAGAGCCTGGACGATCGCGTGCTGCACTGGATCGAAGTCGGCCAGCCCGACAGCGAGCGCATCACCTGGTGCTCGCGGCGTACCGAAAAATTCAGCCTGGTGGCCTACGGCAACCTGCGCGTGTGGCAGGGCAAGTGCCTGGACCCGGTGCGCAGCCTGAAGAACATCAACGTGGTCGCTCTCGGCCAGGAGGCGCTGGCCGACCTGGCGCTGGACATGCCGCGTTCGCTGAACTGGAGCGTCATGATCAGCGATGGCGAGTTGTTCGTCACCGACGAGCGCGGTCAGCACGAGATTCCTATTGAGTGGCTCGCTGGCGAGCGTTGAATCTGCGATCTGCGTAGGGTGGACGACGCTGTTTTCGTCCACCCTACGCGTGCGCAAGGTGGACGGATGAAGCGTCGTCCACCCCACGAAATCTGATGCTGTAGGGCGGGTGTAACCCGCCAGATCACCTGTGGCGGGTTGCACCCGCCCTACATGAAAAGACCCAAGATGCGTATCGAAGCCCGTCCCTTACCCGCACAACTGCCTGACCTGGGCAATCTGCCGCCTTTGCTGACCCGTCTCTACGCCGCCCGCGGTGTGCAGTCTGCCGAGGAGCTGGACAAGGGGCTGGCGCGGCTGATCCCGTACCGGCAGCTCAAGGGCATCGACGCCGCGGTCGAACTGCTGGTGCAGGCGCTTGAGCAGCGTCAGCGCATTCTTATCGTCGGTGACTTCGATGCCGATGGTGCCACTGCCAGCTCGGTCGGTGTACTCGGCCTGCGCCTGCTCGGCGCGGCGCATGTGGATTACCTGGTGCCGAATCGTTTCGAGTATGGCTACGGCCTGACCCCGGAGATCGTCGCCGTGGCGCTTGAGCGCCAGCCCGACTTGTTGCTCACCGTCGACAACGGCATCTCCAGCGTCGACGGTGTGGCGGCCGCCAAGGCCGCAGGGCTCAAGGTGCTGGTCACCGACCACCACCTGCCTGGGCCGGAGCTGCCGGCGGCCGATGCCATCGTCAACCCCAATCAGCCGGGTTGCGAGTTTCCGAGCAAGGCCATGGCTGGTGTCGGCGTGATGTTCTATGTGCTGTTGGCGCTGCGCGCGCGGCTGCGCGAGATCGGCTGGTTTGCCAGCCGGCAGGAGCCGAATCTGGGCGAGCTGCTCGACTTGGTGGCGCTGGGCAGTGTCGCCGACGTGGTACCGCTGGATGCCAACAACCGCATCCTGGTGCACCAGGGCCTGGCGCGCATTCGTGCCGGCCGGGCAAGGCCGGGCCTGCGGGCGATTCTCGAAGTAGCCGGGCGCGATCATCGGCGTATCACCTCCACTGATCTCGGTTTCATCCTCGGCCCTCGGCTGAATGCGGCCGGGCGCCTGGATGACATGAGCCTCGGCATCGAATGCCTGCTCTGCGACGATGAGGCGCTGGCCCGCGATATGGCGGTGCAGCTCGACCAGCTCAACCAGGATCGCAAGGCCATCGAGCAGGGCATGCAGCGCGAGGCGCTGGCCCAGCTCAAGGACCTGTCACTGGACGACATGCCATTCGGCTTGTGCCTGTTCGAGCCGGACTGGCACCAGGGCGTGATCGGCATCCTCGCTTCGCGCCTGAAAGAGCGCTATCACCGTCCGGCCATCGCCTTCGCCGATGCTGGCGAGGGCATGCTCAAGGGCTCGGCGCGTTCGGTGCCGGGGCTGCATATCCGCGATGCGCTGGACGCCGTGGCGGCGCGTCATCCGGGGCTGATCAGCAAGTTCGGCGGGCATGCCATGGCTGCCGGGATGTCGCTGCCGCAGGAGAATTTCGGCGCCTTCGCCGTCGCCTTCGACGCCGAGGTACGGCGCCAGTTGTGCGAGGACGACCTGACTGGCCGCCTGCTCTCAGACGGGCAGCTCGATGCCACTGAGTTCCACCTGGAACTGGCCCGCGCTCTGCGCAACGCCGGGCCCTGGGGGCAGCATTTTCCCGAACCGCTGTTCCATGGCGTGTTTCAGATCGTCAATCAGCGCATCGTCGGTGAGCGTCACCTGAAGCTTGTACTCAAGACCGAGTGCGGCAGCGTGCAACTCGACGGTATCGCCTTCAACATCGATCGCGAGGTCTGGCCCAATCCGACGCTGCGTTGGGCCGAAGTGGCGTACAAACTCGACCTCAACGAGTTTCGTGGCAATGAAACCGTGCAACTGATGGTGGCGCACATCGCCCCGCGCTGAGTGCGACGGTTATGAAATTCGGCGTTACCAATATGCCCGGCTGGTTGGGGCGAACTCTGCTAGAAATTCACGTCCGTTCAACCGCTGTCGGTTGAAGAGCCACGGGATTTCCCGGTGCTTTCCGGGGTCGGATGTTCCGGTGCCTATTTTTCAGGAGAGTTCGTGATGAACACCAGTAATCTGCTCGACCAACTGCTCAAGGCCGGCCAGCAGGCCATGCAAAAACCTGCGGCGAAGAGCCCTCTGGGGCAGCAGGCAGGCGGTCTAGGCGGTCTGCTCTCTGGCGGAGGCCTGGGCAGTCTGCTCTCGGGCGCCGGTGGCGGCGCGTTGGCGGCCGGTGCGGTCGGCCTGCTGCTGGGCAGCAAGAAGGCGCGAAAGATGGGCGGCAAGGCGCTGACCTATGGTGGTCTGGCCGCGCTCGGCGTGATGGCGTACAAGGCCTATGGCAACTGGCAGGCGCAGCAAGCCCAGCAGGGTGGTGCGCAGCCGGTCGAGCCGCAAACCCTGGATCGTTTGCCGGCGCCGCAAGTCGAGCAGCACAGCCGCGCCATTCTCAAGGCACTGGTGGCGGCGGCCAAGGCCGATGGTCATGTCGATGAGCGTGAGCGTCAGTTGATCGAAGAGGAGTTGGGCAAGCTCGCGCAGGACGGCGAACTGCAGACCTGGCTGCACACCGAACTGAACAAGCCGCTGGATCCTGCCGATGTGGCACGCGCCGCAACGACCCCGGAAATGGCCGCCGAAATGTACCTGGCCAGCGTGCTGATGGTCGACGAAGAGCACTTCATGGAGCGCGCTTACCTCGAAGAACTGGCGCGTCAGCTACAGCTGGCACCTGCACTGAAGAGCGAGCTGGAAGCTCAGGTGCGTATCGAGGCGCAGCGCGTCTGACGCGCCGCCTCAGACCAAAAGATCATTCATCCTCGCGCCCGGCTTGTTTTAGGCTGTTGGCCAATGACAAGAACGACACGCGAGGATGCTTATGTCGCAAGCGCCATCGGATGCCTATGACTATCTGATCGTCGGCGCCGGCCCGGCCGGCTGCCTGCTGGCCAATCGGCTTTCCGCCGACCCTGGCGTCAGCGTGTTGCTGATCGAGGCGGGTGGGCGCGACAACTATCCCTGGATTCATATCCCGGTCGGCTATCTCTACTGCATCGGCAATCCGCGCACTGACTGGTGCTACAACACCGAGGCCGATCCCGGCCTGCAGGGCCGCTCGCTGAAATACCCGCGTGGCCGTGTGCTCGGCGGCAGCTCCTCGATCAACGGCATGATCTACATGCGCGGCCAGGCTGCCGACTACGATGGCTGGGCCGCCGCGGGCAATCCGGGTTGGGCCTGGCGTGATGTGTTGCCGTTGTTCAAACGCTCGGAGAATCATTTTTCCGGCACCAGCGAACTGCACGGTGGTGATGGCGAGTGGCGGGTCGAGCGTCAGCGTCTGTCCTGGGAAATTCTCGAAGCCTTCCGTGGTGCCGCGGCGCAAAGTGGCATTGCCAGCGTCGAAGATTTCAACGGTGGAGACAACGAAGGCTGCAGTTACTTTCAGGTCAACCAGAAACGTGGCGTGCGCTGGAATGCTTCCAAGGCGTTTCTACGAGATATCCGCCAGCGCCCTAATCTGCAGGTACTGACTGGCGCCGAGGCCGAGCGTCTGGAGCTGGAGGACGGGCGCGCCAGTGCGCTGCACCTGCGTTGTCAGGGCCGTGCGCTGCGCGTTGCGGCGCGTCGCGAGATCATCCTGTGTGCTGGCGCCATCGGCTCGCCGGCCTTGCTGCAGCGCTCCGGCATCGGCCCAAGGCCGCTACTGGAAAAGCTGGGCATCGGCGTCAGGCACGAGCTGCCAGGTGTTGGCAGCAACCTGCAGGATCACCTGCAGTTGCGCTTGATCTATCAGGTGGAGGGCGTGAAGACGCTCAATCGCATCGCGGCCATGCCCTGGGGCAAGCTGGGCATGGGCCTGGAATACCTGCTCAAGCGCAGCGGGCCGCTGTCGATGGCGCCCAGCCAGCTTGGCGCCTTCGCCAAGTCCGACCCCGGGCAGGCGCGCGCCAACCTGCAGTATCACGTTCAACCCTTGTCACTGGAGCGCTTTGGTGAGCCCTTGCACGACTTCCCGGCGTTCACCGCCTCGGTGTGCAACCTGCGCCCGCACAGCCGTGGTAGCGTCGAAATCGCCTCGGTCGATGCCAGCGTCGCCCCGCTGATTCGCCCCAACTACCTCAGTGACGAGCGGGATCTGCGTGTGGCCGCCGACGCCATTCGCCTGACCCGGCGTATCGTCGCTGCACCGGCATTGGCCGGTTACCGACCTCAGGAGTACAAGCCCGGCCCGGACTATCGCAGCGAGGAGGATCTGCAGCGTGCGGCAGGCGAGATCGGCACCACCATCTTCCACCCGGTGGGTACCTGTGCGATGGGGCAGGGGCGTGAGGCCGTGGTCGATGCCCGCTTGCGCGTGCATGGCATCGCCGGCTTGCGCGTGGTCGATGCGTCGATCATGCCGAGCATCACCTCGGGCAACACCTGCTCGCCGGTATTGATGATCGCCGAGAAGGCAGCGCAGTTGATCAACGAGGACGCGCAGCCGCAACGACAGGCGACCCGGGTAACCGAGCCCGCGCTCAGCTGAGGCTGGTTTCCTGGCTGCTGTGGAATATCGCGCGATTACGCCCACCGTTTTTGGCTTTGTACAGCGCCTCGTCAGCCAGTTGCAGGACGACGCTGAGCTCGATGTGGTCCTCAGGCCAGAGTGCTCCGCCGACGCTGCAGCCGATGCGCACCTCGCCGACTTCCAGCAGTACCGGCTGGCCGAGTGCAGTGATCACGCGCTCGGCCACCTGGTGGGCGTGATGCTGTGCATCCTGTCCCGGCACTTGCAGCACCATGAGAAACTCGTCGCCGCCCAGGCGCGAGACCATGTCGCCGTCACGCAGGCAGCCGCGCAGACGTTGGGCTACCTCTCGTAGCAGATGATCCCCTGCTATATGGCCATGGGTGTCATTGACTGGTTTGAAACCATCGAGGTCGAGATAGAGCAGGGCCAGGCATCCATGCTGCAGGCGGCTTCGTTGTTGGGCCTGAGGCAGAAATTTCTCCAGCGCCATGCGGTTGGGCAGGCCGGTTAGCGCGTCGTGGTGAGCGAGGCTTTCCATCATGCCCAGCGCGGTCTGCTGCAGGGTCAGGCTTTCCACCAGGTGACGGATGGATTGACTCAGCTGATGAATTTCACGGCTACCCCGCAGCTCGGGGATTTCGGTGATTTCACCCGCGCTGAGACGGTCTGCTGCGTTAGCGATGTCGCGCAGTGGCCGGGTGAAGTAGCTGCTGACCAACCAGCCGATCACCGCGAATACCAGTGCCAGGCCGCTGCCCCAGAGCAAGATGCTTTGCAGCAGGTTCTGCGCAGGGGCATCGGCGACCTCGAGCGATTGCCGCGCCACCACTGTCCAGCCTAGCCCTGGGTAGTCCTGATGGCCCTGGCTCAGGGTCAGGCCGGTGAGGTAGTCGTTACCGTCTGGCCACTGCTGCACTTGCCAGCGACTTTGTCCAGGTTTCAGCCCTTCCAGTGCCGGAAGCTCCAGTTTCTGGCCGATCATTTCCTGCGGGCCAAGCAGGATGCCGCGATCCTGACCAATGACGAAGAATTCGACCAGATGTCGGTCCTGGCTCGGGCCGAGAATCGACTCGCGCACCTCGTCGGCCCAGGCCCAGGACAGGTGGCTGGCCAAAACGCCGGCCAGGCTGCCGTCGCTGGCGAAGATCGGCAGGCTGATGTCGACGAATTTCATCGCTTCGCCGCTTGGGTTGGGCAGCAGCTTGGCCAGCAGTACCGCTTCATGCACGTCACCGATGAACAGTCCGTTGCGCCCCTCCAGATAGACCGGCCTCTGCGCAATGCTGACGTTTTCCAATATGCCGTTGCTGGAGGCCAGCACCAGGCCGTGCGGGTCGGTGAAGCCGATCCAGGCGATGCTGGGGATTTCCTTCTGCAGGCTGTCGAGCAGGCGCCGCACCTCGGCGATGTCATCGGGCTGACGCAACGCCTGCAGGTTGCCGAGCACCTTCAGCACCGCAGCGCGCGAGGCCATGTCGCGATCCAGGCGATCAACCATTGCATAGGACACCTCGGCCATGTTGCGGCCCACGTCCTCGCGAATCTGCTGGCTGGTGTACTGGCCGATCAGTGTGCCCAGAAGCCAGCTGAGGGCGCAGACCAGAAGGGCAACGAAGAGGGCGATATGGCTACGCATGCTTTGCGCTGGGGGCATGTTTTGATTCCCGAGTAGGCCACTGCAATCGGCTGTGTGACCAGTATAGTGCGCCGTTGATCCATTGAGCTGTGATCACCTGCCGATAGTGGGCTGCCAGCCTGGGCTGGCTCGGGTATAATCGCCGGCTTTTCCGTCCGATTTGCCGCGAGCGCCGACTACCATGGAAATCAATCCGATCCTCAACGCCATCAAGGACCTGTCCGAGCGAACCCAGTCAATTCGGGGGTATCTTTGACTACGATCACAAGCATGATCGTCTGGTCGAAGTAAACCGCGAACTGGAAGACGCCAGCGTCTGGAACAAGCCCGAGTACGCGCAAGCGCTGGGCCGTGAGCGCGCCATGCTGGCGCAGATCGTCGAAACCATCGACGACCTCACCGGCAGCCTGGCCGATTCCAAAGACCTGCTGGAAATGGCTGCCGAAGAAAACGACGAAGGCGCCGTGAACGATATCGCCGCCGAAGTCGACCGCCTGCGCGAAATCCTCGAGAAGCTGGAATTCCGCCGCATGTTCAGCGGCGAGATGGACCCGAACAACTGCTACCTGGACATCCAGGCCGGTTCCGGCGGCACCGAGGCGCAGGACTGGGCCAACATCCTCCTGCGCATGTACCTGCGCTGGGCCGACAAGCGCGGCTTTGACGCCACCATCATCGAACTGTCCGAGGGTGAAGTCGCCGGCATCAAGGGTGCCACCGTGCACATCAAGGGCGAATATGCCTTCGGCTGGCTGCGCACCGAGAGCGGCGTGCACCGCCTGGTGCGCAAGAGCCCGTTCGACTCCGGCGCGCGTCGCCACACCTCGTTCTCGGCAGTGTTCGTCTCGCCCGAGATCGACGACAAGGTCGAGATCGAGATCAACCCGGCCGACCTGCGCATCGACACCTACCGCTCCTCCGGCGCCGGTGGTCAGCACGTCAACACCACCGACTCGGCGGTGCGTATCACCCACGTGCCGACCAACACCGTGGTCGCGTGTCAGAACGAACGCTCCCAGCACGCCAACAAGGACACCGCCATGAAGATGCTGCGGGCCAAGTTGTACGAGCTGGAGATGCAAAAGCGCAACGCGGCTTCGCAGGCGCTGGAAGACAGCAAGTCCGATATCGGCTGGGGTCATCAGATCCGCTCCTACGTGCTCGATGACTCGCGCATCAAGGACCTGCGTACCGGCGTCGAGCGTAGCGACTGCCAGAAAGTCCTCGATGGCGACCTCGACGGCTATCTCGAGGCCAGCCTCAAGCAGGGCCTTTAACCGCAATCCTTTAGGAGTCGGCGTGCTGGCGATGCTCTTCGCGACCAGCTGGCTCCTGCCAAACCCCATTTGCATATACACGCCAGGCAGATAAAACGACCATGAGCGACCAACAACGCGACCAGAACGAACTGCAACAGGAAGAAAACAAGCTGATTGCACTGCGCAAGGAAAAGCTTGCTGCCATCCGTGAGCAGGGTAACGCCTTCCCCAACGACTTCCGCCGCGACAACTACTGCGCCGACCTGCAGAAACAGTATGTCGACAAGACCAAGGAAGAACTGGAAGCCGCTGCCATTCCGGTCAAGGTTGCCGGGCGCATCATGCTCAATCGTGGCGCTTTCATGGTCATTCAGGACATGACTGGCCGTATCCAGGTCTACGTCAACCGCAAGACCTTGCCGGAAGAAACCCTGGCAGCGGTCAAGACCTGGGACATGGGCGACATCATCGCCGCCGAAGGTACCCTGGCCCGTTCTGGCAAGGGCGACCTGTACGTCGAGATGACCAGCGTACGTCTGCTGACCAAATCGCTGCGTCCGCTGCCGGACAAGCACCACGGCCTGACCGATACCGAACAGCGCTATCGCCAGCGCTACGTCGACCTGATCGTCAACGAAGAAGTGCGTGACACCTTCCGGGTGCGTTCGCAGGTCATCGCTCATATCCGCAAGTTCCTTGCCGAGCGTGACTTCCTCGAGGTGGAAACACCGATGCTGCAGACCATCCCTGGCGGTGCTGCGGCCAAACCGTTCGAGACCCACCACAACGCGTTGGACATGGCCATGTTCCTGCGCATCGCGCCGGAGCTGTACCTCAAGCGTCTGGTGGTCGGTGGTTTTGAAAAGGTCTTCGAGATCAACCGCAACTTCCGTAACGAAGGCGTCTCGACCCGGCACAACCCCGAGTTCACCATGCTCGAGTTCTACCAGGCCTACGCCGACTACGAAGACAACATGGACCTGACCGAGGAGCTGTTCCGCGAGCTGGCTCAGGCTGTTCTCGGTAGCACCGACGTGCCGTACGGCGACAAGGTGTTCCACTTCGGCGAGCCGTTCGCGCGTCTGTCGGTGTTCGATTCGATCCTCAAGTACAACCCCGAACTGACCGCTGCCGACCTGCAGGATGTAGACAAGGCCCGCGCCATCGCCAAGAAGGCCGGCGCCAAAGTGCTCGGCCATGAAGGCCTGGGCAAGCTGCAGGTGATGATTTTCGAAGAGCTGGTGGAGAGCAAGCTGGAGCAGCCGCACTTCATTACCGAGTATCCGTTCGAGGTATCGCCGCTGGCCCGCCGCAACGACCAGAACCCCAACGTCACCGACCGCTTCGAGCTGTTCATCGGTGGCCGCGAGATCGCCAACGCCTACTCCGAGCTCAATGACGCCGAAGACCAGGCTGAACGCTTCCTGGCCCAGGTGGCCGAGAAAGACGCCGGTGACGACGAAGCCATGCACTACGACGCCGACTTCGTCCGCGCTCTGGAGTACGGTATGCCGCCTACCGCTGGTGAGGGCATCGGCATCGACCGCCTGGTGATGTTGCTGACCAACTCGCCGTCGATCCGTGACGTCATCCTGTTCCCGCACATGCGCCCGCAGGCTTGATGCCAGACAGAAAGCCGCCTTCGGGCTAATGCCAGTCAGTTAAGCTGACTGGCATTTTTATTTCTGGTCGGATACTTGGACGGCTTGGGTTTGACCGCTCGCGGATAACTGCGATCCTCACGGCGAT